>DATGSR010000039.1:0-20029 GCA_035302405.1 Beutenbergiaceae bacterium
GCCCGCCGGGGCCGGTGCGGCCGGGGAATCGGACGCTCACCCGCCGGTGGATGACGGAGACCACGACGGCCACACCGTGCTCGTCGGCCACCTGCACGAAGCGCTGGAACGAGAAGGGGCCGAGCACGCCGGAGACGCGGCTGAGAACTCCGGAGACGGAGCCGGGCAGGCCGGGGAGGAGGAAGCCTCCCCGCATCAGGCACCGGTGGCGACGTTGGCGATCTCCACCGGGCAGCAGATCCTGCTGGACCGCACTGCTTTGCTGGGCCGCGCGCCGGAGTCCCAGCGGTTCGAAGGCCCGGTCGCGCCGCACCTGGTGGCCGTGCCCAGTCAGCAACAAGACATCTCTCGCACCCACGTGGAGATCACCCCGGAGGGTGACCACGTGGTGATCACCGACCTGTACTCCACCAACGGCACCGTGGTCACCCTGCCGGGCTCTGAGCCCCGCCGCCTGCACCCCGGAGAATCCACCCCGGTCGGCCAGGGAGCCGTGGTGGACCTGGGCGACGGTGTCACGGTGCAGGTACGGATGGATCTTCCCGCCGGCGACGACTCCGACGGCCCGGCGCAGGCCGAGGGTCAGCACAGTCAGGACGCGCCCGCCGCCGAGGTGCATGCTGCCTACGGTTACGTCCCGGACCAATCCGCTGGATACGGCAACTATCCGGGCCAATCCGCTGGATACGGCAGTTATCCGGGCTCATCGGCGGGTTATCCGGGCCACGCTCCCGCGTCGCCCCACGGGCATCACAGTGGCACGCCGTATGCGGGCCCGCAGGGTTATGGCGGTGGGCAAGGCGGTGGGAACTAGGTGGCGACCCGCCCGCCGTCGGACCCTCCGCACATCCCAGGATTCACCTATGAGCGACTCCTGGGCTCCGGCGGGTTCGCGGACGTGTTCCTGTACTCCCAGGACCTCCCGCGCCGTCAGGTCGCAGTGAAGGTGCTGCTTGCCCCTACCACTGACGCGGCCAGCCGCGCCCAGTTCGTGGCCGAGGCCAACGTGATGGCGCAACTGTCCGCCCACCCCTCGATCGTGACGATCTACCACGCGGACACTGCCGGTGACGGCCGGCCCTACCTGGTGATGGAGTACTGCCCCCGGCCCAATTTGTCGGTGCGCTATCGCACCGCCCCGCTGGGGGTGGCCGAGTCGGTGCGGATCGGCATCCGGCTGGCCGGCGCCGTGGAAACTGCCCACCGGGCCGGGATCCTGCACCGGGACATCAAACCGGCCAATGTGCTCACCACCGATTACGGCTGGCCGGCGCTGACCGACTTCGGCATCTCGGTGGTCCAGCACAGTGCCCAGGAGGCCGAAGCGGTGGGCATGTCCATCCCGTGGTCGGCGCCGGAATTCTTCGACGAACGCGCCCCCCGCGGTGTGGGCGCCGACATCTACGCCCTGACTGCCACCGTGTACACGTTGCTGGCCGGGCGCTCGCCGTTCGAACGCGGGTCGGGGCAGAACTCCGCGTTGGAGATGATCTCCCGGATCGAACATGAACCGCTTCCGCCGTTGCCGCGCGATGACGTGCCCGACTCCCTGCAGGAGACGCTTCGTCGCGGGATGGCCAAGAAGCCCGAGCACCGCTTCGGGTCGGCCGCCGAGTTCGCCCGCGCCCTGCAGCGGATCGAGCAGGAACTCCAACTGGCCCAGACCAGCCTGGATCTGCCGGACACCTCCTGGATCCACGTGCCTGATGCCGTGGGGGAGGACCTGCGCACCCGAGTGCGGTCGGTAGTGGAGATAACGCCGACCACGACGACAGGCGACACGAACACCGGGGCCTCCGCGCCCGCACTGGCCGGGGAGTCGGCCGGCGCTGCGGCCGCCAACCTCGACGGTCACCGTGGCGGCCTTCCGGGACAACCTGGGGTGGCAGCGGCCCCCACCCGCGTCCGGGCGCCTGAGATAGTGCCATCCGCCGGAGCGGCTCACAGCGCAGCGACGCCCCCCACAGCGGCCCCGCATTCCGGGAACAGCCAGGCGGCGCAGGAGGCCGCCACAGGGCATGGTGTGTCGCCCGGCAACGCCGACCCGCAGAGCGAGGCGGCTCCGCCGCAGCGGCGCAGGGGCCGGTGGTTGACGCTGGCGGCCTCGCTCGCGGTGATCGGGGTGGTCGCCGGGGTGGTGATCTACGGTGCGGTCAACGCTCCGGAGGACCAACCCGAGCAGGCCGGTCCCACCATGTTGCCGCAGCCTTCGGCGCCCGCCGCGAGCCGGCCCGACCCCCCGATTGGACTGACCGGTGAACGGGATAACGCCGATCCGGCGACCATTACATTCACCTGGCAGGCGCCCGACTACGACGGTGAGTTGGAGTACGCCTGGCGGCAGGTGCCCGCCACCGGCGAGCAGACCGAACGGACCAGCGCCACCGACATCACCCTCACCGACCACCCGGAGCGGGTATGTATAGAAGTGGCCGCAATCTCCAGCCAGTTCAATAGGCTGTCAGAATGGAGCGAGGCATGCGCTTGATCAACATCGGGGGAGGCAAACAATGAAGGTGGAGTTCTGTGGTGAATGGTTCGACGTCGAACCCGCCACGCCGTTCACCATCGGCCGGGAAGCGGATCTGGTGGTCGATGAGAACCCCTACCTACATCGCCAGTTCTTGACGATCAGTTATCAGGACGACCTGTGGTGGCTGACCAACACCGGTTCCCGGCTGTCCGCCACCGTCTCGGACTCCGAGGGCAACATGCAGGCCTGGCTCGCTCCCGGCGCCCGGCTTCCGCTGGTGTTCGCCCACACTTCCGTGCTGTTCACCGCCGGCCCCACCACCTATGAGATCGGGCTGGTGGGGGAGAGCCCGGCATTCGAATCGTCCTCACCGGAACGGGTGCAGGTGGGTGAGACCACCATCGGGCCGGTGTCGCTGACCGAATCCCAGAAGTTACTCATCCTGTCTTTGGCCGAGGCGGTCCTTCGGGGCCGTGGATCGAGTGCCTCCATCCCCACGTCCGCCCAGGCAGCAGCACGGCTGGGGTGGACCATTACCCGCTTCAACCGCAAACTCGACAACGTCTGCGACAAACTCTCCCGCCAGGGCGTGCGGGGGTTGCGCGGCGGCCAGCAGCAACTGGCGGTCAACCGCCGCGCGCGGCTGGTGGAACACGCCGTCGCCTCCCGGTTGGTGGTGGCCGCGGACCTGGAGATGTTGGAGGAGAACGCACGCCAGGTGGCCCAGGAAAGGGCCGAGGAAGAAGCGGCGGCGCAGTCCTGACCGCCGTGAGTTCACCGTATCGGGGCCCGTCGCGCCGTTAAGGTACATCCTGCGCATCGAGTAGGCTGACCGCAGTCGCGGGGTAGGCATGTCTAACAGTCGGATGTGGGCAGTTCGGGGAGGAGTTCGCGAATGCGTTCGCGCGCCACGCCACGACACCGCAAGGTCGCAAGTGCGACGGTGGTGTCTCTTGTGCTCGGCACTGTGGTGGCCCTGAGCCTGAACTACGAGGGTGTGGCCACCGCCGATGTCGACCTCAATGACGGCGGGGTGTGGGTCTCCAACAACAACGAGTTGGCCGTGGGCCGCCTGAACTACCCGGTGCAGCAGATCGACGCCTCCCTGGCTGCCACCAGCCAGAACATCGACCTGCTGCAACGTGAAGATGTGGTGTTCATGCGGGATCTTGCCTCCGGGACGATCCAGCGCGTGGACCCCGCCCAGGTCGCCACCACCGGGGCAGCCACCCAGTTACCGGCCAACGCCGATGTGCAACTGGGCGAGGACACCCTCGGGGTGCTCGCTGCCCGGTCCGGGGAGTACTACGTGCTCGGCTTGGAGGAGTTGGGGATCCTCGATGACGGCACCGCCCCGCCCCTGGCGGAATTGGGCCCGGGGGCCGCGCACACCGTGGCCGACGACGGTACCGCCTTCGGCCTGGACAGCCGCACCGGCGAACTGCTGACCATCACCCCGCAGGACCGGGCGGAACGAGCGGCGCTGACCGAAGAGGCGGGCGGCGAGGGCTCGACCGGGGAGAATGACGAGGGCTCGGCTGAGGCGAATGACGACGGCGAGCCGCAGGACGCCGACGCCGGCGCACAGGACGACGAGGACGTTCCCGACCCGGCGCAGGAGTGGGAACCGCACATCCGCCAACTGCCGCAGGACTACTTCGATGAAGCCACCCGCACCCAACTCACGGCGGTGGCCTCCACGCCCGTCGCACTGACGATCCGCGAACACGACGATGAAGTCAGCGCGGCGGTGCTACGACCGGACGCGGATCCGATCGAACTCTCCGCCCTCGACGTGGACCTCGCCTCCGCCCGGTTACAGGCACCCAGCACGGCCGGCAGCGACGCGGTCATCGCCACCTCGGACGCCTTGATCGAGGTGCCTCTGGACGGTGCCGATCCCACCGTGATCCCGGTCGGTGCACCCGGGCCGCCGGCCCAACCGGTACAGGTTTCCGGCTGCGCCCACGGCGCCTGGGCGGCGCAGGAACCGGTGCACCTCCGGGTGTGCGCCGACGGCGAACCGGTGGAGCAGGTGGTGCCCGAGGCCGGCGGCGGCGCGGACATGGTGTTCCGGGTCAACCGCTCCATCGCGGTGCTCAACGACCTTCGCAACGGTGACTCCTGGATGCTGGAGGACACCTTGATCCTGGTGGACAACTGGGAGGACATCACCCCGCCCCAGGAGGCCCAGGAGGAGGAAGAGGAGTCCCAACAGGAGATCCGCGATGAGGTTCCCCTGGACCGGGACATGGACAACCGGGACCCGAACGCCGAACCGGACTCCTTCGGGGTGCGCTCCGGTCAGACCGTGCTGCTGCCCGTCCTGGACAACGACTCCGACCCCGACGGGGACCTGCTGACCGTCTCCGCCTTCGAGGACGTGCCGGAGTCCTTCGGCACCGTTGCCCAGGTCATGGGCGGACGGGCGCTGCAGATCGAGGTCAACCCGGAAGCAGGCGGGGAGCAACGGTTCAGTTACACCGCCGACGACGGGCGCGGGGGGAGCGATACTGCCCCGGTGACGCTCCGGGCGGTGCCCGCGTCCCAGAACACGGCGCCGGAACAACTGCGGGACATCACCGCAGAGGTGGTGACCGGGGGCACCGTGGAAGTCAACATCATGAACGATGTGCGCGACCCCGACGGCGACCCGGTCTACGTTGAGGGCGCGGACTATCCCACCAGCCTGGATGTGATCGCCAACCCCAACGGCCTCATCACCGTGGACGACCTGGGGGTGGAACTCGGCCAGAAGCAGGTCGAGGTCTTCATCAGTGACGGGCAGGACATCGGCACGGCGGTCATCGACCTGGAGGTGCTACCCGAGGGGCCGCACCCGCCCACCGCCGTCTTCGATTTCGCCACCGCGTTCACGGGCCAAACCATCACCGTGGAACCGCTGGCCAACGACGTCGACCCGAACGGTCGGCCGCTGCGGCTGTCGCACGTCGAGCAGGTACCGGATGCGAATATCGTCACCGACTACGACGGCGGCACCTTCACTTTCTCCGCCGAGTCCGCCGGCGACTACTACACCACCTACATCGTGGCCGACGACGACGGCACCCCGGCCACCGGGCTGGTGCGCATCAGTGTGGTGAACCAGGACGAGGACGCCGCCCCGGTCGCGGTGGCCGACACCGCGCTGCTGCCCCCGGGCGGCACCGTGCTGGTGGACGTGCTGGAGAACGACTTCGACCCGGGCGGCGGGGTGCTGGCGGTCCAACAGATCGACGTCCCGCCCGGTCACGGGATGCAGGTGGCCATCGTGGATCACCGGCTGCTACGCATTTCCTCCGACCGGGCCCTCACCGAGCCGGTGACGTTGACCTACACCGTCTCCAACGGCGTCCAGAGCGCCTCCGGTGAGGTCCACGTCCTGCCGCTGGTCAACGCCGAATCGACCCAGCCGCCCCAGGCCGTCCGCGACGTGGCCCGGGTGCGCGCCGGCGATCACGTCACGATCCCCGTACTCGCCAACGACTCCCACCCCAACGGGCTGGAGTTCAGCCTCGACCCCGCGCTCGTGGAGGAACCCGAGGACGGGCTGATGTTCGTCGCCGGGGACGTGGTGCGGTTCATGGCCCCGGACACGCCGCAAACCGTGTCCGGTGTGTACCGGATCGTCGATGAGACCGGCCAGTCCCATTCCGCGAGCATCACCGTGAACGTGGTGGCCAGCGGGGAGGAGTCCAACTCCCCGCCGGTGCCCGATGACATCACCGCCCGGGCGTTCGCCGGCGAGCGGGTGCGGATCCCGATCAACGTGCACGGCATCGACCCCGATGGGGACTCGGTGCAGATCCTGGGTGTGGAGACCTCCCCGGAACTGGGGCGGGTGGTGGAACAGGGTCCCGGATACCTGGATTACCAGCCGTTCACCGATTCGGTGGGCACCGACACCTTCGACTACGCCGTGCAGGACCGGCCCGGTGCCGTTGCCAGCGCCAGCATCACCGTGGGGGTGATCCCGCCGCCTGATCGCAACCGGCCCCCGATAGCCGTCGCCGATGAGGTGACGGTGCTGCCGGACCGCCAGATCCAGGCCGATGTGCTCAGCAACGACACCGATCCGGACGGGGACCGACTGGTCTTCGGCGACCCGGCCATCGCGGACGACGGCGGGCTGGAGGACGTGGGCATCCGCGACTCCACAGTGCTGTTCACCTCACCCGCGGAGGCCGGCACCTACCTGGTGCAATACACCGTGAGTGACCGCAACGGCGGGGAGGACGTCGGCGCGCTGACCATCAACGTGGATCCGGACGCCGATCCGCAACCGCCGGTGGCGGTCGACGACCAGGTGCCTCCGGACACGATCGTGGGCATGGAGACGGTCACCGTCGATGTGCTCGCGAACGACTACGACCCTGACGGCAGCGTCGATTCCCTGCGGTTGTCGGTGCCGGAGGGCAACCCCACCGCCCAACTGAGCGCCGATCAGCGCCAACTTCTTATCGACCTCACCCCGGAAGGCCAGGTGGTCAGTTACCAGATCACCGATGAGGACGACCTGTCCTCCTACGCGTTCGTGGAAGTACCCGGCACCGAGGACACCGGACCGGTGAAACGCTCCGATGCACCGCCGATCGAGGTGAACTCCGGAGAGCCGATCGAACTGGCCCTGGAGGACTACGTCGTCTCCATGTCGGGGGACCCGGTCCAACTCAGCGACTTCGCCAGCGTCCGCGCCACGAACTCCGACGGGTCGGAACTGGTGGTGGACGCACAAACGTTGACGTACACCTCCCGGGAGGGCTACTACGGCCCGGCGACGATTACGTTCGAAGTCACCGACGCCCCCGACCTGAACGTCGACGGCATCCGTACCTCGGTCATCACCCTGGACATCTCGGTGCGCTCCACGGAGAACGTGCCGCCCGAGATGCGCTCGGGATCGCTCGCCCTGGAAGCCGGCGGGCAGGAGGAGAGCCTGAACCTGCAGCGGATCTCCGAGGACCCCGACGGGCAGGTGCACGAACTGACATTTGAGATCGTCGACACCCCCGGCGGGTTCGATGCGCGCATCGACGACGCGAACATCTTCTACGCCTCCGCCGCGGCGGACACCCCGCGAGGCACCGAGGGCGTGGTGGAAATCGACGTGACCGACCCGGAAGGGGAGTCCACCACCGGCACCATCACCTTGACCGCCACCGGCAGCACCAGGCCGTTGATCACGGCCAACGATGACGACGCCGGAGAAGTGCATCAGGGCGAGTCGGTCACGATTGAGGTGCTCGCCAACGACTCCAACCCCTTCCCCGGCGAGCCACGCACCGTGCTGTCCGCCGCGGTGGAAACCGGAGCGGCACAAGCCTCCGTCTCCGGGGACGCGGTCACGTTCACCCCGGCGCAGGACTACGTGGGCCGCTTGAGCATCGTGTACACCGTGGTGGACACCACCGAGGATCCCGAACGGCAGGTCCAAGCACGGGTCACCGCGGCCGTCCTGGGTGTGCCGGAGGCACCGGCACCCCCGCGGGTGGAATCAGTCGGTAACCGGGAGGCGGTCCTCACCTGGAGCCCGCCGGTCGACAACGGGGCGGCGATCACTTCCTACCGGGTCGAGGGCGGGGGAGTGTCCCAGTCCTGCCAGAGCACCACCTGCACCATCACCGGGCTGACCAACGGCACCACCTACAACTTCACCGTCACCGCGATCAACGACGTCGGGGAGTCCCCGGCCAGCCCGCCCTCCGGTGATGCGCGCCCGGACGTCAAACCCGAGGCGCCGGCCGCCCCGACCGTGGAGTTCGGTGACCAGGAACTGACCCTGAACTGGAATGCGCCCGCGAACGAGGGCACGCCTATTACGCACTACGACGTACGCATCTCACCCAGCGGCGGCGGCAGTGACCAGGTCACCGTCACCGGCACCAGCCACACCTGGACCGGGCTGACCAACGGACAGGCGTACACCTTCCAGGTCCGCGCCGTCAACGACGCCCCGGACCCCGGGGATTGGAGCCCCTGGTCGGCTGCCGAGGTGCCCTCCGGGCCCCCGTTGCGGCCGGAGGCTCCCAATGCCACCCGGGTCGATACCGCCGCCGGCGGGCAACTGCAGGTGCGCTGGAGCGAACCGGACAACAACGGTGACGCGATCGCCCGCTACCACTTGTACATGTACAAGGACGGTCAGCAGCAGCCGGTGATTACTGTGGACGGGTCCACCAGGCAGCGCACCGTCACCGTGGAGAATGCCCACGACTACGAGTTCACCGTGGTCGCCGAGAACCGTGCAGGCACCTCCGACACGTCCCCCCGGTCCGCGCCGGTGCGTTCCTTCGGTGCCCCGGGACGCACCACGGGCGTCAGCGCCTCGGCGACCGGGGACAACGGTCAGGCGACCATCGACTACACCGCCCCGGATGACAACGGCCAACCGATCTCCCGGTACGAGTACCGCCTCGGTAGCGGCAGTCCGCAGGCGCTACCGTCCAACGGCAGGATCAGCGGACTGACGAACGGGCAGAGTTACACCGTCCAGGTGCGGGCTTGTAACACCTACTGCGGGCAGTGGAGTGCTGCGTCGTCCTCGTTCGTTCCGTACGGCCCGCCCGGCGCGCCGTCGATCTCCTCTTCCGCGGACGGCCGGGATGTGACCTTCACCTGGCGGGCGCCCGGCGGTAACGGCGCGAGCATCGAGCGCGCGGAGTACCGCACCCGGACCGGGAACGGGAGTTGGAGTTCCTGGCGCAACGGGAACCCCGACGGCAGCACGAACGTGCGGGGCGACTGGGAGCAAAACCACAGTATTCAGGTGCGGGTGGTCAACAACCACGGTGATGTCGGCCCCGCCGCCAGCCGCACTCAACGAGCCGAGGCGGACCCCACCCCGCCGCCGCGGGCGTGGATCACACAAGGTGAGGCGCGCACCTGTGATTCGAACCCGGACAACCACAACTGCCGATCCTTCCGCCTCAATTGGAGCAACTGGCCGAGTGGGTCCTACGATGTCGACTTTGCTGTGACCGGCGGAAACTGCGGCGGTTACACCCCGGGTTTCGCTCCTTATTCGATATCGATGAGTGGCAACGGGACCGCGATCATCCGCCACCCTGGTGCGGTGCCCCCGCACTTCGACGGCGGGTGCGGCGGAAGGGTGACGCCGGACATCGACGGGGCTCCGTCGAACGCGGTGATCGAAACCCGCGACTGGTAACGATGAGGAGAACTTTGCGTTGACCGCAACCGAAACCGCCACGATGACGCCCGAGCGCGCCGCGTGGTTCGCCGAGACCTTCCAACGGCTCGTCCAGAACGTGTCCGAGGCGATTCTGGGCAAGTCGCACGTGGTGCGCCTCGCCTTCACCTGCCTGCTCTCCGGCGGCCACCTGCTCCTGGAGGACTACCCGGGCACCGGCAAGACCTCCCTCGCTCGGGCGCTGGCGGCCACCGTGCAGTCCTCCCACTCCCGCATCCAGTTCACCCCGGACCTGCTGCCCTCGGACGTCACCGGTGTGACGATCTACGACCAGGAGTCCAAGCGGTGGGACTTCCATAAGGGCCCGATCTTCGCCACCGTGGTGCTGGCCGATGAGATCAACCGCGCCTCACCCAAGACCCAGTCCGCACTGCTGGAAGTCATGGAAGAAGGCAGGGTCACCGTGGACGGCCGTCCCCACGAAGTGGGCGAACCGTTTATCGTGCTGGCCACCCAGAACCCCATCGAACAGGCCGGCACCTACCGCCTGCCGGAGGCGCAACTGGACCGATTCCTGATGCGCACCTCCCTGGGTTACCCCGATACCGACTCCACCGTGCAGATTCTCGCCGGCTCCGCCGTCCGGGACCGTACCGCCGCACTCACCCCGGTCATTACCGGATCCGCGGTGGTGGACATGGCCGAGTTGGCCTCCACGGTCTACATCGACCCCGCCGTGCTCACCTACATCACCCACCTGGTGGAAGCCACCCGCACCGCCCCGGAGATCGCACTGGGGGTGAGCGTGCGCGGAGCGCTGGCATTGGTGCGCACCGCCAAGGTGTGGGCCGCTTCCCAGGGACGGCACTACGTGATCCCCGACGACGTCAAAGCACTGGCCGAACCGGTGCTCGCCCACCGGATGGTGCTGGACGCCGAGGCGGAGTTCGAGGGCGCCAGCGCCGCGGAGTCGGTGCGCCGGATCCTGTCCGAGGTGAACCCGCCGGCTCAGCGCAACTCCTGATGCGCCGATGAGCACCACAGGACAGACCACCAGCACCATCACCCAGACGGTCAGTGACATCGTCGGGCAGGTGCGCCGCCGCACCCAGGCGCTGAGTTGGGTCTCCCGGGCGGCGTGGGTGCTGCTCGCCCTCGGCACGGCCGCCCTGGTGGGCGGCTACTTCAGCGGTTGGATCGAGATCCGGGTGCTCGGTGCGGGCTTCCTTGGCGCGGTTGGCGCGGCAGCGATCTTCGCGATCGGGCGCCACCCGTACGCGATCAACCTGCGCCTACGGGAGGGACGCGTCGTCGTCGGGCAACGGGCGATGGGCGGGGTGGACGTGCGTAACACCGGTGAACGGCCGGTGCTGCCCGCCCGGATCGAGATGCCGGTGGGGCAATCCAGGGCCAGTTTCGCCCTGCCTGCCATGGCGCCCGGGCAGGAGCACGACGAATTGTTCGTCATCCCCACCCACCGGCGTGGTGTGATCACCGTGGGCCCGGTCTCCTCCGTGCGCGGCGACCCGCTCGGGTTGGTGCGGCGATCGGTGTTGTGGACCGAACCGGAGGAACTATACGTGCACCCGGCCACGGTGCGGATGGGATCCTCGGCCGCCGGTTTCCTCCACGACTTGGAGGGCCAGGAAACCCGCGATGTGACCAACGCGGACCTGTCCTTCCACGCGCTGCGCGAGTACGGCCCCGGTGATGACCGCCGGTATGTGCACTGGCGGTCCTCGGCCAAGACCGGCACCCTCATGGTGCGCCAGTTCGAGGAAACCCGCCGCTCGCACCTAGTGGTGGCGCTGTCCGCCCAGCTGCGCGACTACGGCGAGGACGAAGAGTTCGAACTGGCGATCTCCGCGCTCGGATCACTTGGCCTGGAGGCGATCCGGTCCTCCAAGGACCTGACCGCCATGGCCACCGAGGAGATGATCGCCACCACCTCCACCGGACGGCTGCTGGACGACCTGACCCGACTGGATTTCGTGGACACGCCCACCACCTTGGTGGACCTGGCCCGGATGGTCACCCGCGACGTGCAGCGGGCCACCGTGGTGGTGCTGCTGTGCGGTTCCCAGGTATCGCCGCGGGAGATCCGCGCCGCGGGGGCGGTGCTCCCGCTGGGCGTGCGCTCCCTGGCGATCCAAACCCGCATCGGGGCCGAACCGGCGGTGCACAAACTCGGCCAGGTGAACGCCCTGACCCTGGGCGACCTGGCGGACCTACCCCGCGGTTTCCGGAAACTGGAGCGGGTATGACCTACCAGGGTCCGCCCTCAGCCCGCTCGGCGCCCGGGGCGGGGGCACCCGGCGCCGGCTCACCGGACGGCCGGGCTACGGCAGGCGCTCCGGCCACGCGGGCGCCGCGAGGCTCCTGGTGGCCGGGCCTGGGATGGTTCACCACGCAGCGGAGTCTGGCGATGACCGTTCCGGCGGTGCTCGTGGCGATGGCGATCGCGCCCCTGCAGCCGGTGTACCTGTCCGGCTCCTTCTTCCTGGCCGCCGGTGGGGGACTGGTGCTGGGCACGGTGATCGCCGTGCTCGGGGCGATGCGGCGCTGGCACACCCTGACGGTGCTGGCGGTGGCCCTGCCCGTGTTCTTCGCCTTCGGCGCCCTGGCCGCCCCCCACACCGCACTGGCGGGCTTCATTCCCACGCCCACCACCTGGCAGGTCATGGGCCGGGGAGTGGTGACGGTGTGGAAACAAGTGCTGACCATCGCCCCGCCGCTGGGCGCCACCGGCGGATTGCTGCTGCTGCCTTACCTGGTGGCGTTCGTCGGGGCTCTGGTCGCGGTGACCATCTCCCTGCGCGCCCGGCACTATTCCCTCAGCCTGATCCTGCCTGCGGCGATCCTGGTGCTCGCCATCCTGTTCGGCACCCACCGGTCGGTATTGCCCGGGGTGCTGGGCGTGGCCGGCGTGCTGATCTCGGTGACGTGGGTGGCGCACCGCGCCGGGCGGTTGGAACTGAACCGGGTGCTGGCGATCTCGGTGGTGCTCGGCGTGGCGGCGGTGGCCGGCACGGGCGCTTCGCTGCTGACTCCGAGCCAACCCCGGGTGGTGCTGCGCGACTACGTCGAACCGCCCCCGGACCCCCACGATTACACCAGTCCGCTGTCCTCCTTCCGCATGTTCGTGGACGACCTGGCCGAGGAGATCCTGTTCACCGTGGCGGACGTGCCCGAGGGACTCACGGCAGTGCGGCTGGCCACGTTGGACTCCTATGACGGGATGGTGTGGGATGTCACCCCGGGCCGCACCCCGGCCACCGGCTCCTTCAACCGGACCGGGGAACGGATCGCGGTTGAGGTGCCCGACGACGCCGTCCAACTGCAGGTCTCCATCGGCGCCCTGAGCGGGGTGTGGCTGCCCGCGATCGAACAGAACGTGGACGTGACGTTCACCGGTCAGCGCGGGCAGGAACTGGCGGACGGTTTCTACTACAACACCGCCACCCACACCGGGCTGGTGGCCCCCGGGCTGCAGGAGGGGGACTCCTACACCCTCACCGCACATCGCCCGCAACCGGCGCTGGACCTGGACGCCGCGGGGCTGCAGGCACAGAGCCTCGCGCTGCCCGAACCGCGTCAGGTTCCCGAGGTGATCGCCGCCCGGGCCGCCGACTTCACCGACGGGGTCACCGGCGATTACGCCCGGGTGGAGGCGATCGCGGCGACCCTGTCCAGTCAGGGCTTCTTCTCCCACGGCCTGGTCAACGAGGTGCCCTCCAGGCCGGGCCACGGGGCCGGGCGGTTGCTGGACATGCTCGAGGCCGAGCAGATGGTGGGCGACGACGAGCAGTACGCCGCCGTGATGGCGCTGATGGTGCGGGCGCTGGGCTATCCCGCGCGGGTGGTGATGGGCTTCGACGTGGAGTCCGGAGGCGGATCTGTGCAGGTGACCGGCGACGACGTCACCGCCTGGGTCGAGGTCCCCTTCGAGGGGCACGGCTGGTTACCGTTTCACCCGACCCCCGATGAGGATCAGGTGCCCCAGGCCGAGGAGCCAGACCCGCTGGATCATCCCCAACCGCAGGTGCTGCAACCACCGCCCCCGCCCCAAGAGCCTCCCGATGTGCCCCCGGAGGAACGCGACGAGGCCGAGGTGCAGGATGAGACCCAGGACGAGGAGGAAGACCTGCGCACCTGGGCGCTGATCGGGGTGGTGGCCGCAATCCCGCTGCTGTTGCTCATCAGCCCGTTCCTGGTGATCGCCGCACTGAAGGCACGACGACGGCGTCGCCGCCGCAACCGCGGCTCACCGGATGTGCGGATCGCCGGCGGATGGCAAGAGGTGGAGGACCAAGCGGTGGACCTGGGCACCGCGCGCACCAGCGGGCTCACCCGCCGGGAGTCGGCACAGCTCCTGGACTCCACCTACCCCGGCGCGGGCAGCGTCGCACTGGCCACCCGCGCGGATGCCGGCGTGTTCGCACCCGATCTCCCCGATGACCAGACGGTGGCCGACTATTGGGCCGACGTGGACCGCACCCGGACCACATTGCGTCGCTCGGTCGGCCGCCGTATGCGCCTGAGGTCGTACTTCTCCCCACGGTCCCTACGCCGCTGACCCGCCCGCACGGCAAGTGCCTGGCGGCAGATGAGTATGGTGGGGCCATGTGGTTCCAACACGAGGAACGCTGGGTCAGCGAGCAGACGATCAAAGACCTGTGCACCCAGATGATCGACCAGGCCCGCACCCGGCTGGGCATCACCAACCTGCGCCGTGTGCTGCTGCTTCCGCCGGACATCACCCGGGCACACTCCGGCGTCGGGTGGATCACCGAGCACTTGTACCACCTGCTCACCGACGCCGGCGCGGATGTGCACCTGATCCCCACACTGGGGCAGCACGTTCCGCACACCCCTGAGGACAACACCTTCATGTACGGCTCCGTGCCGCATGACCGCATCCACGTGCACGACTGGAAGAACGGGGTGACCCACGTGGGCACCGTCCCGGCCGATGTCGTGGCCGACTACACCGGCGGGGCCGTGGACTGGGAGATGCCGATCGACCTCAACACCATGACGGTCACCGGTGAGTGGGACCTCATCATCAACGTGGGCCACGTGGTGCCCCACGAGGTGCTCGGCTTCGCCAACCACAACAAGAACTACTTCATCGGGCTGGGCGGCAAACGGACCCTGGGCGCCTCCCACATGGCCTCGGCGGTCTACGGCATCGAGAACAACCTCGGTAACCTGCTCACCCCGGTGCGTCAGTGCTTCAACTACGCCGAGGAGCACTTCCTGTCCCACCTGCCCGATGTGTACTTGCAGGTGGTGATGGACTACGACGAGGACGGCACCCTGAAACACACCGGGGTGTACGTCGGCGACGGGCTGGACACCTATCTCGCCGCCGCGCGAGCCAGCACCGAGCAGAACATCATTCCCTTCGACGAGCCGGTGGACAAGATCGTCGCGGTGATGCAAGCCGACGAATTCCGCGCCACCTGGGTGGCCAACAAGGCGGTCTACCGCACCCGGATGGCGATGGCCGACGGCGGAGAACTGCTGGTGATCGCCCCAGGTGTGGAACGGTTCGGGGAACAGCCCGAGGTCGATGCGCTGATCCGCAAATACGGCTACCTCAGCAAGGACGAGGTCCTGGCCCACTACGCGGTGGAGGCGGACATGCAGGAGATCCCGCACGGTACCGCGCACCTGGTGCACGGTTCGGCCGAGGGACGCTTCAGGATCACCTACGCCCCCGGTGACTTGACTCGCGAGGAGATCGAGTCGGTGGGCTACCAATACATGGACGTCGATGAGGCCCTGCGGCGGTACGACCCCGGCGTGATGACCGACGGGTGGAACACGATGCCGGACGGGGAGCGGGTGTTCTTCATCTCCACCCCGTCCGCCGGCCTGTGGTCCACCCAGGAGCGGTTGGACGCCCGAGCCTTGCACGAGCGGCACCGCTGATGTCGGGGCGATGAGCCAGCCTCCCCCCGAGCGCGACCGCCCCTTCGCACCAGGGTCGAACCCACCGCCCGACCAGGGCGCCTCACCGTGGTCGCCCAGTGTGCGCTCGGCGGTGTACCTGCCGGTCGATGCGCCCTCCCGGCCCGGGCCGTGGCACCTGCCGCAGGTGCGGGCGCAGGCCTTGGGCACGCTGATCGAGGACGTGTGCGGGTGGGTACGTAACCTGCACGGGCTACTGGTGGTGCTGCTCGGGGTTGCCGGCGGCGGTGCACTGGTGCTCGCCACATCCGGCATCGTCACGCGCGGGGTGCTGTTGTGGTTGCTGACCAGCATCGGCGTGCTGGCCCTACTGGTGTGGGCGATCTGGGGAGTGTGGCTGGAACGAACCGCCTGGCGGGCGATCGCCGCGACCGGACGTTGGCATGCCGCCTACATCCGCGGCACCGGCGCCAGCGGGCACGTGATCACCCCCTCGGTGCGGGACGTGTTCACCTCGGCGATGATCGTGCGGCTGCTGTTCGCCGTGTTGCTCCTGGCCGGGGCCGTGTGGATTGGTCTGATCGCTGCCGACGGGGACGGTCCGCCCACCAGGACGGCCGCCCTCGGGGTGGTGACGGCGGTGCTGGCGGTGGGCGGCTTGAGCGCATTGGCAACCGGCGCAGGCATGGTGGCCGCCTTCCGCCGTCGCCCCACTTCTGAAGCGCGTGCACGTGCCCAGGGGTTGGCCGGCTTCGCCCAGCCCGGTCAGCACGCTCATCCTGACCAGCACGCTCAGTCCGGTCAGCACGCTCATCCTGGCCAGCACGGCCAGTACGTTCAGCACGCTCATCCTGGCCAGCACCCCCAGCACCCCCAGTACGAGCCACCGCTCCAGGTCCGCCGCGATGCGATCCCATACGGTGACGACCAGCCCCACCAGCAGTCCGCGGAGCCGGGCCCGGTCCCGGCGGCCGGATACGGCTCTGCTTCGCAGGCTCCTTTCGGCGCCAGTTCTGCACCCGCGGGGCAGGTCCCTGGGCCGGGTGCTGCGTCCTCCGGGCCTCCTGGCGCGGGGCTGGCAGATCCGAGCGCCAACCAGCCCTTCTCATCCCCGCAGGGCGCCCCCACGGTGCAGTCGGAGGACGGCGGATACGGAGGGGAGGAACTGGAACAAACCCGCCTCGCGGCCCGGCTCGGGCCCGCACCGTCGGAGTCTCGCACTCGAGAATCCGGTGGCATCGCGGTAGTGCTCCCCGACGGGCGGCACGTATCGGGCGATGCGACCAGCCTCCTGGGCCGCGACCCCCGGCCCCGGCCCGATGAATCGGTGGACGGGCTGGTGAAACTCGCCGACCAGTCCGTGTCCAAGACCCATCTGGCGCTGCGCGTGTCCGCCAACCAGGTGTGGGCAACCGACCGCGCTTCCACCAACGGCACCGTGCTGGAGGGCCCGGACGGTAGCAGGATGGAATTGCCGCCCTGGGAGGAACGGTTCGTGCCGGTCGGCTCCACCCTGACGCTGGGCAGCACCCGGATCCAAGTGCTCCTCACCAGCGACCTGGCCCAATAGCCGCTCAGAGTCTGCGCTACAGTAGGTCCCGTGGGACACGCTCTGCTCCTTCCTCGCCGCGACGAGGCCTGACCCGGCCGGATCCTCGTCGCGGGTACCGGTGACCCCGGCTTGAGGAACAACTGGGAAGGACACAATCTGATGAGCAACCACACCACCCACGGCATGCCGGTGGGCAAGTACCGCCCGTTCCAACCGGTCGATTTGCCGGACCGGCGCTGGCCCGGACGGCAGATCGAGAAGGCGCCGCGATGGCTCTCCACCGACCTGCGGGACGGAAACCAGGCGCTGATCGAGCCGATGGACCCGGAGCGCAAGCGGGTGATGTTCGATCTCCTGGTGCGCATGGGGTACAAGGAGATCGAGGTGGGTTTCCCCGCCGCGAGCAAGGCGGACTTCGATTTCGTCCGATCCATCATCGAGGACGAGGCAGTCCCTGAGGATGTGATCATCTCGGTGCTCACCCAGTCCCGCCCGGACCTGATCGAACGCACCGTGCAATCCCTCGTGGGTGCCCCGCGGGCGAACGTGCACCTGTACAACGCCACCGCCCCGGTGTTCCGGGAGGTGGTGTTCCGCAGTGACCGGGAGGCGACCAAGGAGTTGGCCACCTCAGGTACCCAGCAGGTGATGGACCATGCGGAGAAACTGCTGGGCGATGACACCGACTTCGGTTACCAGTACTCCCCGGAGATCTTCGTGGACACCGAACTGGACTACGCCCTGGAGGTGTGCGAGGCGGTGATGGACGTGTGGGGCCCGCAGGAGGGTCGGGAGATCATCCTCAACCTGCCCGCGACGGTGGAGCGGGCCACCCCCAACGTGTACGCCGACCAGATCGAGTGGATGTCGCGCAATCTGTCCCGGCGGGAGTTCATCTCCTTGAGCGTGCACCCGCACAACGACCGGGGTAGCGCCGTCGCCGCCGCGGAGTTGGCCGTGATGGCCGGGGCGGATCGGGTCGAAGGCTGCCTGTTCGGCCAGGGTGAGCGCACCGGGAACGTGGATTTGGTGACGTTGGGGATGAACCTGTACAGCCAGGGCGTCGACCCGATGATCGACTTCTCCGACATCGACGAGGTGCGGCGCACGGTGGAGCACTGCACCCAGATGGCGGTGCACCCGCGCCACCCCTATGGCGGCGACCTGGTCTACACCGCTTTCTCCGGATCCCACCAGGACGCGATCAACAAGGGCTTTCGGGTGCGGGACGCGAAGGTCGCCCAGGGGGCGAACTCGGAGGAGATCATCTGGGACGTGCCCTACCTGCCGGTGGACCCCCGAGATGTGGGGCGTACCTACGAAGCGGTGATCCGGGTGAACTCCCAGTCGGGTAAGGGTGGCGTAGCCTACCTGCTCTCCTCCACCCACAGCCTGGATCTGCCGCGCAGGTTGCAGATCGAGTTCTCCCAAATCGTTCAGGAGCACACCGACTCCGGCGGCAAGGAGGTCACCGCCGAGGAGTTGTGGGACATCTTCTGCGATGAGTATCTCCCGGCCGCGCCCGGCTCGGGCCGCCGACCCTGGGGCCGGTTCTCCCTGGGAGCCACCTCCGTGGTCTCTCCGGGAGAAGGTAGCGATGATCAGTTGACCGCCACCCTGCACGATGGGGGCCAAGAGGTGGAACTCACCGGGCAGGGCAACGGTCCGGTGGCCGCTTTCGTGGACCTGCTGAGCAAGCGCGGGGTGGATCTGCGGGTGTTGGCGTACCACGAGCACGCGTTGTCCGCCGGCGGGGACGCCTCGGCGGCGGCCTACGTGGAGTGCGAGGTGGGGGACGAGGTGCTGTGGGGCGTGGGCATCGATCCCTCGATCACCACCGCCTCCTTCCAGGCGATCATCTCGGCGGCCAACCGCGCGATGCGCTGAGCCCGGAACGCCGGGGCAGGCGAAGCGGCCGATCCCGCGATCGGCTGCGTCGCTGCCTTGGCCGCGTCAGTCCGTGGGCCCGTCGGCATGCCACCGGGCTACCGGCGGGTACATGGGAGACAATGGGGGAGTGCGAACGTACCGGGATGAGGCCATTGTGCTGCGCACCCACAAGTTGGGTGAGGCCGACCGGATCGTCACCATGCTCACCCGGCATACCGGCCAGGTCCGGGCGGTAGCCAAAGGGGTTCGCCGCACCTCCTCGAAGTTCGGGGCCCGCCTGGAACCGTTCAGCCTGATCGACATACAGTTGTACGCCGGACGCAACCTGGACATCGTGACCCAGGTGGATACCATCGCCCCGCACGGACGTAACATCAGCGCGGACTACTCCCTGTTCACCACCGGCACCGCGATGGTGGAGACGGCCGGACGGCTCACCGAGATCGAGAAGGAACCGGCCACGCAACAGTTCCTGCTTCTTGCCGGTGCCTTGCGTGCGTTGGCCGAACGCGCCCACGCCGCCACCCTGGTGTTGGACTCCTACCTGCTGCGCGCCCTGGCGATCGCCGGATGGGCGCCGAGCTTCACCGACTGCGCCCGCTGCCAAGCACCCGGCGCGCACCGAGCCTTCGCCCCGGCGATGGGCGGGATGGTCTGCACGACTTGCCGGCCGCCGGGGGCAGCCGCACCGGCACCGGAAACCGTGCAACTGCTGGCCGCCCTGCTCACCGGGGACTGGCCGGTAGCCGATGCCTCCGAGGAGCGGCACCGCAAGGAGGCTTCCGGCTTCGTGGCGGTCTACACCCAATGGCACCTGGAGCGACAACTCCGTTCGCTGCGGTTGGTGGAGCGGGTGTGAGCCGGCCGCATCCGCCCCCGCCGCACCCCTCCGGGGCCGAGCCACCCGCCTTACCCGCCGAACGGATCCCGCGGCACGTGGCGATCATCATGGACGGTAACGGCCGGTGGGCCAACGCCCGCGGCCTGCCCCGCACCGCCGGGCACGCCGCCGGGGAGGCGGTGCTGCTGGACGTGGTGGCCGGCGCCA
>DATGSR010000040.1:0-7597 GCA_035302405.1 Beutenbergiaceae bacterium
GGGTCACCCGGCCGGGCAGACCCCGCCTTGGGTATCTCGGCGGTGCTGTCGGCGATGCTCGCCGTTGGCGCGCCTCCACACCATCGATGCTAGCGAGGCGACCGACTGCTCGCTGGGCGTCGGTAAACGTCTCGTCGCCCACGAGCCGAAGTAGTCGTGCACTGAGACCGAACGTCGGCCATCGGGCCACTGTGGGCACCCACAGGA
This sequence comes from Beutenbergiaceae bacterium, assembly GCA_035302405.1. GTDB lineage: Bacteria > Actinomycetota > Actinomycetes > Actinomycetales > Beutenbergiaceae > CALKWS01. The sequence continues at coordinate 208 of DATGSR010000040.1, forward strand.
AGGAGCCGAGGATACTTCTCTCTCGATAAGAGGTCCCATGGCGTTAAACATCAAAGACCACGAGGTCAACCGGGCCTAACCTGCTCGCCCGCCGGCCTCGTACCGGCCACACGCTGAATCATCGGGCAAGCGCACGACGGCGTACCGCGCCCTGGGCAGCCCGGGCACCCTTGACCGGGCGACCCAGGCGCCGGTACGTGACCCTGCCTTCAGGGCTATAACCGGTAGCCGTCTACGCACTCAGTGCTGCATTCAGCAGGGCGTCCATCGCCCGCTGAGCACGAATCCGATCATCCGTCGAAACCGGTGTGTGCGAGTACCCAGCAGCAGTCTTGATCCTGAGCAGGGCTCGCAAATGCCGGACCACTGTCTCATCGGCCTTCTTGAGCAGTTCGATCGCATCGCTGTGGTGTTCCGAGCGCGAGTATTCTCCGAGCCGTGCGCTACAGATGACGTCAGAGGCGGCGATCCCCGCATGTACCGCCAGAGTAACGAAGGCATCCGCCACATCCTCGGCCTCATCAGCCAACGCCAACACATCACGCGCGGCGTCCGCGAACTGCTGCGCCTTCGCAAGCCGACCCGCCTTGACCGCGGCATTGGCTTTCCTCGTGCGCATCAGGTCCCAGTTCTCGCCGATAGCCGCACGGCCTTCCTGAACCACTCCTGCGAGCCATACAAAGCGAGGCCCTCCCGGAGGACATCCGTTAGTACAGGTTCTTCCGCGGCGCCGGAGACTCGGTCTTCGTCAACCACCAGCGAGCGTGCATCGTTGCCCGTCCACCGCCAAACGGAGCGCTCCAGCGCGCCGACCTGATCATCCCACTCATCGCCCGACACGTCGCGAGGACGAACCAGGAAGAGATCAATATCGGATGATGTCGTCGCCTCACCCCGTGCCCAGGATCCGAAGATCGCCGCGTACCGAGGTGGATACTTCCAGCCCTCCAGCTCTGCGGAGATCCTGTGGCGTACCGTGGTTGCCTGCTGCGCCAGTTCAATGATCGCGTTGGCGCCTACATGCTCGCGATTGAGCGAATAAGTGACCGCGGCATCCCCCACCGGCGTTGCGATGACGATGCCTTGTGCGCTCAGACGTTTCAGCACCCGCCGCACACCTGCCACCGAAGCATCAGGGAGCAAGCGCTGGAGTTGACCCGGCGTGAAGGAGGCTTCTGCCAGCGCGAGCCGGGTGAGCACATCGCCATCGAGAGTGGGCGTGACGATTGCTAGCGGCCTCCGAGTATCCATCGCCACCACCTCTTCCATTGGCGCCTACAATAGTAGGCGATCGCCAAGTTTAATATCGGTTTGCACTCAAATGTACGCGTCTCCAACACAGCAGAGATTAGGTTCTCGTCGACCTACACACGGCCGGACGTTCCCGCGGGAGTGCCAAACGCCCACGATCGGCAGCAGCAGTCTTGATCCTGAGCAGGGCTCAGGAACGGTCCAGGCTCGGCAGCGTGACCGCCAGCGTGAGCAGGTTCCCGTCCTGGTCGGCGCGCGCCTGTCCTCGCAGTTGATCGGCCAGGACGTGCACGATCGACAGCCCCAGCCCGCTGGTTCGGCGCGAGCGGGACCGGTCCCCGGTGTAGAAGCGCTCGAAGAGCCGGGCTGCGTCGACCTCCACTCCCGGTGCCAGCCCGTTGCTCACGCGCAACTGCACCCCGTCGCCGGCAGGCAGCACTTCACTCACGAGCAGGTCGCGACCATGATGTGTCGCATTGCGCACCAGGTTCTGGACGATGCGTGTGACCTTCTCCCGATCTGTCACGACGGTCAGCCCCGCCGGCGGCTCGTAGTCGACATCGAGCCCGGCCGCCTCGATGTCGGCGGACATCCCCAGCAGGCACTCTCCCATCAGCACTCCGACGTCGATGGTCTCCAGTTCCAGCGTCGGCTCCACCTCCAGCAGGTAGGCGTATTCGTAGAGCCGATCGACCAGCGCCGCGAGTTCCGCGGCCTGCCGCTGGGCGACGTCGAGGCGGGAGCGCTGGAGTTCGTCGAGGTCGGTGCGCTCCAGCAACTGCAGGTAGCCACGCACCGTGGTCAGCGGGGTGCGCAGATCGTGGGAGATGTCGGCGATGAAGGAGCGGATGCGGCGCTCCTCCTCCCGGGTGCGGGTCGATGTCGCCTGCGCCTGGCGCACGGTGTCGTTGACCCGGGCGGCCAGCGCCTCCAACTGCGGCACCACCAGGGAGAGGGTGACGGCGCTGTGCGCCCCGCCGTCCAGACGATCCTCCAACTGCCGGCGCACATGACTGATCTGCCGCAGCACCACCACCAGGTATGCGGACGTGACCAGCAACAGCACCGCGAGGATCACGACGATGACGCGCACGCAACTCCCGAGGTCGCAGCCGGGTGGGGGTGAGGGTCAGCCTATGCCCCCGCGTCCGGCCCACCCCTTCCTCATGACACGTCCGAGCGGCGGAAGATCAGCCATGACGCCAGCCCCATCAACGCGATGAACACCACCGAGACCGCGACAGCGGTCAGCATGTCCGCGCCGGTGGAACCAGGGACTGGGAGATGTTCGGCCGCGAGGGGGGTCAGGCGCACCAGGGCCTGCAGGGCGTCCACGTCGGAGAGTCTTGCCGCCAGCAGGTCCGCCACGAACGACCACACGAACCCGATCGCCATGACCACCAGTGGGCGCTTCAGCCAGATCGCCAGCGGCAGGCACACCGAGAGTTTCGCGGCGGTCAGTATCGCGCTGGTGAGCGTCACCGCCACGACGGTGCCGGCCTCAGCGGCGGTCAGGCCGCGGCCCTCGGCCAGGAGCAGCGAGAACGCGGTGGGGATCGCCGGGGCGAACTCCGCCTCGGTGGCCCGGCCCACCAGAACCCCGATCCCGTAGGGCAGCGACAGCGTCGCCACCAGCAGGGAGGCGACCACCGTCTTGGCCCCGACGAACGCCCCCCGCCCCGAGCCGAGCAGGGCGTTGTGGACGGACTTGGTGTCGAATGGCTGGGAGACGATGACCCCGTACAGGAGCGGGCCCAGCAGAGAGATCAGCAGCACGTCGCTGAGGCCCTGCACGCCACTCGCGGAGTTCGCCGAGAGGGCCCCGACGGCCAGGCTGTGCTGCAGCCAGGTGTACAGGCCGGCGGTCAGAGTCACGGCGAGCAGGCACAGGCCGGCGGTGGTGCTGCGACCCAGTACGAACAGGTCGGCACGTAACTGGTTGATCATGACCGGTCACCTCCGATGACGGACAGGAAGAAGGATTCGAGGGTCTCGCCCTCGCGGGCCAGGCGCTGGGGCCACACGTCGGCGGCGACCAGGGTGCGCAGCACGCTCTCGCTCTCGTCGGCGTGATGGGGCAGGCGCACGGTGCCGTCGGGCATCACCACGTGCTCGGCGCCCGGCAACTCCTGCTCGATCACGGTGACCAGGTGGCGGATGTCCCCGGCCGCGACCTCGAGGTACTGCTGGGTGCGGGCCTCGAGTTCAGCCAGGGTCAGGGTCATCCGCACCTGACCGGCGTCGATGATGATGTAGTCGGTCGCGGTCTGGAACAGCTCAGGCAGGTTGTGGCTGGAGATCAGCACGGTGATCCCGTGCTCGCGGGCGAGGTCGCGTACCAGCGTCCGTACCTCCACCACTCCGAGCGGGTCCAAGCCGTTGACCGGCTCGTCCAGGACCAGCAGTTCGGGGTCGGCGATCAACGCGAGCGCGATCCCGAGCCGTTGCCTCATTCCCAGGGAGAAGTTGCGCACGCGCTTGGTCCCGGTGTCCGCGAGGCCGACGAGTTCCAGGAGTCTCTCATCGAGAGCGGCGTCGGGCACACCGCGCATCAGGCGGTGCAGGTGGATGTTCTGGCGGGCAGTCATCCCGCCGTGTAGGGACGGCGTCTCGATCAGGATGCCCATGCGGGCCAGATCGCGCTGCCGGGGACGTGCGGCACCCGAGCCGAACAGTTCGACGCTGCCCGCGGTGGGGAAACTCAGACCGCTGATGAGCCGCATCAGAGAGGTCTTACCGGCGCCGTTGCTGCCGATCAGCCCGTAGATCCGGCCGCGTCGCAGACGGATGCTCACCCCGTCGACCGCGGCGTGGGTGCCATAGCGCTTCGTGAGATCCCTGGTCACCAGGACGTCCTCGCTCATCGCGCCTCCATAACCATTGATGCCCGTGCTCCGGACTCTGTGTCGGGCCCGTGCCCGGGCCATGGGCCCAACCTATGGACCGCACGTCGGGAAGGAGTCCGTTCGGCGGGTCGAAAGGTTAGGAATCCGTCAAGATCCTCAGCCGCCGGCCCGATGCCCGCTCACCCCGTCGACAGTCGCCGCATCCGGTAGCCCAGGCCCCAGACGGTCTCGACCGGATCGGGGTCGGCCCCGGCCGCTCGCAACTTGGCGCGCAGGTTCGACAGGTGGGTCTTGACCGCGGAGTCGTCGCCGACGAACCGCTCCTGCCACACCGCCTCGTAGATGCGCGAGCGCGAGAGCACCTGGCCGGGCCGCTCCATCAACAGTTCCAGGATGCGCAGCTCGGTCGCGGTCAACTCCACCTCGGCGCCCGCCCAACTAACGCGGGCGGTGCCCGGGTCCACGCTGAGTGCCCCGTGGGTGAGGAGCGGACGACGACGGGTCGACGGCGCAGTCCGGCGCAGCAGCACCTGGACGCGTGCGGTCAACTCGGCCAGATCGAAGGGCTTGGTCACGTAGTCGTCGGCCCCCAGTCGCAACATGTCCACCTTCGTGAACACGGCGTCCTTCGCGCTCAGCACCAGGACGGGCAGGTCTCCACGTCGTCGGATCTCCGCCAGCAGCACCGACCCGTCCACGTGCGGCAGCATCAGGTCCAGCACGACCAGGTCCGGTCCCACCCCCCTCGGGGAGGCCAGCAACTGGCGTGCCGCCAGGCCGTCCCGGGCGATGATCACCTCGTAGCCCTCGGCGGTGAGGGTCTCGCGCAGCAGTTCGAGCACGTCCGGGGCGTCCTCGACGACGAGGATGCGTGCCATCACTGCCTCCTCGGTCCGCGCTGCTCAGGTTTCGCCCGCGAGTACTGAACGATGAGCGTAGTCAACCAGCCCCACCGCCGCGCAGTCGCCGAGTCCATAGGAACGCCGGGTGAACTGCGTGCGCACGGTCCGACGCTTCCGCGGAAGCGCCCGGCGCCCGGATGTCGAAACCAACAATTCGGTTCCGTCCACCAGGTGAGGGCGGCACAATGGCCGCCACAGAGTCGAAGGAGCCGACCATGGCCAAGTACCTGTTGCTCAAGCACTACCGGGGCGGGCCGGAGAAGATGCCGGACCACGAGGCGTCGATGGATCAGTGGACCGAGCAGGAGATCAGCGACCACTTCGCGTTCATGGATCACGTGGCCCAGGTCCTCACCGAAACCGGGGAGTTCGTCGATTCCCAGGCGCTGGCCCCCAGCGGCACCTTCGTGCGGTATGACGCCGAGGGCATGCCGCCGGTCACCGAGGGCCCGTTCGCCGAGACCAAGGACCTCATCGCCGGCTGGATGATCGTCGATGTGGATTCCGAACAACGCGCACATGAGGTGGCCGCATTCCTGTCCTCCGCACCGGGACGGGGCGGGCGGCCGACACAGGAATGGATCGAGGTGCGCCCCTTCCTCACCCCGGGCGCCACGGTGACCGACACCCTCATCGAGGCGGGCCTGCTGCCCGCGTAGCGCACAACTGTCAACAACCCACCGATCAGCAGTCCCAGTGATCAACAGCGCAGTGACCGACAGCGCAATGATCAACCCCCGATGAGCACAGCGCAATGATCAACAACCCAGTGATGGACGACGACGAGGGTCTCCTTCGCGAACTCGGTCCCCGGGTGCTCGGGGTACTCGTGCGGCGCGGGGCGGACTTCGCCTCGGCTGAGGACGCCGTCCAGGAGGCGCTGATCGAGGCGGTGCGGCGGTGGCCGGCCGGGCGTCCGGATAATCCCCGGGGCTGGCTGGTCACCGTCGCCTGGCGCAAATACACCGACGCGGTGCGCGCTGATGCGGCGCGGGCCCGCCGAGAGGAACGCGAGCAAGCCGCTCCGGCTCCCGGGCCAGCGCGGCAGGCTGATGACACGTTGTTGCTGTTGTTCCTGGCCTGCCATCCCACACTGACCCCGGCTTCAGCGGTTGCGCTCACGCTGCGGGCTGTTGGGGGTTTGACGACGGCGCAGATCGCCCGGACGTACATGGTCCCCGAGCCGACCATGGCCCAGCGGATCAGCCGTGCCAAAACCACGCTGCGCGGCAAGCCCCTGGACGCGCCCGGTGATCTGCGCACCGTGCTGAAGGTGTTGTATCTGATCTTCAACGAGGGGTACACCGGGGACGAGGATCTGGCCGCCGAGGCCATCCGCCTCACTAGGCAGGCCGCGGCCGCGAGCGCCGAGCCGGAGGCTGCCGGTCTGCTGGCGCTGATGCTGTTGCATCACGCTCGGCGGCATTCGAGGCTCAGCCCCGCCGGTGAACTGATCCCGTTGGCGCAGCAAGACCGCTCCCGGTGGGACATGGAACTCATCGCCGAAGGGGTGGACATCCTGCAACACGCCCTGGCCCAGGACCGGCTCGGGGAATACCAGGCGCAGGCCGCCATCGCCGCCCTGCACGCCGATGCGCCCTCGGCCGAGGAGACGGACTGGCCCCAAATCTTGGAGTGGTACGACGTGCTGGTTACCCTCACCGACAGTCCGGTCGCCGCGCTCAACCGCGCCGTCGCCGTCGGGCAGGTCGATGGCCCGCTCGCCGGCTTAAGTGTGGTCAACACAGTCCCGGCCGAGGTGCCGCGACATGCCGCGGTGCGCGCCTACCTCAACGAGCAGGCGGGCAACCTCGCCGCGGCGCGCGCCCTGTACCTCGAGGCGGCGCAGGCCGCGCCCAGCGTGCCCGAACGCGACCACCTCACCCGCCAGGCCGCGCGGTTGCAGGCCTAACTGCTCGTCCCCTCACCCCTTAAGCCCAGTTTGGGCCAGGCCCTGGATAAACTGGCGCTGGGCGATAATGAAGACGATCAGCACGGGGATCACGGTGAGTGTGGTCGCGGCAAGTTGCACGTTCCAGATCGGCCCGCCGTAGGCGTCCACATACTGGGTCAGCGCCTGCGGCAGGGTGAAGTTCCGCCGGCTGGACAGGTACACGATCGGTTCGAGGTACATGTTCCAAGACTTTAGGAACGTAAAGATCGACACTGCCGCGATCGCGGGCTTAGCCAGGGGGAAGGCCACGCGCCAGAAGATCCCCCATCGGGTCAGCCCATCGACCCGTCCTGCCTCCTCGAGTTCATGCGGAAGCGTGATGAAGAACTGCCGCATAAGGAAAGTGGCCAGCACACTCGGTGCCCCGAGAACGGGGATGACGATCAGTGGCCAGTGGGTGTCGATGAGTCCAAGGGTGTTGACCATCCGGAACAGGG
>DATGSR010000041.1:0-3280 GCA_035302405.1 Beutenbergiaceae bacterium
GTGGTTCGCGTGAGCCCTGTGCAACGAATCACCAGCCGTGAGGTACCGCTCGGCGGTCCCCGCGCCATGCGGGTGCGGCGCACCCTGCCGCAACGGGTCCGATCCCTGATCGGCGCCTGGTGTTTCGTGGACCACTTCGGATCCGATGACGCCTCCCGCACCGGTGGGATGGACGTGCCGCCCCACCCCCACACCGGGTTACAGACGGTCACCTGGCTGTTCACCGGCGAGATCGAACACCGGGACACCACCGGTGCCCACGCCCTGGTGCGGCCCGGGCAGGTGAACATCATGACGGCGGGACGCGGGGTAGCGCACTCAGAAGTGTCCACCGACGCCTGCCGCACCTTGCACGGGGTGCAACTGTGGACGGTGCTGCCCGATGCCTCCCGGCACACGTCCCGGGACTTCCTCCACCACGTCACCGAACCACTGGACCTGGGCGGCGCTCAAGCGCGGGTGCTGATGGGAACCCTCGCCGGGTACACCTCGCCGGTGACCGCTTTCTCACCATTGCTGGGGGCCGAATTAGTCATCGAGCCCTCCGCGCAGGTCACCCTAGAGGTGGACGCTGGATTCGAACACGGCGTGCTGGTGGACCAGGGCCCGGTAGGCGTCGAGGAGTTGGACCTCAAACCTGCCGAGTTGGGGTACCTGCCCCCGGGCGCTGCGGAAATCCGGCTGACCAACCTCACTGATGAACCGGCTCGGATCATGCTGTTGGGCGGTGAACCGTTCGAGGAGCCGGTGATGATGTGGTGGAACTTCATCGGCCGCACCCACGAAGAGATCGTGGAGTACCGGGAGGCGTGGGAAGCCGGCTCGGAGCAATTCGGGCACGTACAGGGCTACGCAGGCAGGGTGGATCGGCTTCCAGCGCCTACGATGCCCACCGTCCGGCTGAAACCGCGGATGAAGCCGCCCGGGGCCGGTGACCCCAGCGCCTGGGGGTGACCAGGACGCGGGCCGGCGCCTCAGGCTGTCAGGACTGACTCACTAGAAGGCCGCACGCACTCGTAAACTGCGGCTCATCTGAGGCGCCCGCCAGCGGGTGCACGCAAGGATGTTGATCGCCGCGCGGGTTACCGCGCGGCGACCTTGGGTGCCGACCCCGATGGGCCGGCCAGTGTCAAGGCCTGGGTCAACTGGCCAGGGTCAGGGCGGGCAACTTCGGCAAAGTGCCCTCGAGGATGGCAGCATCAATGGCTGCCTCAGCCTCTTCCTCATCGATGGACAACACGATCGCGAGTTCGGAGACCAGCGGTTGACGGGCATCGCGCAGCAGGTTGCGCTCCCCGAAGGAGATGCCCTTCTCGTTGTCGCGCCGCGTCAGATCGCGCACCAGTCCAGCGATGACGTCGATGCGGCCGCTGCGGAACCGGTCGGTGTTCGCCTTGATCCGGCGCGACCAGTTGGATGCTTCCTCTTCGCTCGGCCCGGTGAGAATGTCAAAGATCTCTCGCACCTGCTCCGAGTCCAGTACCGGGCGCAAACCTGTCTCCTCGGCACGGTCCATCGGCACACCGAGGGTGAGATCGGTGCCGCGCACCTGCAGTTTCAGGTATTTGGTGCGCTCACCCTTCAGCGTGCGGGTGGTGATCTTGGTGATGGTGGTCGGTCCGTGGTGCGGGTGGACGACGACCTGACCCTTAGTGAAGTTCAATGCGTGACCCTTCGACGACACGAGCGCCACACTCGACCGCTTGGGTCGGGCTCCAGGCCCGCCGGCGGTCGTCTCACAGCCCGCAGAGATACGCGGGTGATGACACGGTGGAACTCACACCCCCGCCGGAGGGATGCGGCGACCACCGCGAGCCAGCCCTCACATTATGTCACAAAATTGGGCTATTTCGTCGTGGGATCCATCACGTTCTCGCGCCAGACCCGGACAGATGCTTGACACGTGCACCAGCAACCGATTAGTGCGCACCCGATTCTCTTAGCGGGCAAACCGTGTCGCCCGGGCCGGCCTTCTCGCCGTCAGGATCGCTCGCCTTCCTCGAACAGTTCCTTCTCTCGCCATTTGCCGAATCGGAAGTACAGAACCGCGAACAGGCTGGAGATCACAAAGCTGGTGCCGATCCCCACCGCGATGCCACGTTCGCCGAGCCAGTTGGAAAAGGCCGCCGTAAGGGGATACCGCAGTACCCAGAAGGAGATGATGTTCAGGGCTAGGACTTGGTACATCGCCCCAGCAGCCCGCACCACCCCGTTCAACACGAAATTGATGCCCAGGAACGGGTAGAAGAAGGCCACCGTGCGCAGGTAGCGCACCGCGAAGTCCACCGCCTCGGGTTCATCGAGGAACAACCGAACCGCCGGCTCCGCGAAGATCACTAGGACCAGGGCGATGGTGAGCATGATCGCCAAGTTGTAGAGCACGGTCACCTTGGAGATCTGGTTCACCCGGCCCCAGTTGCCGCGGCCGATGTTCTGCCCGGCCATGCTCGAGGCGGCGATGCCGAGGGCCTGGGCGGGCAGGCTGATCAAGGAGTCCAACCGTTGCGCGGCTCCGAACCCGCCGACCACGGCCCCGCCGAAACTGGTGACCACGCTCATGATCGCCGCCGAGCCACCGGAAATGACCGCCATCTGCAGGCCTGCGGGGATGCCCAGGCTCAGGATCGTGCGGGTTTCGACCCAAGTGGGCAGCGTGGGCCTACGGAAAGGCGCCAACTTTCTCCGGGTCACGTGCACCAGGCCGTAAAGGAATGCCAGGCCCTGGGATAGCACCGTGGCGAATGCCGCCCCCCGAACCCCGAACCCGAAGGTGTGGATCAGCAGCGGGTCGAGCACGGTGTTCAGGAGCACCGCCAAGGCCACGAACCGCATCGGCGTCTTGCTGTCACCCAGTGCGCGCAACACGGTGCTGATGAAGTTGTACCCGAACAGGAACAGCATGCCCAGGAACGTGATCTGCAAGTACTGCTGAGCCTCTGGTAGCAGGGAGGCCGGGGTCCCCAGGATCTCCAGCAAGGTTCCGGCGAGGAAGTAGCCGGCGACTCCCAGCGCCGAGGCGAGCAGGAACAGGATGAACACGAAGGCGTTCAGGTAATTCGCTAGCCCGCCGCCCCCGCGGCCGCGCTGTTGGGACAGGATCGTCAGGGCCGCGGCGTTCATCCCGATGACGAAGGACAGAACGGTGAAGATGATGACGCTGGAGACGGCCACCGCACCGAGCGCCTCGGCCCCCAGCAGGTTGCCGATCCACAGGCTGTCGATGAACTGGTAGGACGTCTGCAGCAGGTTCGCCAGAATGATCGGCCCGGAGAAGGCGATC
>DATGSR010000042.1:0-2736 GCA_035302405.1 Beutenbergiaceae bacterium
GTGGCTCGGTTGCACGTGTGTCCTCATTCTGGACCTGCGGTCCTGGCTCTATTCAGTTCGATCGATGACAGACAAATGCCGCGCGGCCACGCCTGGGAGGGCGCGACAACGCGCGGCACGATAGTTCCCTTTAACCGTACGCCTCAGCATGGGCCGGAATGGGCGCCAGATTTGTCATCTCCATCACCACCATGGCGCGAAGCAGTAGGGGAAACCCCACCCCAAACTGTGCAGTCAGCACCGTCGTGGCGCGCAGGCGTGAGTCACTAGAGTCGAGGCTCGTGCAAACGACGCCTTCAGCCGACAACCTGCCCGAAAAGTCGCTCAGCCCGAAACCTGTCCGAGCACCCCGGCACCGGCGGCGGGGGAAGATCACCGCGGTCCTCGCCGTCGTGCTCGCCGCCGTTTTGGCCGGATGCGCGACCCAGCAAACCGAAGCCATCGGGACCCCGCCGCAGCCGCCGGCCGCTGACACACCCGCCGAGGCCGCTGCGGCCCTCACCACCGCGGACGTCGAGACGTGGCTGGATGGAATGCTGCCCGCGGCGCTGAACCGCGAGGGCATCGCCGGGGCCGTGGTCTCCGTGGTGCACGACGGGCAGGTGCTGACCGAACGCGGCTATGGGTACGCCGACACCGGCGCCGACGGCGCAGCACCGGCTCCGGTGGACGCGCAGGAAACCTTGTTCCGGGTGGGGTCCATCAGCAAACTCGCCGTGTCCACCGCGGTCATGCAACTGGTGGAGCAAGGACAGGTAGACCTGGACGAACCCGTGGCCGACCTCATCGACTTCGAGATTCCCACGCGGTTCGAAGAGCCGATCACGCTGAGGCATCTACTCACCCACACCGCCGGATTCGAAGAACGCATGCGCGGGCTGTTCCCCGACCCCAACGAGGAACTCCCGGCGCTGCGCGAGGTGCTGGCCGACCCGCCCGAGCAGATCTTCGCCCCCGGCACCACTCCCGCCTACTCCAATTACAGTTACGGCTTGGCCGGCTACGTCGTGGAGCAGGTCTCCGGGATGGCGTTCGAGGACTACGTCAGGACTCACATCTTCGATTCGCTGGGGATGGACACCGCCACCTTCGCCCAGCCGCTGCCGGAGAGCCTGGCCGACCAGATGGCCACCGGGTACATGCACCGGGCTTCGGACCCGCTGGCGTTCGAATACGTTGCGCCCGCACCGGCCGGGTCGATGACCGCTGCCGCCCCGGACATGAGCGCGTTCATGCTCGCCCACCTGGGCTTCGACCCGATCGGGAACGACGGCGCGGGTCAAGGTAGCCAGTCGGACGGCGATGCCCGGGCCGACGACGGCGATGCCGGGGCCGCGGACGGCGATGCCGGGGCCGACGACGGAGAGGGCACCTCCGCGTTCCTCTCACCGGAGCTGGTGCAAACCATGCAACAGCCCGCACTCGGTGCGGACACCCTCGGCGGGTTGGCCCACGGTCCGACGATGGCCCTGGGCTGGTGGCAACTGGACCGCAACGGCCATCGCATCCTCGGGCACGGCGGCGACACCATCGCATTCCACAGCGAGTTGCAGATTTATCCCGAGTCCGGCACCGGGATCTATGTGGCGATGAACAGTTCCGGGGTAAACCCGGCGTCCACCTCGGTGCTCCGCGAGCAACTCCTGCACGGGTTCGCCGACCGGTACTTCCCGGCCGACGGCGCGGGCGTACCGGGCATTGAATCCGGTAGTGACGCCGCCGGGCGGGCCGACGCGCAAGCGACCGACACCGCCGTCGAGCATGCTCAGGTACTGGCCGGCGCCTACACGGTGAGCCGGGCGGTGGAGAGCAACTTCATCCGGCTGCTGCGCGTGCTCGGCCAGGTGACCATCCAGACCGACGACGACGGCGTGGTGACCATCGACGCCCTCACCGATACCGCCGGGCAGCCGCTGCGCTTCGTGGAGACCGAACCATGGGTATGGCAGGAAATAGGCGGGCAACAGCGCGTGGCCGCGGACGTCGTCGACGGGCAGATGCGTGCGGTGGGGATCGCTCCCGCGCTCACGTTGGAACCGATGCCGGCCGCGTTCTCCGTTGCCATGCCGGCGCTGGTGGTCGGGTTGCTGGTGCTCGTGGTGAGCCTGATCGGCTGGCCGGTGGCGGGGCTGGTGCGCCGGCGATACCGAGTGCGGCTGGAGATGAGCCGGGGGATGCGCCGCTGGCGGCTCGCGTCGCTGCTTGCTGCCGGCTTGGCCGTGGCCGCGGTGCTGGCCTGGGGGATGGTGGCCCTGCCCCTGATGGGGATGGGAGATGCCTCGGCCGGGTTGATCCGGGTCGCCCAGGTGCTCACGCTGCTCGGCGCGCTCGGGGTGATTCCGGCGGCGGCCCGCGCGGTGATCTCCGTGCGCGAGCGCCGGTGGTGGCGCCTGGCGGCGGACGTGGTGCTCCTGACTGGCTTCGCAGGCTTCGCCTACGTGGCGATTGTCGCGCGCCTGCTCGGGTGGGACATCACCTACTGAGCGGCGGCGGATACCTGGGGCCGCTGCTCACCGCTTGGTGAGCGGCTGGAAGCAGGCTCTGGCGCGATCTCAGAGCCGGGCCGGCAAGCAGGCCGGTACCTGGAATCGCGGAACGCACCGCTGAGTTGGCGCCAACGCCGTTCTCTGAAGACGAGTTGCGGCAGCGTGCGCGTCGTTTCGACCTTGACCCACAGCAGTTGGCAACGTTCGACGAGATCGAGGACTTGGACCACTTGCTCAACCCCCATGGATG
>DATGSR010000043.1:0-5520 GCA_035302405.1 Beutenbergiaceae bacterium
CCCGTCCTGGCCGATGATCATTCTGCGCACCCCGAAGGGCTGGACCGGCCCGGACACGGTCGACGGGAAGGTCACCGAGGGCTCCTGGCGCTCCCACCAGGTGCCGCTGGCCAAGGCTCGCGACGAGCAGGATCACCTGGACCAGTTGCGCCGGTGGCTCACCTCCTACCGGCCGGAGGAACTGTTCGACGACGACGGCGCACCCGCCGCCGATATCGCCGCCCTGGCCCCGCACGGCCGGCGGCGGATGAGCGGCAACCCGCATGCCAACGGCGGCTTGCTGACCCGGGATCTGCGCATGCCGGACTTTCGCGACTTCGGCGTGGATGTGCCCGCCCCGGGTGCCTCGATCGAGGAGCCGACGAAGGTGCTGGGCACTTGGCTGACGGAGGTGATCCGGCGTAATCCGGACAACTTCCGCATCTTCGGCCCCGATGAGACCGCCTCCAACCGGCTGTCCGCGGTCTATGAGGCCACATCCAAGCAGTGGAACGCCGAGTACCGCGACATCGACGACGACGATGACCTCGCCCCCAGCGGCCGGGTGATGGAGGTGCTCAGCGAGCATCTGTGCCAGGGCTGGCTGGAGGGGTACCTGCTCTCCGGCCGGCACGGGTTGTTCAACTCCTACGAGGCGTTCATCCACATCGTCGATTCGATGTTCAACCAACACGCCAAGTGGCTCAAGGTCAGCAACGAGATCGGCTGGCGAGCCTCGATCCCGTCGCTGAACTACCTGCTGTCCTCGCACGTGTGGCGCCAGGACCACAACGGTTTCTCCCATCAGGACCCCGGGTTCATCGACCACGTGGTGAACAAGAAGGCCGAGGTGGTGCGGGTTTACCTGCCGCCGGATGCCAACACCTTGCTCAGCACCTACGACCACTGCCTGCGCACCCGCGACTACGTGAACGTCGTCGTGGCCGGCAAACAACCCGGCCCGCAGTGGCTCACCATGGATGAGGCGATGGCGCACTGCGCCCGCGGGGTCGGGGTGTGGGACTGGGCCGGCACCGAGGAAGAAGGCGAGGATCCCGACGTGGTGCTCGTGTGCGCCGGGGACATCCCCACCATCGAGGTGCTGGCCGCGGCGGATCTGCTGCGCCGGCACATCCCGGACCTGCGGGTGCGAGTGGTGAACGTGGTGGACCTGATGCGCCTGCAAGACGACCGGGAACACCCGCACGGGATGTCGGACCGGGACTTCGACACCGTGTTCACGACGAACACGCCCACGATCTTCGCCTATCACGGCTACCCGTGGCTGATCCACCGGCTCACCTATCGGCGCACCAACCATCACAACGTGCACGTGCGCGGATATAAGGAGGAGGGCACCACCACCACGCCGTTCGACATGGTGATGCTCAACGACCTGGACCGCTACCACCTGGTGATGGACGTGATCGACCGTGTGCCCCGCCTGGGCAGTCGGTACGCCGCGCTGCGCCAGCAGATGGGCGATGCCCGCCTGGCCGCACGCCAATACACCCGCGACCACGGTGTGGACATCCCTGACGTGGCCGATTGGGTGTGGCCGGACGCGGCGGATTCGGGCACCACGTCGGGCTCGGACGCCCAACGGGCAGCCACGGACACCGGCGCGGACAACGTCTGAGCACTCCGCCGGGTGGCACACTCGATCGGGCCCCGGGTGGCACACTCGATCGGGTGAGTGCCAACACTGCCGGCCACGTCGGTCATCGCTGCAACAGACGCGCCAGCAGAACGCGCAGCGCCGGCCCACGCAGCATCATGTCCCGCGGCGGCAGCGTCATCCCACGCAGCGCCATCCCCCGCGGCGGCAACGCCAGCCGGCATGCGGTCGGGTGGATCGTCGCGCTCCTTGCTCTGGTGTTACTGCCCGGTTGCGTGAAACTCGACGCCGAGGTGAGCATTGCCGCGGACGACACCTTCTCGGGTGAGGCGGTGGTGGCCGTGCATCAGGACTGGGCGATCGGCAACGGCCAGGATCCGCACGCGTTGCAAGCCATCCTCGTGGAGGAACTCGCTGCCGCGCCCGAGGCCGGCATCACCAGCGACGCGTACGACGACGAGGAATATGTCGGGGCGACGCTCACCTTCACCGACGTTCCGATCGAGCGGATCGAGGAGGCCACCAGCGGGGCGTTGACCATCACCTCCGAGGCCGGCGGCTACGAGGTGGCCGGCCGGCTGGAGGATCTGGACACCACCGCCCCCGGGCCGGCCGAGGGCGGCACAGACGGTGACGAGGTGCCCACTCCGTGGGTGATCGACCTGAGCGTGACCTTTCCCGAGACGGTCACCGACCACGACGGCACGCTGGTGGGTCGCACCGTCTCCTGGGAACTGGAACCCGGTGAGGACACCTTCTACGCCACCACCGCCGGCTCCGGGTTCGCACTGCCGCTACCGGCGCCGGTGTTGGTGTTCCTCGTGCTGGTGGCCGGCACGGGTCTCTGGCTGTTCATCAGCCGACGACGGCGCAGGCGGCAGTAACGGCGCCGGATCCACTCGTATGCGGCGGTTACCGCTCGTATGCGGGTGGCGGAGGGCCCGGTCCATCGGGGTAAACCGGGCCCTCCACGGCGAACGCCGCCCTGACGGGCCGCGTCGTCGTTCAATCATCCCGCCACCCGGGGCCGGATCCGGGTGTAAGGGTTGGGTTTCACCCGCAGTTTCACCCCCGGCCGACCTCAGAGCAGATGCGGACGGCGGTGGCTCCAAGGAGCGGCGCGCTCCAGGTCTGCGGCCAGGGAGATCAACACGTCTTCTCCGCCTGGGGCCACGGACGCCAGGGTGACGCCGAAGGGCAGTTCAGGTGCATCGTCGTCGGGACGGGCGTGGTGCAGCGGGATGGAGATCGCGGCCTTGCCGATGATGTTCATGCTCGAGGTCCAGGGCGTGAACTCGGTCTGGGCGCGGAAGTCTGCTGCGGGGTCGTCGTCGTTGCGCATCGCGCCGATCTCGGGCGGGAGTGTGGCCAGCGTCGGGTTCAGGATCACATCGAAGTCCGACCAGACGTGCGCGGCCTTCCGGGTAAGCCGCTGACCACCCTGGACCGCTTCGGCATAGGCCACTCCGGACACTTCCCGGCCCGCCTCGCGCAGCCAGCGGGTGAGGGGCACCAGGGTTTCCTCGGCTTCCGGGGTGAGCGGGAGCATGCTGGCAATGGTCGCCCACATCGGTGGGAACGCTTCCCATTCCTCGGCGGTGAACGGCACGGGTGCGGCATCGAGGTGGTGGCCCATGTCCTGCAGCAATTTGACCGCCTTCTCCACCGCGGCCAGCGCCTCGGGGTGGATCACCACGTCGGGGGCGAGAATCGGGTCGGTGAGCACGCCGATCCGCAACGGTTCGGCCGAGCGGCGGGCCGCTTCGGTGAAACTCATCGCCGGCGGCGGGGCGAAGTAGGTGTCGCCGGGCCGGGGCCGGGCCAGCACGTCCAGGGCGGCAGCAGTGTCGGCCACAGTGCGGGTCAGCACCCCGTGCGTGGACAACCCCGGTCCGTCCAAACCGACGGGTCCGGGACTGATCCGCCCGCGTGATGGCTTGAGGCCGACCAGGCCGCAGGCACCGGCGGGGATACGGATCGACCCGCCGCCGTCGCTGCCGTGGGCGATCGGGGTGATGCCGGCGGCTACGGCCGCACCAGCACCTCCCGAGGATCCGCCGGCGGTGCGGGACAGGTCCCAAGGGTTGCGCGCCGGCGGGGCGATGTCCGGTTCGGTGTACGGGGGGAACCCGAACTCGGGGGTGTTGGTCTTGCCGATCATCGTGGTGCCCGCCTCGCGCAGCAGGGTGACGATCCCGTCGTCCTCCTCGGGCACGAAGTCGCGCAGCGCGGCGCTGCCGGCGGTCATGGGGACCCCGGCCACTTGGGTGAGGTCCTTGATCGGCAGCGGCACGCCGAGCAGCGGGGGCAACTGGGTCCGGTCGTCTGCCTCAGCCACGGCGCGCTCCACCGCCCGGGCCTGTTCGAGTGCCAACTCCGGGGTGAGAGTGATGAACGCACCGATGCGATCGTTGAGTTCGGTCGCGCGGTCCAGGGCCTGCTGCGTGACCTCCACCGCCCCGACCTCCCTGCGGGCGATGGCGGCGGCCAGTTCGACGGCGCTGAGTTCATCCAAGGCAGACATCTTTCTACCCTATCCACCATGGAATGCACTGCGACCGGTCAAGGATCAACAGCGCGTACCTGAATTGACGGCGACTTTTCGTTGACTAGTCAAAGGAACGGCCCCCTTTGTCTAGTTCTGGGGTAAGCGGTCGGCTTCTATGTGGCGTACGGTCGACCACGGACCTCCCCGGGTACGGCTGGTCCGGTACGCCCGACCGGTCTCCCCGTGGGCGGGTCCTGGAATTCCATACCCGACGAGAGGAGAGACCCAGTGTCAGCCGTGGCTGAAAGCGCCCGTGACCTGTACCCCACCCGCCTGAGCGAAGCCGGTGAGCCCATCCGCCGCCAGCACCCCACCGTGTGGGGAACGGCCGAATCCGGGCCGTTCGACGACGAGGCACTGAAAGCCCATGAAGACCGTGGGTTCACCATCCTGACCGATTTCATCACCTCCGAGGAGGTGGCCGGGTACCGCACCGAACTGGACCGCCTGGTGCACGAACACGCCGGCACCGACGACGAACGCGTCATCACCGAGAAGGCCTCCGGCGAGGTGCGGTCGATCTTCGACGTCACCAGCCTGAGCCCGAGGATCGACGCACTGGCTCGCGATCCGCGCCTGTTGGACCGCGCCCGGCAGTTACTGGGCTCGGAGGTGTACCTGCACCAGACCCGGGTCAACTACATGCCCGGTTTCAAGGGCAACGGGTTCTACTGGCACTCCGATTTCGAAACCTGGCACGCCGAGGACGGCATGCCCGAGCCCAGGGCCGTCAGTTGCTCCATCGCACTGACGCCGAACTACCCCTATAACGGGGGCCTGATGGTGATGCCCGGCTCGCACAAGGAGTTCATCCCCAGCATCGGCGCCACCCCGGAGAACAACTACGCCTCCTCCCTGAAGGAGCAGAAGGTCGGAGTGCCCAGCACCGACGCCATTACCGACATGGCCCACCGCTACGGCATCGACCAGTTCACCGGGCCGGCCGGATCGGCCCTGTGGTTCGACTCCAACATCATGCACGGGTCCGGGAACAACATCACCCCGTTCCCGCGGTCGAACATCTTCCTGGTGTTCAACAGCGTGGAGAACGCCCTGACCGATCCCTTCGGTGCCGACCAACCCCGGCCCGAGCACATCGCGAACCGGTCCTTCGTCCCCTTGGGCTGAGACCGCCGTCGCTGATGGGCGCCGTGCGCGCCGTCCTGACCGGCCGGGCGCACCTCAACCGGCCACACCGCCGGGCGCCCTTCCGCAAGGTGAGCGGCGCCGTCGGCCCTGATGTCCGGCAACGGCCGGGAGGGCCGACGGCGTCACGCACCGGCCGCCGGGCCGTGCCCCTGGCATGGACACCAGCAGGCACGGCCCGGGCCGGCGCTCCTGACCGGTGCCCACCCGCAGGCACCTTCGCGGCCGG
>DATGSR010000044.1:0-19213 GCA_035302405.1 Beutenbergiaceae bacterium
ACCGCACTGGCGGCCGTGCCGAACGCCTTGGGGGAGGGGGATGGGATCGGTTCGAACTCCTGGGTGGTGAGCGGCGAGCACACCGAGACCGGCATGCCCCTGCTCGCCAATGATCCGCACCTGGGCGCCTCGGCGCCTGGCATTTGGTATCAGGTGGGGCTGCACTGCGTGGAGGTGTCTACCGAGTGCCCGTTCGCCGTCGCCGGCTTCTCCTTCGCCGGACTTCCCGGCGTGGTGATCGGCCACAACGACCATCTGGCCTGGGGGCTGACGAACCTGGGCGCGGACGTCTCGGACTTCTTCCTCGAACGCATCTATCCCGACGGCACCTATTTGCAGGACGATGAACGCCACCCGTTGGTGCAACGCCGCGAGGTGATCGTGGTCAACGGCGGGGAGGACGTGGCCATCACGGTCCGGTCCACCCGGCACGGGCCGATCATCTCCGATGCCATCGCCCACACCCGCGAAGCGGCCGACACCCCGTTGCCGGAGGACGCCCCGCCGATGGGCCTGGCCGGGTATGGAGTGGCCCTGTCCTGGACGGCGCTGCAACCTGGCCGCACCGCGGAGGCGATCTTCGCGATCAACACCGCGGCCGACGCCGAGGACATCGCCGCCGCCGCAGCGCTGTTCGAGGTGCCCAGCCAGAACATCGTGTTCGCCACCACCGAAGGCGATATCGGCTACCAGGCTCCCGGCACCATCCCGGTGCGCGACGAGGTGCGGGACTCCCCGGTGCCGGCCGACGGGACCTGGCCCCGGCTGGGTTGGGACTCCCGGTTCGATTGGCAGGGCTTCGTGGAACCGGAGGACATGCCGGCGGACCTCAACCCCGAGGAGGGGTTCATCGTCGCGGCCAACCAGTCGGTCCTCGGGCCGGGCCGGGAGCCGTTCCTGGGTGCGGACTTCGACTACGGCTATCGCTCCCAACGCATCCGGGACCTCATCACCGCCCAGATCGAAGCCGGTGAGCCGTTCACCGTGGCGGACATGAACGAGATCTTCCTGGACGATTACAACGCCTACGCTGAGATCCTCGTCCCGGTGCTGCTGCAGGTGGAGATCGAGGACCCGTTCGTGGCCGAGGCGGTGAAACTCCTGGACGATTGGGACTACCACAACAGTCCCGACTCCCCGGCGGCGGCGTACTTCGCCTCGGTGTGGGCGAACCTGCTGAACCTGACGTTCTGGGACCAGATGCCGGTGACCGAGCGTCCCAGTGGCGGCAGCCGCTGGTTGGAGGTGGTCAGCGGGCTGCTGGAGGACGAGACCAGCGAGTGGTGGGACAACCGGGCCACGCTCACCGTGGTGGAACAGCGTGACGAGATCCTCTCCATGGCGCTGGTCAGCGCTCGGGAGCAATTGACCGTGAGCCTGGGCAAGGATCCGGAGACGTGGCAGTGGGGCAGGTTGCACCAAGCGGCGCCGCTGCATCCGATCCTCGGCGAGGAAGCGCCTCAGCCGATCCGGGCTCTGGTCAACCCCAGCGCCCGGGAGGTGGGCGGGGGGTCCTCGATCGTCAACGCCACCGGATGGGATGCCTCGGCCTGGCAGGACGGCTACCCCGACTTCACGGTCACCACCGTGCCGTCGATGCGCATGGTGGTGGACATGGCTGACTTCGACGCCTCCACGTGGGTGTCCTTCACCGGCAACTCCGGGCACCCGGCGGCCGGAACCTACGACGATCAGTTCGAGGCCTGGGCCGAGGGCGAGACGTTCCCCTGGCGCTACACCCGCGCCGCGGTGGAGGAACACGAGCAGGACACCCTCACCCTGATCCCGCCTCTCTGACCGCCGAGTTCTCCTGCTGGCCTGATCATCTCCCCGCTCGGCGGGTATTTGACCGGGAAGCGCGGAAGCCACAGGCAGCCTGCACCCCCGGAGGGGGTGAGAGGGGTGGGGCCGGCGTGCGCACCCCGGAGGGGGTGAGCGGGGTCAGGCCAGCGTGCGCACCCCGGAGGGGGTGATGACGCCGTGCACCGAGCGGTCGTGGTCGGCGCGCGGCAGCGAACGGTCGCTGATCTCATCGTCGTAGAGCAACGCGTAGATCGGCGCGGTGGGTGCGGCGTGGCTGAGCACGCGGTCGTACCAGCCCCCGCCCTGGCCCAGCCGGCACCCGTGCTCATCCACCGCCAGCGCCGGCACCAGTACCAGGTCCGCTTCCTTGATGGCGTCCTCACCCAGGTAGGGCCCTTCCGGTTCCGGTGGTCGTCCCGGGGCGCGGACCTCAAG
This sequence comes from Beutenbergiaceae bacterium, assembly GCA_035302405.1. Lineage (GTDB taxonomy): Bacteria > Actinomycetota > Actinomycetes > Actinomycetales > Beutenbergiaceae > CALKWS01. Next base: position 2,239 of record DATGSR010000044.1, read on the forward strand.
CGTCTCCCCGGGCTCATAGGTCGCCCAGTCCCGCCGCAGACCTTCACCGAGCACCGGCATGAGAATCTTGATGCCCCGTTGGTGCATTCGCTCGGTCACCACCTGCGTGCCCGGCTCGAACCGGCGTGAGGCGTACACCGAGGCGCATCGCACCCCGTCCAGCAACGCGTCGACGTGTTCGGCGATCTGGGCGGCGGCGCGGTCACACTCCTTCGCGGAGCGCTTCTGCCGATGGGCCCGGATCGCCTCCCGAAGTAAGGTCTTGGCGTCCTCGACCTCCAGGTCCACGCCCGCGGGCAGAGTGTTCGACACTGACCACATGGCTCCACCATCTCATTACTTGACGACGGGTGCGTCCCGTTACTCTTCCTCCATGGCATCTAAGCGGATCCGGCAGGCATGAAGCCCGTATCGACGCACCTACAGGCGGTGTTGGATTTATTACAGCCGTTACCGCCGCTGCACGTGGTGCTCGCGGACGCCGTGGGCTGCATCCTGGCTGAGGACGTCATCGCCCCCGCTGACCTGCCCGCGCGGGATGTGGCCACCATCGACGGGTACGCGGTGCGTTCGGTGGACGTGGCCGGGGCCAACCCGCAGCGGCCGGTGAATCTGCGGGTGCTCGATGAGGTGCGCGCCGGGGACCGGGAGTCCCACCGCTTGGTCGCGTTGACCGCGGTGCACATCGCCTCCGGTGCGCCGATGCCGGTGGGGGCGGACGCCGTCGTGCCGTTGGAACGCACCGACCGGGGCATGGCGACGGTGGACGTGCGCGCCCAGGTGAGCCCTGGTGCCAACACCCGCGCCCAGGGCGCCGACCTGCGCGCCGACCAGGTGGCCCTGCACGCCGGGGAGCGCATCGGAGCCCGGCAGATCGCGTTGCTGGCGGGCATCGGGAGGTCGCGGGTGAGCGTGCATCCGCGACCCAGGGTGGTGCTGGTGTCGGTGGGCGATGAACTGGTGGAACCGGGAAGGCAGATCAGCCCCGGAGAGGTGTATGACGCCAACGGTCATGCCCTTGCCACCGCGGTGCAGGACGCCGGCGGGTCCACTTTCCGGGTGGCGGCGGTGCCCGATGAGCGCACCCAACTACGGGAGGTGTTGGAGGACCAACTGGTGCGAGCGGATCTGATCATCACCACCGGCGGCCTGTCCGCCGGCGCTCACGACACCGTCAAGGACGTGCTCTCCCCGCTGGGCACGGTGCGGTTTGACAATGTGGCGATCGCACCGGGCCGGCAGTTCGGCGTCGGCCAGATCGGGGAGGGCACCCCGATCGTGTGCCTGCCCGGGGATCCGGTGGCGGCCCAGATCGGATACGAGGTGTTCGTGCGCCCGGCGCTGCTGTCGATGGCCGGGCACGGCGACCTGTATCGGCCCACGGTCACCGCAGCGGTCACCCAGGGCTGGTCCTCCCCGCTGGAACGGCGCCAGTTCGTGCCGGTGTTGCTCACCGGCACCCCCGAAGAGGGCTACCGTGCCGCGCCCACCGGGGACCCGATGCTGCTGACGTCGATGGCCAAGGCGAACGCGTTGGCCGTGGTGCCCCAGGACGTGGGCCACGTGGCTGCCGGGGACCGGCTGGCGGCGATGGTCCTGGACAACTGACCATGGCGCAGGGCAGCCCCGGGGCCGGCATGGTGCCTCCGGAGGTTCGCGACGGAGACCTGCTGCTGCGCCCGATGCGCTACCGCGACCGGGCGGCGTGGCAGCGGGTACGGCAGGCGAACACCGAATGGCTCACCCCGTGGGAGGCGACCAACCCCGCCGGTGCCGCAGTGCCGATGACGTTCGGCCAATACGTACGCCATCAGCACCGCCAGGCCCGCACGGACAGCGCGTATTCGTTCGTGCTGCAATGGCGCCAGGACCTGGTGGGACAGGTCAGCATCGCCGGCGTGATGCGCGGTTCGCTGCACTCGGCCCACATCGGGTACTGGATCTCCGAGCACGTGGCCGGGCGCGGGCTGATGCCCCGAGCAGTAGCGCTGGCGATCGATTACGGGTTCGGCCCCCTGGGGTTGCACCGGCTGGAGATCAACGTGCGCCCGGAGAACGCCGCGAGTTTGCGGGTGCCGCAGAAACTCGGCCTGCGCGAGGAGGGCCTGCGGCAGCGGTACCTGCACATCCAGGGGCAGTGGCGTGACCACCGTAGTTTCGCGATCACCGCCGAAGAGGTGAGCGGATCCATGCTGGACCGACTCCGCGGCACCTGACGCCGCTGGGCTTGACACCGCCGGCACCGGGGGCCGCAGGAAGCGGGTGGGCACCGTCCGGCGGCCCCGGCGGGCTCGCGAGTGGCCGGAAACCCGTGCGCAACGGGCTTGCACAGCGCAGTTGCGCCTGCCAGCACCGACACGCCGCAGCAGGTGGATGCATCACCTGGCCTGCGGTTCTACCGTCAGGAGCGTGAGCACCCCACAGATCGACAGCGTCGCCGGGTTCGTCCTGCTGGCCATCGCGCTGGCGTTTTTGTGCTACATGCTGCCCACCATGATCCGGTCCCGACAGGTTGTGTCCGATGCTCGCGTGGACGACCGGTTCTCCACCGGACTGCGGGTCCTGGCCAGAGCCGGAGACACCCCGCCCCGGTACGACAGCACCGCGAGGGTCTACCTACACACCCCACGCGCAGGCCAAGTGGAGGCCCCGATGGACCGTCAGCCCCAACCGCCCGCACCTGGAAGCGCCGCCGCAGCCCGTCAAGCCGCCGCCCAACGCGCCGCCCGTGCCGCCGCCGCGAGCCGGCGAGCCGCCGCTGCCCGTCGTCGTCGAGTGCTGCTGCTCGGGCTCCTCGCGCTCAGCCTCACGTTCTGGGTGCTCTTCGCCGCGACCACGTTCCCGATCGCCCCCGCGATCGCAGCCACTGCGTTACTGCTCGCCGCCACGGTGGCCGGCCGTCGGGCCGCCGTGCGAGCCGCTCGCGCTGAGGCTCGGGAGCGGGTCGCCCTTGGACCGGACCGGCCTCGCCACGACGCAAAGACCGGCGAGGAGGGCACGACGACGAGCAAGACCGGGCAGATGCGGCACGCCCGCCGCTCGGGTGAGCACAGCAGCACCTCGGTACCCGAGGCACGAGAGTCGGCTGGCAGCGCCGGGATAACCGAAGACACCGCCAGAGCCACCACCGGCCCGGTGCGCACGCCGGTGGCCGAACGTACCGGCAGCCTGCGCATTTCGGTGGACCCCGCCCAAGCCGGGGCCGAGACCCGAGCCGGAGAGGGCGGCGAACGGGAGGAGGGTTGGACACCGGTGCCGGTGCCCAAACCCACCTACACGCTGAAGGCACCGGCCCCGCGACGGACGGTGCGGGCATACGAGCCGCCCACGTGGGAACCGAAGCCCGCGCCCGCTACGGCCACAGAGGAACGTCAAGTGACCTTGGCCGAGGTGGAGCAGGCCATCCGCGAACGGCTGGACCCCCAGGCCCCGCCCGCCACCGAGGCACAGATGCTCGCCGAGCAAGAAGAGGCCCGCGCCCAAGCCCGGGACGCCGAGGGCCGGGACACCGAGGGCCGCGACCGCCAGGGGCAAAATGCCCAGCAAGCCCACATCCGGGGCGAGCAGCCGGGAAGCCGTGAGGAGCAGCGTTCCGAGGCGTCATCCCGTGACGAGGCCGCCGAGCAGCCGGTAGCGGCGACCGGTGCCGGAGAGTTGGCCGATGCCGCCGGCGCCGAGGGGCTGAGCGTCCCGGGCGTGCCCGGGCAGGGCAGCGCCGGCGTTCCGGATCATCCCAAGATCGATCTGCAGTCGGTGCTGGAACGCCGTCGCGCCGTCGGACAATAACTCGGACCAGCCCGCCCGACGTTGCGGACCAGGGCGATCATGCGCGGGCTGGGGCGGGGGATGAACTCACCGATCTGCCAGCGGTGCGAGAGCCTCGAGCAGGCGCGCCAAGCCGAACTCGAAAGACTCCCCGGGGGTGCTCGGGGTGAATCCCGGCAGGATTGCGGCCAGGTGGGGATGGGTGGCTGCGAGGTCCGGGCTACGGGATTGGCCCTCGGCGTCCGAATGGCCCTCGGGCTGGGTACCGCTGCTGGTCGCGGTGCACTCGGCTTGGGCGGACCCGGTGGTGTAGTTCAGCAGCGTCCGGTAAATGAGCGGCACCTGGGCGTCATCGAATCCGGCCGATCGCAGTTCGCCCACCAGCGCTTCGGTGCGGTCCAACGCGTTCGGCCCCGTGGCGGGTCTGGTCGATAACAGCGGAGCCGCCTGCGGATGGCGAAGGTAGACACGACGCAGGTCTCGCAGCAGGGCAGCGACCCGGTCGGTCCAGTGCCCGCCCGGCTCGGGGACGGCCACGCGCCCGATCAACTCATCGAGCACGAGGGCCAGCAGCTCATCTTTCGTTCCCACATGCCAGTACAGGGTCATCGGTGCCACACCCAGTTCGGCCCCCAGGCTGCGGATGGAGAACGACTCCAGCCCGTGGGCGTCGATCATGTCGATCGCGACCGTCACGATCTTCAACCGACTCAGCGGGGCACGCGCATTGACCACTCTTACACTGTACGACTACCGTTGCCCTTACGGTGTAAGAGGGGACGGGCGTGCAGGTGGATGAGGCGTAGATGGACGGCGTACAGACAGGTGCGGCACAGAAGCTGCTGGATAGACAGTCCCTCGTGGCTCCGTTGCGTGGGCGCATCCTGGAGATCGGCCCCGGACGCGGAGTGAACCTGCCCCACTATCACCCCGAGGCCGAATGGGTCGGCATCGAACCCGCCGGCAGCAAGCATCGCGCGATCAGACGACGGGCTCGCCAGTTGGGCCGCTCGGTACGTCTCCACGCCGCCGGTGCCGAAGAAATTCCATTAGCCGATGCCAGCGTCGATGCTGTGGCGGGCACGTTCGTGCTCTGCTCGGTCCGCGACGTCCGAGCCGCCCTGGCTGAGATCCGACGAGTGCTACGGCCCGGTGCGACTTTCGTGTTCCTCGAACACGTGGCCGCACCTGCCGGCACCAGGACTCGGCGCCTCCAACACGTTTGGACCCGGGTTCCGTTCGCGCAGTGCAGGCCGGATCAGCACACCGGTGAGATCCTCAAGGGCGCGGACTTCACCCGTGTCGATTACATAGAGACGACGGCGCGGGGCGTGTTCGGACTGCAGGTGCCCTTGATCCGCGGCACGGCGGTGCGGTAGCGGCCGTGCGGTAGCGCAGGGCCCCATGGTTCCGGAACCAGCGGGGAGTAACCGAGGTCACCGTCAGGTCCGGTCCATCTGCTTGTAATCGGCGGTGTGGGCAGTGCTAACCTAGGTGCGCCCCTGGGGCTATGGCGCAGTTGGTAGCGCGTCTCGTTCGCAACGAGAAGGTCGCGGGTTCGAATCCCGCTAGCTCCACCTCGCGCACGAGGCTCGAACCTTTGCCAACCGAATTGTCGGCCGCGGTTTCGGGCCTTGTCGGTGTTCTGGGCCCAGTTGAGGGCGTTGGCGTCGATGTCAGGGTCGAGTAGCGTCTCGGGTGCACCGGGGCGCCGTTCTCGATCCGCATGGTTGGAAAAGCGGCAGATGCCGCAGCAAAGCGCATCACTTTCTGACCAACCCGCAGTTCCCCACCCGGACGGTGCCGTGACCTCCTCCGGCAGTCCTTCGCCGTTGCCGTGGATGAACCCAAGGCTCCACGGGCCCGGGACGATAACCGTGTCAGTCTCGAGTGAAACTGACGTGGGTCACGTTGCTCGGGGCGGTGACCACGACGACCTGATAGTCGTTCTCCAGGCCGCGCAAGTCGTCCCAGAGTCGCACGCCTCGACCCAGCAAGATCGGGACGATCGCCACGTGCAACTCATCCACCAGACCCGCCTGCAAGTAGGTACGCGCGGTCGTGGCTCCGCCGCCGATGCGCACATCCTTGCCACCCGCAGCAGTGGTCGCCTCCCGCAGAACTTCCAGCGGGTCGGCGTCGCGGAAATGGAAGGTGGTGCCGCCGGCCATCGCAATGGACGGACGCGGCTGGTGGGTGAGGACGAAGACCGGTACCCCGAAGGGCGGGTTATCCCCCCACCAACCTTTCCAGTCCGGATCATCGCCATGGGCATGCAGACCGAACATGGCGGCCCCCATGATTTCGGCGCCCAGATTCTCGAAGTAACGGGCGGCGAACTCATCGTCAATTCCGGTCGTCCCGGCGCCGGTCTCGTCTCCCAGAACCCGGCGTCGGAAGGTGCGGGTGGCCACGTAGGCGGCGGTCAGTCGTGCCCAGTCGGCACCGAACGGCTGCTCGGGTGTCTGGTCGGTCGTGGTGGCGAAACCGTCCAGGGAGATATTCAGGTCGATACGAACTCGCGACATTGTTAGTCCTTGGATCCGGTTGCCATAGGAGGTGGTGATCCAGCGCCACCAACAGTGCGCGACCGCCCGCACCTGGCCGCGTGCGCTGGCATACCCCTAAATGTCGACCCGCAGCAAGAAGCGCGTCAAGACTTAGCAACACGCGCAGCCAGGAAATAACCGACCAACCCTTGTCTGGGTGCCCGCGGCGGCGGATCATGTACCCAACCCAAAGAAGGCGGTCCACATGGTGGCCATGGGCAGGGTTCGCCGAAGAGTCGACGATGCAGTCGGGCGGGGATGCCACCATGTGCCCTCTGACGTCATTCCCAGCCGCGCCTCCGCCGTCGTGCCATGGCGGACGCACCGGCCCCTTGCCGCGGATGCGCCCGCCTTTGGCTCGTTCCCCACGGGCCTATCCGAGTTCGCCCCGCCTCCAAGAGTCCCGGCGCTCGCGCACGCCCCGCCCGAGACGACGGGGTGCAACCCGTGTGGTGCCAACAGTCCGTTGAGGTTCTGGAAAGGAGAAAGCCATGACCCACACCTGGAAAGTATCGATCGACCTCTTCTCAGTCGGCGGCGTGGAGCAGGAAGGGCACGTCACCGCTGCACACGCAGTCCTGACAACCACCGCAGGTGACACCTTGGAGGGCTACGGCCGGGCTCGACTGAAACCAGAGGATGAGGACGTTCCGGAGATCGGTGAAGAACTCGCCGCCGCCCGCGCCCTGCGGGAACTGGCCGACAAATTACTCCGCGCCACGTCCGACGACATTTCGGCGATGGAGCACAAGAGGATCCGGCTGCTGCGTTGAGCAGTGACCCGCCGTCGAGCGTGAGTAGGGCCTACGACGGGAACCAGGTCGGGGCAATAGGACTTCGGCGAAGAGGGCTTCGTGATGGATATAGATGTCAGGGACACACCGGAACATCCTGCGCGGTTGTATGCCTGGGCGGGCCCGGATCGCCCCTCGCGGTGGCTTTGGCTGGTCAAGTGGGTGTTGGTGATCCCGCATGTGCTGATCCTGATCGGGCTGTGGATCGCGGCGTGGGTGTTGATGGTATTCGCGTTCTTCGCAGTGCTGATTACCGGCCGCTATCCGCGGGGCGTGTTTGATTTCAACGTCGGCGTGCTGCGGTGGAGTTGGCGGGTGGGGTATTACGCCTATAGCGCGCTCGGCACCGATCGGTACCCGCCGTTCAGCCTCGCCGACGATCAGACCTACCCGGCGGGGTTGCAGGTGGACCACCCGGCGCGGTTGTCCCGGGGTCTGGTGCTGATCAAGTGGTGGCTGCTGGCATTGCCGCACTATCTGCTGCTGGTCTTCTTCCTCGGTGCAGGGGCGCGGGCGGCGCGGCAGGTTGATGGTTTGCAGTGGATGTGGGAGGGCGGGTTGATCGCCCTGCTGGTGTTTTTCGTGGGTGTCGCGCTGCTCTTCACCGGTTCCTACCCCCAGGGGCTGTACCGCCTCCTGGTGGGGTTGAACCGGTGGGTGTTTCGGGTGGTGGCTTACGCGGGTCTGCTGACCGATGCCTACCCGCCGTTCCGCCTGGACCAGGGCGGCCCGGAACCAGCCGGACCGAGTCCGGGGCCGCCCGGGGCGCCGGATCCTACGGCTGCCGCCGCTTCGCCTGCGCCGGTGCACGCCGGCAGCGCACCGCCGTATGAGGCGCCTGCTGGCTCCGGGCAGCCGGCTCCTGGATCGGAACCCCCGGGGCCAGGACCGGCACCGCCGGGGCCAGGGTCGGCGTCGCCTGGGCCTGGATCGGCGCCGCTGGCTGCCGGGGCAGCCTCACAGGCGCCGGGAGCATCGGCCTCCTGGACGCCCGGCCGGGTGGTCAGTGTCGTCGTCGGGGCGGTGCTGCTGGTGCTGGGGCTGTTGTCCCTGGGCGGTGGGATTGCGCTCCTGGTGGGCCAGGCGACGGCGCGTCAGGAGGGGTTCCTGACGACTCCGACGTGGGAGGTGGATTCCCTGGGGTATGCGGTGGTCAGTGATGAACTGGAACTGCAGGGCGGGGATGTCGATGAGGTCGTCGGCGATATCTGGTTGCAGGTGGCCGGGCAGGATGAACTGTTCTTAGGGGTGGCCCAAGCCGACGACGCTGCCACGTACCTTCAGGGAGTGGCGCGTACCGAGCGCACCAGCACGCTCTTCGAGCGCGACATCCCCGGCGGGCCGCCTGCGATGCCGCCGGGTGAGGCGGGGATCTGGATTGATTCGGCCAGCGGTACCGGCGAGGTGGAGTTGGTGCTGCCGGCCGAACCGGGCCGATTCGTCGTCGTAGTGATGTCGCCCGACGGGCAAGCCGGCGTGCACGGGAGCATCGCCGCGGGGGCCGCGCTGCCTTGGATCCAGCCCGTTGGTATCGCAGCGGTCGTGGGCGGCGGGGTGCTCATCGCCGCCGGCGTGCTGCTCATCGTCTTCGGAGTGCGTGCAGCTTCTAGGAAGGAAGCCTCATGAACAAACGCCCGGCGGCCCTGAGCGTTGCTGGTCTGATACTCCTCGTGTTGCTCACCCTCAGCGCCTGCGCCGCGGGTGCCAACCCGGCGCAAATGCCTGAAGGTGCAGGCTTCTGGCTGGGTCTGTGGCACGGGATCATCCTGCCCGTAACGTTCATCATCTCGCTGTTCACAGATTCGGTGAGCATCTACGAGGTCGACAACAACGGCAACTGGTACGACTTCGGGTTCGTACTCGGCCTGGCCCTATTCTCCGGACCCTTCATGGCCGCCGGCCGGCGCTCCTGAGGCACCCGATGGCCCTGCGGTGGAATCGACGCGGCCGGACAAGGCAGAATCAACCCGATGGTCGAACGCATTCCCGGCGGCGTACCGATCCACAGTTGGGTGGACCGGTTGATCCGTGAGGCCGAGGAGCGCGGAGAGTTCGACAACCTCCCGGGGACCGGTAAGCCACTGCCCGGGATCGACAAGCCGCTGGAAGAGGACTGGTGGGTCAAGCAGAAGATCCGTGCGGAAGAGGTACCACCTGACGTTCTGCTGCCCCCGGCCCTGCAACTACGCAGGGAAATTGCCGGGCTGCCTGACGCCGTGCGTGACCTTCCCGATGAGGAGTCAGTTCGCGCCCGGGTCAGCGAAGTGAACCAACGTGTGGCGGAGTGGATCCGTGCACCCAGCGGCCCGGTGATCCCGGTCGCGCCAGCGCCGGTTGAGGAAATCGTGGCCGGGTGGCGCGCCGCCCGCGCCCAGCCTCCTACACCTTCCGCGGCCCCCGACCCGTCGGTGAGGGACCCCGGCGGCTCCGCGGCCGCCGAACAGCAAAGCGCATCATTCTCTGACCAGCCCGCAACTGCCGTTCCGGACGGTGTCGGCATGGATGGGCCCGTCCGCCGGGACCGGTGGTGGCAGTTCTGGCGGCGCGGCCGGCGGGGAGCCCCTCGCTCACCATGACCGCAATCTGCTGGTGATGTCATTCATGACGGTCCGGCGCAGGCCGGGAGTCAAGTCCGGCCAATAGCGAAGGTCGGCCATGATCACGCCCACATGGTCGGACGCGCTGGATTGCGCGCTGGTCTGAAGTTCTCTGGCTATCAGTGCCAAAAATGTTGAGCCCAACGACTTCGTCGGACTCACGGGCGTGACAGGGTAGGCGAACGCTGTTCCCATAAATTGCTCCAGCAGTGGGCTTGGTCCCCCGAGGACAGGACGGGTCGGCGGTGGTGCCCGTCGGCCGTTATCAGAATGTTATGCACGGCCTTCGCGCGTGAGCAAGGAGCAGTTGAAACGAGAAATCGATATCCCGCGAGTACGATGTTCCGCCGCCGTCAAGGGCGGATGGGCACCGTCCGGGTAAGTGGTTGCGGGCAGGCTGTTATCCGCCCACGGCAAGCCGCATCGCCTGGGTTGGGCATCGCTACGGCCAAGCCGCATCGCCTGGGGGAGGGCACCGCCGTGGCAACCCGCATCACCTCCGGGAGCAGGTCGCCACGGCCAAGCCGCATCGTCGGGGAAAGCGCGTCGCGCGGAAAGTCTGGCGCCTACTCGTAGACGTACGCCAGCACCTCAACGGCCTGGTCGACAGTGGCGACGGTGACGTTGGTCTTCCGAGAGAGTTCCTTGAGAGGGTGGATGAACTCCTCGGGGCGGATCATGATGGTGGGCTTACCCATGGTGATCGCCGCGCTCAGGTCCATCGCGGTATTCCACTGCCGATACTTCTCCCCGAAGAGCGCGATCACGATGTCCGCCTTCTGCATCAGCACTTCGGTTCGGAAGTTGTTGACGTCGGAGGCAGCCAGGTCGCGGAAGTAGGCGTTGGGCTGGGGACCTTGGATGTCCTCACCGACGCTGTCCGACCGGTCATGGACCAACTGGGGGTGCACGAAGTCGAGGTCGAGCCCCTTCGCCTGGACTTTCTCGATGAGCTCCTGGCGCCAGTCCGAGTGGATTTCACCGGCAAGATAAACAGTAAGTCGCATGGATCGATCCTCTCACTTATCGAGACCGGGTGCCGTGCCGGCAGGCGGCGCAGACCGGGCAATGTCCCTGACAACTCAGCCCTAAGACAGAGACGGCCCGGCGCGTCCCATGGTCCCCGAAATGCCTCGCCGACTCTGCGGCTCGACCGACAACGGCACACCTGACCGAACGCTCGACGGCTCCCGGGTGGTGCTGCCGGTGAATACGCACAGCAGCAACCGAAGATACGTAGCACTTACCGATGTGGACGGGGGCGGGACTCCTTAGCGTGCAGATGTTCGGGCCACTCCGGGCCCGGCATCCGTTTCGGTATCGGGGAGAGTTCCGCATGGCTACCTTCAGTACAACGTCGTTCGCCGGCCCCAGGACCGTCGCCAGACGGCTCGGTGCGGCTACGGCGACTGCCGCGCTGGTCGCGGCCGGAGTGGTCGGCCTGGGCAGCGCCGCGCACGCCGACGAGGTCACCCACACCTTCTGGAGTCCCAGCGGAACGAACTGGACCGTACCGCCAGGGGTGCACTCCATCGAAGTGGAGGTCGTCGGTGCCAGCGGTGGCGGCGGGGACATTCTGGAGATCCCGATCGTCGGGATGCCCTTGACCGGCGACGGCGCCGGCGGCGGGGGCGGGCGGGTGACGGCAACCCTGGACGTTACCCCGGGTGAGGTTATTCGGTTCTTCGGTTCCTGGGAGGGGGGTCCCGTGGGTAGCCGGCACGAGCCCGGTACGGGCGGGCGGGGGTACCGCGACGGCGGGGACGGAAACACCGGGTCGTTGGCCGCCAAGGCCGGCGGGGGTGGCGGCGGTGCGAGCGCCGTCGTTGCCGGGGACCAACTGATCGTTGCGGGTGGTGGCGGCGGTGGCGGGGGCCGCGGCGCCGGTTTTGCGGGCTGCTACGGCGGCCATGGCGGGAACGCATGGATGGACGGGTTCGACGCATTCGGTATCTGTGCCGGTGGCGGTGCGGGCGGGTCAGCCGGGGCCGTCACGAGCGGCCACGGCACCGAAGGCGGCAACGCCGGGGACAGTTCCAGCGGCGGTGGCGGCGGTGGCGGAGGCGGTGGCTACCGCGGCGGCAGCGGCGGCGAGGGCAGCAAGGTGGGCGGCGCCGGCGGCGGCGGGGGAGGGGGCGGCACGTCCTATGTCTCTCCCGGGCTTGACGCCACCTTGTCCACCCACACCGAGCGCGGGGATGGGTACGTACGCATCACCTATGACCCCACCTTCGCTACCGTGACTGACCTGACGGCCGATCCGATCGAGTCCGTCTACGGCCAACCGGTTACCTACTCGGTGACCGTCAGTAACAACGACACCTCCGACACCCCGGTGGGTCGGGTGGACCTCTACCAGGGCGGCGAACTGTTGGACAGCGGCACGCTGGTCGATGGCCGGGCGACCTTCCAGGCCATCCGGCTCGGCGTCGGCTCCCACCAGGTCCGCGCGGAGTACACGCCGTCCACCGGTGACTTCCACAGTTCTACGGGCACCCTCCAGATCACGGTCAATCCGGGGGCGACCACCACGAGCCTGCAGATGCAGCCGCAGAGTGCCGTCGTGGGCCAGCAAGTGACTGCGACGGCGACCGTCGCCGCCGTCAGCCCGGCCTCCGGGCAGATCAGCGGTGAGGTGGAGTTCAGCCGGGACGGGGACGTGCTGGGCACGGCGGCCGTCATCGACGGCGTGGCCACCCTGCAGTTCGCCGCGGGTGGGGCTGGGTCGCAGGAGATCAGCGCGACTTACCTGGGTACTCCGCAGTTCCGCGACTCCGCGGCCGTCGCCCGAACGCTGAGGGTCGAACGCGGTGAGACCGTCACCGAGGTCGCCTCGGAACCGAACCCGAGCGTGCGCGGGCAGGAAGTGACCCTGACCGCTGACATACAGGCGAGCTTCCCGGCCCAGGCCGAACCAAGCGGTCATGTCCAGTTCTACGTCGATGACCAACCCGTTGGTGAAGCCCGACAGGTACAGGAGCACACGGCGGTCCTGACGACGGCCCAGATCCCCGTAGGCGCTAGCCAGGTCAGGGCGGAGTACTTGGGTGACGACGACCTGCGCCCATCGACCAGCGCCGAGCATCTGCACGCGGTGGAGCGTGCGGAGGCAGCCGTCACGCTCGACGTCGACCCGGCGGACTCCCGGTTCGGACAGGTGGTGCGGATGACGGCGGAGGTGAGCGTGGTTGAGCCCGGTGCGGCGCCAGTGCACGGGGAAGTGGAGTTCTTCGCGGGGGACGTCTCCTTGGGCACAACTGGTGTCACACCGGAGCCGGCGGGCGATCTCCCGCAGTCGGAGATGGTCGTGCTGCAGCAGACCGCTACGAGCGGCGTAGCCCAACTGGACGTGGCGGACCTGCAGGTCGGCGAGGTCATGATCACGGCCGTCTACTCCGGTAACGATGAGGTGCGGCCCGCGCAATCCGACGAGGTGCCGGTGCAGGTTACCCCGGCCGAAGTCAGTGTCACTGCTGGGAGCGAGCCGCAGCCATCGCTGGTCGGGCAGGAGACGGTGCTGACGGCGAGCGTCGTCCCCACGCACGATTCCCGGGCGGTGCCCACGGGGCAGGTGACGTTTGAGGTGGACGGGGAGGTTGCCGGCGCCCCGGTGGACCTTCTCGACGGCGTAGCGGTGCTGCCGGTCTCGGACCTGAGGGTGGGAGACCGAGAGGTCATCGTCCATTACGACGGCGACCACGGCCACCACGAGGCCAGTTCACCGGCGTACACCCACACGGTGGCTCCAGGACAGACCAGCACGGCCCTCTCGCTGGACTCCACCAACGTCAGTTCCGGCGATACCGTTCAACTGACCGCCGAGGTGAACGCGGTCGAACCTGCCCGCGGCACGCCCACCGGCACGGTGCAGTTCCTCCTTGACGGGCAGACTGTCGGCGAGCCGGTGGAACTCAGCAGTCCCGCGCGCCTGGACCTCGACGTCAACGGCATGCAGGCGGGTACGTACTTGGTGCAGGCCACCTACTCCGGAGCAGAGGACTTCGCCGGCTCCGACAGCAATGAGGTGGAACTGACGGTGACCGAATCTCCGGCACCGGCGGACGACGATGCTGCGAACAACGCCGCGTCGAACGGCGATCGGGCTGAAGGCGGCAGGTTACCGCTGACCGGGCCCGGCGACGTGGTCGCCCTCGTGGTGGTGGCGGCGTTGTTGGCCCTGGCCGGCACCGTACTGAACGCGCGCCGCGAGGTCGGCTGACCAAGAAGCGAGTGGATGGGCTGATCATCACCGGTCGGCCCATCCACACCCGCCCCTGATGTGGTCACCGGGCACGCGTGAGCGCGCGGGTCAGGTCGGCACGAGAGCGCACTGAAAGCCTGGCGAAGATATGTCCGACATGCGTGTCCACCGTGCGCACCGACAGCACCAGCCGCTCGGCGATCTGCCGGTTCGACAGCCCGTGGGTCACAAGATTGGCGATTTCCCACTGGCGTGGGGTGAGGTGAACCCGTTGCGACGCAACAGGCACCCAGACCCCGAGTTCGGCCAGTTCTTTCACCCGGTAACTCAACACCTCCGGGTCCCCATTGACCAGAGCCCGGCCATGCTCCACCAGCGCGGTCGGAACCGGGCCGTCCACCCGGGACGCCAGTCTCTGCAAGTCCCGCAGCAGGACCTCCTGGTCGGCGCTCCGGGCACTGCATAGGGCCAGATGGGCTGCGCGCAGAGCGCCGAGCCATAGTCCTTGGTCCGCGCTCCAGTCCACCAGACGGCAGGCCTGGTCGTGCGCATCGGCCTCGCCCAGCGCGATCGCTACTTGCACGAGGCTGTGCCGGCAGTCGGTTTCCACCGCCCGCGTGGTGCGGGTGGCCAGGGACAGGTACTGATCGCGCGCGGCTCGGGCGTCGTCGTCGGCTCCCACCGCCGCACACGCCTGTGCCAGCCCGATCCAAGCCAGCGGTGCCATTCCGGAGGGGTCCCGGGCAGCGAATCTGGAGAGTGCGCCACGGTACTCCCGGATGGCTTGATTCCACTGGCCAAGCGCCGCCTGGTACCGTCCGCTGCCCGTCTGGCTGACTGCTTCGTCGTACCGGGCCGTGGCGTGGCGGGCGCCAGGAGGTTCGATCGCAGCTTGAATGTCCCCTAGCCACAGGCACGTCATAAACCAGGCGGACCGGATCTCACCATGTACCCAGGGGAAGGCGTTGAACTCCTCGCGCCAACCGGTCAGCGCCTCGGTGCACACCCGCAGCGCGTCGTGCAACCGGCCCTGCTGTGCGTACCCCAGTGCCAATACCGGCACGAGTTGCACGCCGGCAGGGTGGTCCGACGACTGGTCCCCACGCATTTGCTCGATCTCGGGCACGCACATGGCGAACTTGCCGGCGAAACCCAACCGGGTGAGCCGGCCGATGCGTAGGCGCCGGCGAAGCGAGCGGCACCGGGCCGGCAGGCGCCGGCTTGCGCGGTCCAGGGTAGTGAGGGCCTGCTCGAGGTCGTCCTGGTGGTATTGCTGAATGTCCGCGGTGAGTTCGGCGAGGCGTACCCACAACGACTTACTTTCCGGCGTCGCGCCCAGGTGTTCCAGGTTATTCCTCGCGGCGCGTAGATCGCCTAGCGCGTCGTCGGTCTTGCCGTCGAACCGGTGGGCCTCAGCACGCAGGATCAGAATCTCCGCGGCGATCGCAGGATCATCGAAGCGCCGTAATGCCTCATCGGCCATCCTGATCGTCAGTGCTGCGCTTTCCACCTCAGCGGCCGCCCGGGTGGCTGCCAGCAGTTGATCAGGTTCCGGTTCGATCCCGCATTGCAGCGCCCAGTTGACCCGGTGGAACAATTCGTTGAGATCCGACGTCCCCTCAGGTGGCACGGAGAGGCGGTGGAACAGCGCGCGGCGTTGTCCAGGCAGGATCAAGGAGCGGATCGCTTCGGCGTGGATCGGGTGCGTGATGCGGACCAAGCCGCGGCCGGTGCGGTCGTCCTGGTCCAACACCAGCAGCCCACTGTCCAGCACCGTACGCAGCGCCTCATCGGTGACCGCTTCCGCAAGACGCTCCACCGGCATCGTCCCGCCGAGCGCGACGAGGTCGACCACCTCCCGGACCGGAGCTTCCAAGCCCGTCAACTCGTGCCTGACCAGGTCCACGATGCGCTTGCCCGGGGGTCCGGTGCCATCCCAGGACCAGGCGCCATCGACGACGCCCAGCGCCTGCGACTCCAGCAGCGCCAGGACCAACTCCCGCAGATACAGGGGGTTGCCGCCTGTGGTTCGCCACATCCGACGGCTGCACTCCTGCGTGACGGCGCCGCCGAGGAATTGGCTGACCAGGTCGCTCACGATGGCCGGGTCCAGCGGGTGCAGGTCCAGCCGGTTCAAGAACCCGGCTCGCCACAGCGCCACCAGTGGTGCCGGCGGGCCCGGTTCGCTGCGGGTGGTGGCCAACACGGTGACGTTCGTGGATTGGATGAGTTCGGACAACGCCGTCGCACTGGGCACATCAAGCAGGTGCGCATCCTCCAGGTGCAGCATCACCGGGCCGGCGCCGGAGAACCGCCGCAACAACTGACCCAGGGCATGGGTGAGGGATGCGGAGTCCCCGCCCACCGGGTCCAGCACATCGGCGAATACGGTCCAGGGTGTGGACAGCACCGCAGCGTCGGTACGCAGTCGCACCAGGTGCGGGGAGTCAGGGCCGGCGCTCAATTGCTTCAGGAGTGTGTTCGCCAGCGTCGTCTTGCCCACCCCCGCCTCGCCGTGGATGATCAGTCCTCGGCTCCCGGCGTTGAGCAGGCCGAGGGCGTCGTCGATCTCCCCGTCCCGGCCGACGACCGGCCACCGGCTGCGAGTGAACCCGGCCATTGTGCTCCCCGACGCCCCAGCGCCCCCGACGGCGCCCCCATTAAGTCAGGAAGAGCGTACTAGCACTCCTTCGCCCCGGAGTTCAATACGGGGATCACATGTGCGGCGAGCAGCGGTGCGAGGTCCTCCGGTAGCGGGCGACGGCGAGGGTCGAGCCAGCGCATTTCCGCGATCTCCCGCGCGGGGCTGGGGGAGCCGACCAACGGGTGGGTGAAGATCGTGCCGCGGACGAGATGGTCGGCCTCGTTGGCAGCCGGCGCGGTGAACCGTCCCACCGGCTGCAACTCCTCCGGCTGCAGCTCCACCCCCACTTCCTCGGCACACTCGCGTACGGCGGCTTGAGCCGGTGACTCGCCGGGTTCCGGCTTGCCGCCGGGCAGCATGAATCGCTTCGTCCCGCGTTTGCGCACGGTCAGCACGTGGCCGGAGTGGGCGATCAGCACCACCGC
>DATGSR010000045.1:0-5401 GCA_035302405.1 Beutenbergiaceae bacterium
TCGGAGATCCGCTGCAGGTTTGCCTCGACTTGCTGCTGGGTTCCGCGCCATTCCTGGGCCAGAGCCGCGAACGCCGTCGATGCACTACCACGCCACGCAGACTGCAGTGCGGTGAGGATGCGGAACATGTTGGCCACTTCGGTGTTGATCGCCGTCGCTGATCGGTTGGCGGCCGCGGCGGCGTTGGCCACCTCGGCGGTATCGACTTCGAACCTGGACATGATGGGCTCCTTCCCCGCGGGTCCCTCCCGGCGGCACAACGCACGCTAGGCGCGTGCCGTGGGCGGTTTCGACTGTGCCCCGAGCCATTGGGGAAGGAAGGGCCGGCTGTGGAGAAACACAGGGACCGGTTCCAGTCGTCACGACCGACGGGGTGGCGTCCACATCCGGGCCCAGATGCACGCGGCTATCCACAGATTTCATTCGGTTCGGGCGAATGTCAGTGGGCGTTAGTACGGTTGTTCTATGTCGACCACAACTACCGCCGACCCGGTGACCCGGGCGCCGTCCTCTTTGGGGCAGGTGCGCCAGTCGCTGGACGCGCTGGCGGGCGGGCAGTGGTGGCAGGCAGGCGAGTCAGAGTTGATCGAGGTCCTCACGCTGGTTGGCAGGGTGCGGCATGAATTGGCCCGCGTGGAGGCGCACGCGAGCGGGGAAGCCATTGCTCGCGGATTGCCGAAGGATCGCGGTATGGGCGATGTCGATTTCCTGATGCACGCCCAGAGCGAGGACGCGCCGGCGCCGGCACCCGGGCATGCCGCAACCATGGCACGGCTCGGCCGAGCACTGAAGGAACCTCGAGAAACCCTGGAGGAAACGCTCGCGGCCTTCGACGCCGGGCTCATCAACATCACGCGCGCGTCGGCGATCGTCCGGTTCCATCAGGACGTCGAACCCCACGCTGATCCCGAGCCGTTGGCAGAAGCGATGAAGACCATCAACGACGGCGCCGCAGATACCGTGGCGGACCTCGCCGACGAGCAGACCTGCGAGTACGACCCGCTCGGACGCCAGGACCGGACGCAAAGGTCCACGCGGCGCCGTGGCTGGAGCGACCGGGAACTGGGCGTCGTACTACGCCAGGCGAAGCGGATCATCAAACCGGCCAAGGAGCAGGACGACGACGAGCGTCGCGATCGCAGTTTCCGCACCTTGTACAAGTTGCCGGCCGGCGAGAATATGACTGAGTACCGGTTGACGTTGGAGCCTGAAGCGGCCGCAGTTGTCGAGGCGGCGATCGCTGCACTGTCCGCGCCGGAGAAGGACGACGAGGGCAACCCTGACCCCCGCAGCGCTCCCCAGCGGCGGGCCGACGCCGTAGTCACGGCAATCCGGAGGGGCGTCAGCGCTCCCGAGGGCGTGCCGAAGAGCACCAAAGCACAGGTCGTGGTGGTGATTCCGTTCTCCGACTTGCTATCAGCCACCCAGGGCGCGGGCGTCACCATGACCGGCCAGGTCCTCTCGCCCACGACGGTCCGGCGAATGGCCTGCGACGCGGGGATCGTCCCTGTCGTGCTGGGCGCCGACGGTGAGATCTTGGACATGGGGCAGGAGAAGCGCCTATTCACCCCCGGGCAGCACCGGGCGCTGTGGCTCCGGGACAAGCAATGCACCTTCCCGGGATGCACAATCCCACCACAATGGTGCGATGCGCATCACGTGGACCATTGGGTCAACGGAGGCCCCACGGATCTGAGCAACGGGGCGCTGCTGTGCCAGCGGCACCACACCTACGTACACACCCATGACCTCACCGCCACGGTGACCGACACCGATGTCACCTGGCACACCTGGCATACCTGAAGACCCCGCCCCGCACCCGGCCGGATCCGGCCGGGTCCTCGGCATGCGCAGAACGGGGCCCTGGCCTGCACGACCGGATCGCCACCTGGGACATGGTCGACCGTGCGGCACCGCCGGTGGTCGGCGGCTACCTGGCCGGACGCTCACTCGCCCCAGTACATAGCCTGGCCGGGCCGTGAGCCCCTTCGCCGGCGGACGACGATGGCTGCGCCGTTGCGCGTCATCGGCCACGACAGCCCGAGGAACTCGCCGAAGCGTTCGCGGTCGCCGTGACCTTGGCCGCCGACCCGGAACCCACCGTCCACAACGACGTGGGCGGTTTCCTCAAGCATGCCGGCACCCGGGATGCCGAGCAGGTGCACGCCTGCCTCACCGCGCACGCCGCGAGCATGCCCCCGCCCGGGCCTGTAGGCCCACATAGGGTTGACCGGGTGGCCATCCTTATCGATCCGCCTCTGTGGCCGGCGCACGGGACGATCTTCGCGCACCTGGTCTCCGATGAATCGCTATCCGAACTGCACGACTTCGCCGCCCGCGCCGGCCTGCACGAGCGCGCCTTCGACGGCGACCACTACGACGTGCCCGCCGAGCGATACGACGACCTAGTGGCCCTGGGCGCGCAACCGGTCAGCGGCCGGGAGTTGATCCGACGCCTGCGCGCCTCGGGTCTGCGCATCCCCGCCCGCGATCGCCGCGAGATGCTGCGCCGCACACTCACCGCTGCGTGGCGCACACTGCCTATCACCGGCGATCCGGACGTCGCACCCAGCGCGGGGGTCGGCGCAGGTGCCAGTCCCGCAGCCGCCGCCGCTCCCGCAGCCGGCGCCACTCCCGCTGCCGGTGCCAGTCCCGCGACTGGTGCCAGTGCCGCTGCCGGTGCCGAGACCACAGCCGACAGCGGCCTCACCGCGCTCGGCGCTGAGTTACTCGACCGCTGGGACGAACCCCACCGGCGCTACCACGACATGCGTCACCTCCGTGACGTGCTCGCCGCCCTTGACCGGCTCTGCCGACCGGAACCGCCACCCCTGCCGGTGACGCTGGCCGCGTGGTTCCACGACGCCGTCTACAACGGTGAACCGGATGTGGATGAAGAAGCCAGCGCAGAGCTGGCCCGACTCGCACTAGGCCGCCTCCTCGCTTCCGGCAGAGGTACCACCGCGCCCGGGACTACGCCGGCCAGCCACAACGGTCCCGCCACCGCCCTCACGCAAGACACCATCGACGAGGTGGCAAGACTGGTGTTGCTCACCCGCTCGCACTCCCCCGAATCCGGCGATCATCACGGGGAATTGCTCTGCGATGCCGATCTGGCCGTCCTGGGGCGCGACCCGGCCGGCTACCGGCGTTACACCGCCGATGTGCGCGCGGAGTACGCCCACGTTCCAGAACCGGACTTCGCCAAGGGGCGCACCGCCGTCGTCCGCCGCCTGTTGGAACTGCAGCCGCTGTATCGCACGGCCCGTGGCCGGGAGTTGTGGCAGGAGCAGGCCCGATCGAACCTGCACGCCGAACTTGCCGCGCTCACCCACACCTGACCTCGATCCGGCGCGGCGCCGTCACCGCCCAATCGACTCAGGCCGTCCCGTTCCAGCGGCGCCCCGTACGCGAGGACAGCCACCAGCGGCCAGGCTGGCCCGTTCCGACTCCGTGCGCTGGCAGCGCCGCCTGCCCGCCTGCGCAACGACAACGGCCCCCGGTCCGCGTGGGACCGGGGGCCGCTGGGTGCAGTATTACTGCGGGTCAGCTCAGGCTCAGAAGCCCATGCCGCCCATGTCGGGCTCGCCACCGCCGGCAGCCGGGGCGGGCGGCTCCGGCTTGTCGGCCACGATGGCCTCGGTGGTCAGGAACAGACCAGCGATCGAGGCCGCGTTCTGCAGCGCCGAGCGGGTCACCTTCACCGGGTCGTTGATGCCTGCGGCGAGCAGGTCCTCGTACTCCCCGGTCTGGGCGTTGAGGCCGTGGTTCTCCTGGAGGCCACGGACCTTCTCCACCACCACGCCGCCTTCGAAGCCGGCGTTCACGGCGATCTGCTTCAGCGGAGCGTCGATCGCGGTGCGCACGATGCTCGCACCGGTCTCCTCATCGCCCTCGAGGTTCAGGCTCTCGTACGCCTTGGCTGCGGCCTGGATCAGGGCCACGCCACCACCGGCGACGATGCCCTCCTCCACAGCGGCCTTGGCGTTGCGAACTGCGTCCTCGATGCGGTGCTTGCGCTCCTTGAGCTCCACCTCCGTGGCGGCACCCGCACGGATGACGGCCACACCACCGGCGAGCTTGGCCAGGCGCTCCTGGAGCTTCTCGCGGTCGTAGTCGGAGTCGGAGTTCTCGATCTCGGCGCGGATCTGGTTGACCCGGCCCTCGATCGCCTCGGCCTCGCCGGCGCCCTCCACGATCGTGGTCTCGTCCTTGGTCACAACCACCTTGCGGGCCTGGCCCAGCATGTCGAGGGTGGCGTTCTCCAGGGACAGACCCACGGTCTCGGAGATGACCTGACCACCGGTGAGGATGGCCATGTCGTTCAGCATTGCCTTGCGGCGGTCACCGAAGCCGGGGGCCTTGACGGCCACGGACTTGAAGGTGCCGCGGATCTTGTTGACCACCAGGGTCGCCAGGGCCTCGCCCTCGACGTCCTCGGAGATGATGATCAGCGGCTTGCCGGACTGGATGACCTTCTCCAGCAGCGGCAGCAGGTCCTTGACGTTGGAGATCTTGGACTCCACCAGCAGCACGTAGGCGTCCTCGAGGACAGCCTCCTGACGCTCCTGGTCGGTGACGAAGTACGCGGACAGGAAGCCCTTGTCGAAGCGCATACCTTCGGTCAGCTCGAGTTCCAGACCCAGGGCCTGGGACTCCTCGACGGTGATGACACCCTCGTTGCCGACCTTGTCCATGGCCTCGGCGATCAGTTCACCGATGGCCGGGTCACCGGCGGAGATGGCCGCGGTAGCAGCGATCTGCTCCTTGGTCTCGATCTCGGTGGCGTTGTTCAGCAGCGCCTCGGTCACGGCCTCGACGGCCTTCTCGATGCCGCGCTTCAGGGCGATCGGGTTGGCACCGGCGGCCACGTTGCGCAGACCCTCGCGGACGAGGCCCTGTGCGAGCACAGTGGCGGTGGTGGTGCCGTCACCGGCGACGTCGTCAGTCTTCTTCGCGACTTCCTTGACGAGCTCCGCGCCGATCTTCTCGTAGGCCTCCTCGAGTTCGATCTCCTTAGCGATGGATACACCATCGTTGGTGATCGTGGGAGCGCCCCACTTCTTCTCCAGGACGACGTTGCGTCCCCTCGGGCCGAGGGTGACCTTCACGGTGTCAGCGAGGGTGTTGAGCCCACGCTCCATCCCGCGACGGGCCTCCTCATCAAAGGCGATCATCTTTGCCATTCGGGTTTGATCCTCCTGCTGGGGGATGAGCAGCCGGCTCGACGCCCGCGACGGACGACGCCCGCGGCACGTTCACGTCACGTGCCCCGGAGCATCTCGCCTTACCGGCCAAAATTGTCACTCTCATGCTGAGAGTGCTAACGCCATTATTGGCACTCTCGGGGTGAGAGTGCAAGAACGATCCGCCGACGGCGTACGCGAGGTCACATCAACGG
>DATGSR010000046.1:0-2472 GCA_035302405.1 Beutenbergiaceae bacterium
CAACCGGAAGAACCGGTCCAGACGCACGTCCACGCTCGCCGGCTGGATCAGGGTCTCATCCAGCGGATCCAGACTGATGCCGCCGGAGCGCAACTCGGCGCGAATATCACGGTCGGAGAGAAGCACGGTGCCACGGTAGCCCGTTCGCAGGGCTACCGCGTTCGCCATCGCCGTCGAACATCACGTTGAGTGAACCCCGCGCCCGGTTGGCGTTCGTGTTCGAAGACTCGGTAAGGACGCCACGGCCGCGTGCAGGCCCCGTGATTGCATGGCCAGTGGATTCGATTTGCCCGCACCCGCCCGGTACGGTCAGTGGAGTGATCCGAGGCCGTCCCCGGCGCACGCACCGGCACGTTGTCCGGTTTCGACGTCGCTGCGAGTGACGGGCCCGGCATCGTGCAATGACAGTCCGCGCGGTCTGCCCTCTAGGGAAACCCCCGCTCTGCCTCCGGTGACAGGCCGCCCCGTGAAAGGAATCGATGTCCCGAACACGCGCAAACGTCGCGAAGAAGGTTTCCATTGGCCTCGCCGCTACTTTGCTCCTCGCAGGTTGCAGCGGAGATGGTGACGCCAGCGGCGACGGTGAACCAACCGAGCCGATCAAGTTCGGGATCATCTCGGGCTGGTACGACGGAATCATCGTGGCGAACATCTGGCAGGAACTCCTCGTGGAAGAGGGTTATGAGGTGGAGTTCGTGGAGATCGCCGATGCGGGGCCGTTGTACTCGGCCGCTGCCAGCGGTGCCGTGGACATCATTTCTAGCCAACTCCCTACTACGCACGGCGTCTACCTCGAGGAGTACGGTGACGATCTGGAAGATCTGGGCGTCTACCAGGACAACGCGCTGCTCACCCTCGCCGTTCCCGAGTACACCGACATCAATTCGATCGCGGAACTCAACGATCACGCCGACGAACTGGGCGGCCGCATCATCGGGATCGAAGCGGGCTCCGGCCTCAACACCACGACCCGGAATTCGGTATTCCCGGCTTACGGCTTGGAAGAGAACTTCGAGTTGGTCGAGTCGAGCACCGCTGCCATGCTTGCTGAACTCGGTAATGCCATCGATAACGAAGAAGACATCGTCGTCACGTTGTGGCGTCCCTACTGGGCTAACACCGCGTATCCGGTTAAGGACCTGGAGGACCCGGAACTGGCTTTCGGGGAGACGGAGACACTCCACTTGACCGCCAACCATGAGTTCTCCAGCCGGTTTCCCGAGGTTGCCGACCGCATGGGCGAATTCTGGCTGTCGGACGAGCAGTATGGCGAGATCGAGAACATGATCGTCAACGAGTACGACGACGGAGAAGCAGCTCAGGCGGTCCGGGACTGGCTCGATGCCAATCCTGAGTTCAGGTCCGCGCTCACGGAGTGATGACGCCGCGGCCGCGGTGCCCATCGAAGCCGTGGTGCCCTTCGAACCTGCAGCCACGTCCCACTTTGCTGGGCCTGCCGGTCGTGCACTTCCGCCGTCGTCCTTCCACCGTCGTCCTGCGCTGTACCGCGCCGCGGTCTACGGTCGGCACCATGAGACCTTCCGGGCGGACTGGTCAACCCGGGAGAAGGACTCAGCCAACTGACTAGCAGAGGGGACACCACGATGGATCTGGCTGGCATGAGGATAGTTGTCACCGGGGCAGCACGCGGGATGGGCGCCGCCACCGTCGCGGCCTACGCTGAGGCCGGCGCAACTGTGGTGGCCATGGACATACTGGAGGACGAAGGACGCGCGGTCGCGCAAACAGCGACGGACACCGGGCCCGGCGCCGTGTCCTTCATGGCGGTGGACGTCTCGGACAAGGCCGGCGTGGACCGCGCTTTCGACGAGGCAGCCGCGCACATGGGCGGCTTGGACGTCCTGGCCCACCCCGCCGCGATCCAGCGCTCCTCCCCGGCCGAGGACACCCCGGTAGAGGACTGGGATCTGATGTTCGCCATCAACGTGCGCGGGACGATGCTCACCAACGCCGCAGCACACCGCCACATGAAGGCTGCCGGCGGTTCGATCATCAACTTCGGGTCCATCTCCGGCCTACGGCCCGAGGTGAGCGCCCCTGCCTACTCCGCCTCGAAAGGTGCGGTGCATTCCTGGACTCGGACGGCTGCCGGCTCGTGGGGCAAGGACGGGATCCGCGTCAATGCCATCCTGCCCGCGATCGCCACCCCGATGTACGACGAGGCCCTCGCCCGAATGGACGAGGAGGGGCGAACGGCCCACTTCTGGCAGAACGAGCAGTCCATCGCCATGGGGCAAAAGTACGGCGACCCCAAGGACGACCTCGGTCCGGTCATGGTGTTCCTGGCCTCGCCCGGATCCCGGTTCATCTCTGGTCAACTGATCCCGGTGGACGGCGGCCAGAGTTCGGTGCGCTGAGACCCCAGGACTGCATCGGCCCGCACGTAACCCAGGGCCGAGGGCCCCGGGGGAATGGAGCGGGTGACGGGAATCGAACCCGCGCTGTCAGCTT
>DATGSR010000047.1:0-2849 GCA_035302405.1 Beutenbergiaceae bacterium
GCTCAGCCGGTGTTCTGCAGCCCGGCGGCCACGCCGTTGACAGACAGCAGCATCACCCGGCGCAGCTGGTCATCGACCGGCCCCTCCCCGTCGTCGGCCCGCAGTGCGCGCAGTGCCCGCAACTGGATCAGGGACAGCGCATCGACGTAAGGGCTGCGCAGTTGCACCGCCCGGCCCAGCACGTTGTGCCCGGCCAGCAACCGTTCCTGTTCGGTGATGTCCACCACCCACTGACGGGTGAGGGCCATCTCCTCCAGCACCAGTTCCGTCAGGTCCGGCCGGTTACCCAATTCCAGGTACCGCCGGGCGATACGTTCATCGGTCTTGGCCAGCGACATCTCCACGTTGTCGATCATCGTGGTGAACAGCGGCCAACGCCGGTAGGCATCGCGCAGCAATTCCAGGTCGCCCGCCCCGGCCAGCGCCGACCCCAGGCCGAACCAGCCGGTGAGGTTGATCCGGGCTTGCGTCCATGCGAACACCCAGGGGATCGCGCGGAGGTCCTCCAGGGACTCCACGCTCAGGCCGCGGCGCGCCGGGCGCGAACCCAGCGCCAACCAGCCGACCTCCTCCTGGGGGGTCACCTGGGCGAACCAGGCCGGGAACCCCTCGGCGTGAATCAACTCGAAGAACCGCTCCCGGGAGAGCCGGTCGAGCGTGGCGGCCACCTCAGCGAAGTCACGGGCCGCAGTGGCGTTGCGTTCCTCGATCGCGGGTGTGGACACCAGCAACGTGGCCGAGGCCACCTGCTCGATGTGCCGGGCGGCGATCACCGGGTCCCCGTACCGGGCGAAGATCACTTCACCTTGTTCGGTGAGTTTGAACCGGCCCTCCACCGACCCCGGCGGCTGGGACATCAGCGCCCGGTTCGCCGGCCCCCCGCCGCGGCCCAGCGCTCCACCGCGCCCGTGGAACAACGTGAGGGTGATGTCGTGCTCCTCGGCCCAGGCCGCGATGCGGGACTGGGCGTCATACAGCGCCAACGTCGCCGAAACCGGCCCCACGTCCTTGGAGGAGTCGGAGTAGCCGAGCATCACTTCCATGCGCCGGCCGGTGGCCGCCAACCGGGCGCTGACCTCGGGCAGCTCGATGATCTGGCTGAGCACCTCGGTGCTGGCCTGCAGGTCGGCAAAGGTCTCGAACAGCGGCACCACATCTAGCACCGGCGCTTCCTCCGCCGAGCCGAGCGCCTCGGTGGCCAGCCGGAAAACGTTGGCCACGTCCTGCGCGGAGGTGGTGAAGGAGACGATGTAGCGCCGGGCGGCCAACTGCCCGTACCGGTCCTGGATCGCGGCGATGGAGCGGAAGGTCTCCAGCACTTCCTCCGTCATCGGGCTGAGGTCGTCGCCGGCGTCGATCTCGGCCAGGGCTTGGCTGTGGACCTGGGCGTGCTGGCGCACCTCCAGTTCGGCGAGGTGGAACCCGAAGGTCTCCACCTGCCAGATGAGGTCCTGGACCGGGCCGTAGGCCTTGCGCTTCTCCCCCACCTGCGTCAGTGAGTCCTGGACCACCCGCAGATCGGCGAGCAACTCCTCGGCATCGGCGTAGGCCAAGTCCGCGTTGCGCAGCCGGGTGGCCTTGATCCGCTCGGCGATCATCAGCAGCACCCGCCGGTACGGTTCGTTCGGGGAACGGGTGGCGATGTCCGCGGTCAGTTCGGTGGACATCCGCCGGTGCCGGTTCCACAGCGCCTCCAACTCCGCGGTAGCCGGGGTGGTCTGAGCGTCCAGGGTCAGCGCTCGGCCGATCCGGTCGGCCGCCTGCTCCAGGTTCGCCAGCACCGTCTCGGCGGCCAGGGCGGCGGCGGACCGCGTGATGTCGGCGGTGACGTTGGGGTTGCCGTCCCGGTCCGCGCCGATCCAGGAGCCCAGCCGCACGAACGGCCGTGACTGCGGTGGCCGCGTGATCGCTTCGGGCCCCCCGTCGATCAGGTCGTCCAACCGGCGGTACATCGTGGGCAGTACCGCGAACAGGGTCTGTTCGAAGACGCCCATCGCGGTGTGCACCTCATCCAGCGGGGTGGGTTTGTCCGCCCGTAGCGGCGAGGTACGCCACAGCGTGTCGATCTCCGAGATCAGCGCGCGGCGCACCTCGGCCCGCTCCCGGACGCCCAGGCGCGGGTCGTCCCAGGTGCCCACCAGATCACTGATACGCCGGATGCACGAGGCGACCGCTCGTCGTCGTGCCTCGGTGGGGTGGGCGGTGAGGACCGGGCGGAACTCCATCTGCTGCACCCGGGTGATGGCCTCCTCCCGGCCCACCTGTTCGGTGAGGTACTCCAGCGCCTGGCCCAAGGAGTCCTCCGGTGGGCGCCCGACGGCGGCGCGTTCGCCGGGAGGAACGTCACGTTGGCGCAGTACCCGCACGCGGTGAAACTCCTCGGCGAGGTTGGCCAGGTGGAAGTAGGCGGTGAACGCCCGGGCTACTTCCTCCCCGCGCGCCAGGCTGAAGGACTCCACCAGTTCCTCGGCGCGGGAGAAAGCGTCGGACCCCGGTTCGGAGTAGGCGGTGATGGTCAGTTCCCGGAGTTTTTCCACGTCGTCGAGCAGGTCCTGCCCGCCTGCCTCGGCGAGCACGGTGCCCAACATCTCCCCCAGCATCCGCACGTCGTCGCGCAGTTCCGCCGGCATCTCCAGGGCGGCACCGGTGCGGGAGCCGGAGGCCAGGTGCTGGGCCGGGGTGGAAAGGTGGTCGGGGTCAGACGGCGATACGGGGGCGGGGCTCTGGTCGGGTCTGCTCGGCATGGCCCACAGACTAACGAGAACTCAAGGTGCCGCTGTGCACCGTCTCATCCAGCAGACCCGGGGGCGGGTGCACGCGAGCAGGGCCGCCGCGCTTGGATTGCCGGG
>DATGSR010000048.1:0-19018 GCA_035302405.1 Beutenbergiaceae bacterium
CAGTTCCATCTAGTGGGTCTGTCGATCGGCGGATGGAACACCGTCAACCTCGCGCTGCACCATCCGGAGACGGTGGCCTCGATGTCGTTGTTGGATCCCGTGTTCGTGTTCGATGACATGCCATTGGGCACCGTGATCCGCTCGATCCCGGCGTCGCTGCCCTGGCTTCCGAAATCATGGCGAGACAGTTTCAACTCCTACACCGCCGGAGGCGCACCGGTGGAGGACGAGCCGGTGGCGCAGATGATCGAGGCCGGCATGCAGCACTACACCCTGCGCCTACCCCAGCCCACCCGGATCGAGCCGGAGGGGCTGGGCGCCCTGGACATGCCGGTGATGGCCATCATTGCCGGGGACTCGGTGATGCTCGATGCGACCGCGGCTTACCAGACTGCCGTCGCGGCCCTGCCACAGGGAACCATCCACCTTTACGAGGGTGCCTCGCACGCGGTCAACGGCGAGCAACCCGCGCAGGTAGCCGAAGATATCGAAGCCTTCCTCGCCAACGTGGAGTAGTCCCGCCGTGCCGAGCCCGTCCTGGTGGGCCGGCAGCATTGGCTCGAGGCCGGGTCCTATTCCCTGTCGCCCGCGTCCTGTGCCGGGCCCCCGCTCGCCGGGCCGCACCGGATCCGAGCCCTCGCTGGGCCGCCCCGGATCCGAGCCCTCGCTGGGCCGCCCCGAATCCTAGCCCTCGTTGGGCCGACCTGCCGGACCCGTGCCGTCGCCGGGCCGCATCTCCGGATCCTGGCCCTCGTCGGGCGGCTCGGTGGCGGTGAGTTCGTTGAACGTCACCCGGTTGATCGGTGAACGAGCCAGGTAGGCCGCCCGGCCGATCGCCGAGGTCGCCACCGCTGAGGTGCTCAGCTGGAAGATCACGATCCCCAGTACCTTGATCCCGCTGGCCAGTCCCGGTTGCAGCGCGAGCGCTCCCACCACGATCAGTCCGATACCCAGCCCCGCCGCCGTCCCGACGGCCGAGACCCGGGTGTACACGTCGGGGAACCGGAACAACCCCGCGCCCGCGACGGCGAACAGCACCACCCCGGCGAGGATGAACACCTGCCCGACCACGTCCCACACGGTCATCGCCTCCCCCTCGTCAACGCGCGGGCCAAGGAGAGCCCGGAGAGGAACCCCACCAACGTGGCGATCAGCAGCAGGTCGAAGGTGGCAACCGATCCCGAACGCACCCCGACCAGCGCGATCAGGCCCAGCACCGAGAACGTGAACAGGTCCGCGGCCACAGCACGGTCGGCGTCCGTGGGTCCGATCAGCATCCGCGCCGCCGCGAGGACGCACACGCCCACCAGAACCACGATGGCGATGTCGAGAGCGATCACGTCCTCACCCGCTTTCGGCGGACCGCCCACAGCAACCAGTCCTCCATATGCCGCAGGTCCGCGCGTAGGTCATCGGCCGAATCGTTGTACATCCCGTGCACGTACAGCACCCGAGTGCCCTCGTCGGTCACCTGCATGCCCATCGTCAACGTGCCGGGGGTCAAGGTGATGATCGCCCCGAACAAGGTGATCTCCAGATCGGTGGCGCAGCGGGTGGGCAACTCCACGAACCCGGGCGTGGAGTTCTGCCCCGGGGTTACCAGGTCCCGCACCACGGTGAGGTTGGAGGTGATGACGGCCCAGGCGAACCAGAACACGAACACCACCAACCGAACCGGCCAGGTCAGCCAACTCATCCTTGCCTCACCGCCTCGATGTACGCGCTGGTGTCGATCAGGTTGCCGGCGGCGACCTCGGCCAGCGACAGCAACACCTCACCGCCCAGGCCCAACGTGGTGGTGATCGCCGCCAGCGCCAGCGCGGGCATCGTCAACCGCAGCCCCACCCGGCGGCCGACGACGGCGCCAGCGTCCGGACCGGTGTCCGCACCCGCCGCTGCGGTACTCGGGCCGCCTGCCGGTGCGGGTGCTTGCCGATCGGAGGTCTCATCCTGCCCGGCGGGGTCGGCCGCTGCGGCACCATGGGCACCGGCGGTGCCGCCGGCGTCGGCAGTGGCGCCCACGCCCGCCGGCACCGGCTGCACTCGTGCCGCTGCGCCGTCCGGCGCCGGTTCGCCGTCGGGCGCGGGTTCGGGCCGGCCCCAGAACATGCCGGACCAGATCTTCAGCATGGATAACAACGTGATGAGGCTGACCACCACCATCGCTACCGCGGCGGCGATCTGACGGGTGTCGATGGACGCCAGGATCAGGCTGTACTTGGCCACGAACCCGGAGAACGGCGGCAGGCCGGCCAGCGACAGTGCGGCGATGAAGAAGGCCACCGCCAGCACCGGGTCGCGGCGAGCAACACCGGTGACCTTCCCCAGGCGGTCGGTGCCGTGAGTGACCTCCACCGCGCCCACTGACAGGAATAGGGAGGCTTTGACGATCATGTGGTGCAGCAGATAGAAGATGCCCGCGGTCAGGCCCAGCGGCCCGAACAGCGCGACGCCCATGAGGATGTACCCGATCTGGCTGACCATGTGGAAGGCCAGTACGGTGCGGCCCCGGCTCTCCCCCACCGCCCCGAGCACGCCGATGATCATGGTGAGGGTGAAGGCGACCACCCCCACCCACAGGTACCGCTCGTCGCCGTCGAACATCACCGCATAGATACGGTAGATCGCGTAGATGGCCACCTTGGTGTGCAACCCCGAAAACAAGGCGTTGATCGCCGGGGACGTGGAGGGATAGGCCCGCGCGAGCCACCCGTGTACCGGCACCACCGCGGCCTTGATCGACAGCGCGAACAGGGACACTGTCGCGGCGATCGCGACCGTGGGATCGGCGGCCGCGAGGCCGGCGAGTTCGGCCAGCACCACCGTGCCGGTGACGCCGTATACCAGCCCCACCCCCGCCAGGAACAGGGTTGAGGTGAGCAGGTTCACCGTGATGTACAGCCGCGCCCCGGCCACTTGGCGCAGACCGCCGCGCCGCGGGGCGGCCAGCACGAACAGCGCGTAGGAGGGCAGCAGCATGACCTCGATGAATACGAACAGGTTGAAGATGTCCCCGGTCAGCAACGCGCCGTTGACCCCGGCCACCAGGATCAGCACTGCCGGCGCCAGGTAGCGGGTGCGGCCCACCGGGGTGAGCGTGGCGAACCAGGCGCACACCAGCGACAGCAGACCGGTCACGGTGAGCATGAGCGCGGAGAACAGGTCGGCCACGAACGGGATCGCGATCCCGAACGTCCATGCGCCGATGCCGTGGGCCAGCACGGTCCCGTCCCGGGTGGCCAACACCAGCGCGACGGCACCCACGGTGTGCAACGCCAAAAGCGTCAGCAGCGCCACCTGATGCAGCCGGGCGCGATGCGGGATCGCGATGAGCGCCCCGCCGCTTAGTAACGGGACGGCCACGAAAAGGGCCAGTACGACGCCGGTCATTGCCGTGCTCCTCGGGTGATCGTCGCGGCGACGTCCCCGGCGTCCGCAGCGTTCCCAGCGTTCGCGGAGTTTCCAAGCCTGGAGTTCCCAGCGTCCGCGGAGTCTCCAACCGTGGAGTGCCCAGCGTCCGCGGAGTCTCCAACCGTGGAGTGCCCAGCGTCCGCGGCGAGCCCGGCATCCCCAGCATCCGCGACGAGCCCGGCGTCGTCGCGGCCGGCCGCGGGGCCGACGTCGGGGTCGGGGTAGTCATCGAGATGGTCGGGAACGTTGTCGTGCGTGTCATCCCCGCGGCGTCCGGCCACGGCCAGCACCAGCATGACCACCGTGATGGAAAAGGCGATCACGATCGCGGTAAGGACGAAAGCCTGCGGCAACGGGTCGGCCACCACGTCCGGGTCCAGATCGCCGCCGAGAGGTTCGGTGCGCCGGCTGGCACCGCCGGCTGCGAACAGAATGAGGTTCACCCCGTGGGAAAGCAAGATGAACCCGAGGATCACCCGGAACATCTCCCGTTGCAGGAACAGGTAGACCGCCCCGCCGATCAACAGGCCCGCCGTCAGCGCCAGCGTCATCGCCGCCTCACCTCCGTGGCGTCGTCGGAATCGGTTCGTCCACCGGACGCGGCCCGCCCCGGCCCCGCAACCCGCCCCGTACCGAAGTCTGGCGGTCCCGGGTGGATGTGGGCGTCGGCCCGCTCGCGGCTGGAGGCCGGCCCTGCCAGCGGACGGCCTGGCGCGGGTGCTGAATCGCCCCACCGGGCCGCCGGCACGGCGTCCGCACGCTCAGAGCCCAGCAGGTTGATCGCGGCCAGCACGATGCCCAACACCGCCAGGTACACCCCGGCGTCGAAAGCCAGCGCAGTGGTCAGGTCGATACCGAGCAGCGAGCCGTGCAGCGGGCGTAGGAAGGACCCCTCGGCCAGGCCCACCAGGCCGATGCCCGCACCGACAATGACTCCCGACCCGATCAGCGCCATAAAGGACATCCGAATCGTTCTGTCCCGCGGGGCGGAAAGGTAGGTCAGCGCCAGGCCGGCGCCGCCGATGAGCGCCGCGATGAACCCGCCGCCGGGCAGTTGGTGGCCCCGGAACAGGAACAACACCGAGAGCACCAGCACGGCCGGGCCGACGCCTCGCTGCAGGGTGCGCAGGAAGACGGTGTTGTGCACGGCGTCGGTCAGCCCCCCGCCGTGGCGAAGAGGTGGTTCGGGCCGCTGCACCGGCCTCGGGCGCCGCACCGAAAGGATGGCAGCCACGGCGACCCCTGCCACGCCCAACACCGTCAACTCCCCCAGGGTGTCCAGCGCCCGGAAGTCAACCAGGATGGTGTTCACCACGTTCTGGCCGCCGGTGAGGTTCTCACCTTCGGTGACGTAGTACTGGCCGGCCGGGGACATCGGACGACGGCCGGTCAGTATCAGCACCCCGGCGGTCGTCGCCAGCCCCGCCGCGAGCGCCAACCCGCCGGCTCCGAGCCGGCGGCGGGTGGATGCCGGACGGAACCGGGCGGGCAACCGGCGCAGTACCAGCACCATCACCACCACGGTGAGGATCTCGACCAGCAGTTGGGTCAGGGCCACGTCGGCGGCACCGAGCACGTAGTACCACAACGTGGTGGCGAACCCCACCACCCCGGTCACCACGATCGCCGCCACCCGGGTGGGCGCGATCATCGCTCCGGCCACGCCCGCGGCGATGAGCACCACGAGCAGCCAGTCGAGCGGTTGGCTACGGGTGCCGACCACCTGCGGCAACGGCACCAACCGGGACAGGCCCACGACCGCGATGAGCACCACCATCACCATCGGTATCGCCAGGTGCCGCGCCGGGGCGTGGGAGGCGGTCGGGGCGGCGACCTTCGCGCCGAAGTCGATCACCCCGCGGCGCGCGGCGTCGACCACCGCCAGCGCGGAGATCGGGAAGGACCGATGCGCGAGGAGTTTCTCGATGCGCTCCCGGGCGCCGATCGCCACGGCGCCCAGTCCGAGCGCGATCGCGGACAGCACCAGGGCTACGTTCAGCCCGTGCCACAGCGCCAGGTGTGCTTGCACGGCGGTGCCCGCTGCCGCCCCGGCCGCCGCCCCGATCAACCCGTTGAGGAGGAAGGGAGCGAGCCCGAGCACAAGCCCGACGGCGCCGGGCAGGGCGGCCGGTAACCAGAACCGGATCCGCGCCTCTCGCGCCTGCGGCAGTTCCGGTTGGCCAGCCTGCGCCGGTTGCACCGGTCGTGCAGACCGTGCCGGTTGCCTTCCGCGGCTCAGCAGTCCCCACACGATTCGTCCGGAATAGGCGACGGTGAGCACTGAGGCAGCCGCGGCAGCGCCGGCGACGACGACTGCCTGCAGTCCGCCGATGCTCAGGTACCCCTCGTACAGGCCTTCCTTGGAGATGAACCCCAGCAACGGCGGTACACCGGCCATGGAGGCGACCGTGATCACCATCGCCGTCGATGTCAGCGGCATCGAGCGCCCGACGCCGCGGATCTGGCGCAGGTCACGGCTACCGGCCTGGTGGTCGACCACACCGATCAGCATGAACAGGGATCCCTTGAACAGTGCGTGGGCCACCGTATGCAACACCCCGGCCAGGATCGCGCCGGGCGTGCCCACTCCGATCACCGCCACCAGCAGGCCCAACTGACTCACCGTGGAGTAGGCGGCTAGTTCCTTCAGATCGTGCTGGCGCAGGGCCGTGAGCGCCCCCAACAATGCGGTGAGCAAACCGGCCGCGATGAGCAGCACCGACCAGGTGGGCACCTGGGCGAAGGCGGCGGAGAACCGCAGCAGCAGGTAGATACCGGCCTTGACCATGGCGGCGGCGTGCAAATAGGCGCTGACCGGTGTGATGGCCACCATCGCATCGGGCAGCCACGCCTGGAAGGGGAACTGGGCCGACTTGGTAAACGCGGCCAGCGCGATGAGTACCACCACCGCCGTCGTTACCGGCGTTTGTTGGCTCCAGATCTCATCGGCAAGGATCGCGCTGAGGCGGGAGGTGCCGGTTGCCACCACCATCACCACCACCGCGGCGAGCAGGCACAGCCCGCCACCCACGGTGACCAACAGGGTGCGGATCGCCGGTTCACGCGCGTGCGGGCCGGATCGAGCGATGAGGAAGAAGGAACACAGCGTGGTGATCTCCCAAGTGACGAACAGCACCACCACGTCGTCGGCCAACACCAACCCGAGCATCGCCGCGGCGAACACCGTCATCCAGCCGTAGAACCCGCCCTGGGGCCCCTTCCCCAGGTAGCCGGCGCTATAGACCAGGACCACCGCGCCGACGCCCAGCACCAACAGCGCGAACACCAGCGACAGCCCATCGAGGCGCCACGCCAGGTGAACATCGAGGGTGGGCATCCACGTCACCACCTGCGTGAGGGGCTCCCCGCGGAGCACCTGTGCGCCCATCACCGCGATGCCGGCGCACATGCCTGCCAACCCGGCGCCCAGCACCCAGCCGGCGCGGGCGCCGAGCAACTGGCCGGCGAAGGGCGCGAGCAGCGCGAGTAGGGCGGCGATGCCCAGGATCGTCACCAAGACTAAGACCTCACTCGTTTCGCTCGACGACAAGTCGGGTAGGCCAGGCGCCTACCGGCGGTCAGTGCGTCAGGAGCGGCGGGGCGGCGCCGGCCTGCTGGTCGCCCCAGGAGGAGATCTGACCGTTGGTGCCCGCCCCGGGCGGCAACGGCCGACAAACCGGTCGGAAACCGGATCCGCGAGGAGTGGCTACACAACGCATCGCTCGATGATAGCCCGCAACCGGGTATGGGTAGCCCGGCAGGGGATCGGGGCCCCGCCGACCGGTCACCGGTCCGGCCGGCATGAGAGTGTGGTCGTTCCGGGCGGCAGTCGCTGTCAGGCCTTGCCCGGTGCCGGCTCGGCCCGGCGGCCCGGCCGATAGGGTGGCCGGCGTGAATGCTAAGAACAACGCCCGGGTCAAAGAACCGATCGTCTGGATCGACTGTGAGATGACCGGTCTGGACACGGTCAATGACGCGTTGGTGGAGATCGCGGTGATCGTCACCGATTCCGACCTCAACGCCCTGGACCCGGGAATTGAGGTGGTCATCAAACCTCCCCAGCAGGCGTTGACGAACATGCCCGAGGTGGTGGTGCAGATGCACACCGAGTCCGGGTTGTTGGACATGCTCGACGACGGCGTGAGCGTGGCCCAGGCGGAGGCCCAGGTCCTGCAGTACATCCGCAAATTCGTGCCGGAAGCGGGGAAGGCGCCGCTGGCGGGCAACTCGGTGGGAACCGACCGGATGTTCCTGGAACGGGACATGCCGGATCTGACCGCCCACCTGCACTACCGCATCATCGACGTCTCCTCGATCAAGGAACTCGCCCGGCGTTGGTACCCCCGGGCGTACTACAACGCTCCCGCCAAGGACGGCGGCCATCGCGCACTGGCGGATATCGCCGAGAGCATCGACGAGTTGCGTTATTACCGCGCCGTGCTGTTCCCCGAGCAGCCTGGGCCGGACTCTGCCAGCGCCAAGGCCGCCGCCGAGGCCATCACGAAGGACCCGACTTTGCCCGAAGCGGACACCCCACCCGTCGTCACGGCCGAGAACGTGGAGCGCCGCGACGATGCTCCCGGCCCCGAAGGCCCTTCCCCTGCCGGGTGAGGGGGCCGGAGGCAGAGCGGCCGCGAGGGTTGACGCATCGGCCTGATCAGCCGATGCAGGTGAGACTGTCCTGGGGCAGGGTGATCAACCCAACGTTCGCGGGCGCGCCGGAATGCGCCAGCACCGCACCAACTTGGGTACACTGGACGTCGCCGGGCGATCCCCGGCACCTTGGTGGGTGTAGCTCAGCTGGTAGAGCGCCGCGTTGTGGTCGCGGATGTCGCGGGTTCAAGTCCCGTCACTCACCCCAATATTTTGGCCGCGGGCTGGCCAGGACCAACCCAGAACCCGGCGATCTGGCGCTCGCAGACCTAGGTACAGCCGTCGCTCCAAGAGCGGAGATCCGGCGCATCCGACCTGCGGGCAGATTGGTCGGCGTCTTCCTGCCGCCACGCACGGCGCGTAGGGTGATGTGAGGGCAAGGAGGCGGACCGTGGCAGCGCCCGAGACGGAGAGCCACCCGGTAACCAGGGAGGTTGCGCGGGTTCATCGCCGTACCTTGACGGTGGTGATCCTCAGTCAGATCCTCGGCGGTGCGGGTTTGGCTGCCGGCATCTCCGTAGGCGCCCTTCTGGCTCAGGACCTGCTCGGCTCGGATGCCCTCTCGGGCCTACCGACCGGCCTGTTTACGCTGGGCTCCGCCCTCGCCGCGTTCCTCGTGGGCCGATCCACCCAGCGCTTCGGCCGGCGCATCGGGCTGGCATACGGGTTTCTCGCCGGCGGCGTGGGTGCGATCGGCGTGGTGCTCGCCTCGGTCGCAGCCAACGTGCCGCTGCTGTTCGCCTCGCTTTTTATCTACGGGGCCGGGACGGCGACCAACCTGCAAGCCCGTTACGCCGGTACCGACCTGGCCCCTGCGCACAAGCGGGGCCTGGGCACGAGCATGGCAATGGTCGCCACCACGGTGGGCGCAGTCGCCGGGCCGAACTTGATCGAGCCGCTCGGCCGCCTCGCGGATGCGATCGGGGTGCCGACCCTAGCGGGGCCCTTCATCCTCGCAGCGTTCTCCTATACCGCGGCCGGGCTTGTGTTGTTCGGCTTGCTGCGGCCCGATCCGTATCTGCTGGCCCGGCGGATCGCCAGCCGCACGGCGTCCGCTCCAGACCGCTCGGTGCCGACACCGACGGGCGCGCCTCCCAAGGTGGGCGTGGGCGCGTACGTGGGTGCCGCCGTCATGGTGCTGACGCAGATGGTCATGGTCGCGATCATGACGATGACGCCGGTGCACATGCGCGCACACGGTCATGAGATGGGCGAGGTCGGCCTGGTCATCGGACTTCATATCGGGGCGATGTGGCTGCCGTCTCTGGGCACTGGGGTGCTGGTGGACAAGTGGGGCCGCACCCCGATGGTGGTATGTGCCGGCCTCACGCTGTTGTCGGCGGGCTTCCTTGCCGCCATGTCACCCGGAGATTCTCTCGGCTTACTCATCCTCGCCCTCGTCCTCCTCGGCCTGGGGTGGAACTTCGGCCTCGTCGCGGGTACCGCCCTGGTCGTCGATGCCACCGTGCCGCAGAACCGTCCAAGAACGCAGGGCAACATCGATGTGCTGATCGCCCTGTCGGGCGCCGGTGGCGGTGCGGTCTCGGGCATAGTGGTCCACTCCGCCGATTTCCAGACGCTGTCCTTAGCGGGCGGCGCGCTCGCTCTGGCGTTGATCCCCGTCCTGGTGGCAGCCCGAATCCGGAAGCCCGCCAGCACGGAAGCAACGTCGACGTCCTGAGACAACCGTCGACCTGTCTGAAAAGCATTCGACGTCGGATCCGGCCGGGCAGCCGACCATCGGATCCGGTCGGCTACTCAAGTCTCAGAGACGACGATCGGCCTCGCGGCGCTCGGCGATCACTGGATGGGGCGTCCATCGGTAGAAGTGAGCACAGGCAAGGGCCAGCCACGCCCAGGAGCAGACCACTGCCGCCCACAGTAACCCGATGCCGAGCGGGGAAGTTCCCATGGCAGCACCGATAAGGAATCCGGCGACGATCAGGGCAGCCAGTGCCGTCCCGGCCCGCGCATACGCCCGCTCTCCGATGCGTCCAGCCCATCTGGCATAACTGAGCGCGGCGGCCGCGACCGCCAGGAACGCGATGCCGCCGAACAGGAAGCGCAAGGTCCCGCCAAGCGTCATCGCCGTCACCGCTTCGCCCGTCCCGACCGGGTCACCAGCGGGGAAGCCCGCGACTGGATCCGGTGGGAAGGCGGCGCTGAGCAGCATTCCGGCGCCATAGCATCCGGTTAGCACAGACATCGCCAGGCCCCGGCCGTCGCGAACTGCCCGGTACATCCCGAGGGCGGCAATGATGGTCATGAGCGCGGCGAGCACGAGGTTGGTCCGCTGCAGCCACCCCCAGGGCCCCA
This sequence comes from Beutenbergiaceae bacterium, assembly GCA_035302405.1. Taxonomy (GTDB): domain Bacteria; phylum Actinomycetota; class Actinomycetes; order Actinomycetales; family Beutenbergiaceae; genus CALKWS01. Next base: position 10,381 of record DATGSR010000048.1, read on the forward strand.
GCATCAACAAACTGAGCGGGTGCCGGCTGAGATCGAAACCCGATCGGGTTGCGGCCAACACCAGCCCGATCGCGAGATAGAACGGCCCGGCCACCACTCCCCAGCCGAGCAGACTGCGCGTGATCGCTGCGCCCCGATCGAACCCCGGTTCGTTGTGGTTCATATCGCCGCCTCGTGCACTCGGTAGTGCATTATTGCACTTATGGGTGCAGTTTCGTCAAGCGAGTCCAGGGGGCCCGTCCCCGCCGCAGACCCCCGGGTGGAGCGGTCCCGCCAAGCCATCCTGACCGGCGCGACGGCCGTCTTCCTCCGACAAGGATTCGATGGGGCCCGGATTGACGACATCGCTCGGGAAGCGGGGGTCGCCAAACGCACGGTCTACAACGTGTTCGCCGACAAGGAGGAACTTTTCCGGGCAACTGTGCTCTCGGCCATCGGGATCGCGGAGTCCTTCACCACTGACCTAGAACGTACGACGGCGCGGATCGTGGATGCGGAGCGGGACCTCCCGCGGGTGATGCGCCAACTCGCCGTCACCGTGCTGCGGGGGCCGGTGTTGCCCTTGCGTCGCCTTCTGGTGAGCGAGGCACGCCGCTTCCCCGACCTCGTGGTCGAGTATCGCCAGCGCGCCCCCGAAGCGGTGCTGCGGTCATTGGCCGGCGCGCTGGCGAAGTTCGCCGACGAAGGGCACTTGACGCTCACCGATCCAAATCTCGCTGCGGAACATCTGGCGTTCCTGACCTTCGGAGCGGACCTGGATCGGGGGATGTTCGACCCGGAGCCGCCCAGTGCACGCCGAATCCGAGCCCGGGCGGATGCGGGCACCGCCGTGTTCCTTCGCGCATACCGGCAAGCGCGCCTCACCGATCAGCCGGCGCAGGCCGAGCGGTAGTGCCCGCTCGCGAGGTACCTCGGTCGTGCTCACCTCGGGGGAGCCTCCCCCCTCCCGTAAAGGGGTAAAACCCGCGCGCCGCTGACGCAGTTGCATGCCTTCCGCGAGCGGACGGGTCGGGACTTACCCTGGTACTCCACTCGTTAAGCACCGACGCTGCCCTATTGTCGACTCATGCCCCCTCGCCCCTCCCTGGCCAAAGATCTCCTGTGGAGCGCGGAACTGGTGGTATTGGACTTCGACGGCCCGATCACCAGGCTGCTACCGGGGCAGGCGTTCCTGGAACTGACCGACCGAGCCAAACAGTTGCTCGCCGAGTGGGGTGTGCCCGTGGACGGCGAGTCGGCCCAGCACACCGACCACGTGCAACTGTTGCGCAGCGTGCACGCGCAGTACCCGGCGGCAGGCATCCGGTTGGAGCGTTGGTGCACCGAGCAGGAGATGGCAGCCGCCGCTCTCGCCCGGCCGGTGCCGGCGGCCGCGCGGTTCGTCGCCGAATGCCGCCGGCGGGGCCTCGCCATGGCGGTGGTGACCAACAACGCCCCGGAGGCGGTGAGTGCCGTCCTCACCCGTGGCGGCCCCGCGCTGGGCGGGTTGCCGGTGCACGGCCGGAGCCCGGGAGGGATCGACGACCTAAAACCCGCACCGGATATGTTACTGGCCGCGGCCGCCCAAGCCGGGGTCGACCCTGCGGCGGCGGTCATGGTGGGCGACACCGCTAGCGATGTCCGGGCCGCCACACGGGCAGGAATGCGCTGCATCGGGCTATCCGAGGAGCCCACGCAGCGGGAGGAACTCCTACGCGCCGGGGCGGTCGCCGTCGTTGGCGATCTGGGTGCGTTGCTGCCCGCCTCCACATGAGGTGCTTCTCGGGGCGGTCTCTTGAAGTGGCGAAGGCTGCGGTTCGATGACGATACTCACCTATGACACAACTCGAGGAAAGCACCAACGGGCACCTGCTCATCGTGGAGCGGGCGGTGGAAACCGCACTTCCGACCAAACATGGAACTTTTCGGATGCTCGGCTTCCGCGACCACACCGGCACCACTCACGTCGCGCTCGTGCTCGGCCTGACCGACCCCGACCCCACGGCCACTCCCCTGGTTCGCGTGCACTCCGAATGCCTCACCGGCGATGCGTTCGGTTCCTGGCGATGCGACTGCGGGGACCAACTCGACGCCGCCCTGGCCCGGATCGCCGCCGCCGGCGAGGGCGCGGTGATCTACGTCCGCGGCCACGAGGGCAGGGGCATCGGACTACTGGAGAAACTGCGCGCCTACGCGCTGCAGGATCAGGGCGCCGACACCGTCGACGCCAACCTGGCACTGGGCCATCGCGAGGACGCCCGGGCCTACGACCAGTCCGCCGCCATCCTCAAGGACCTCGGAATCCAGCGGATCCGCCTGCTCTCCTCCAACCCGGCCAAAGAAGTCGCGTTGCGGGCACTGGGCATCGACGTGGTGGAGCGGCTGAGTCTGATCGTGCCCTCCCACCCGCACAACGCGAACTACCTGGCCACCAAACGTCAGCGCATGGGGCATGACCGACCGGTGACAGGCGATCCCTGGCAGGCATTGCGCAACGGCGTGGTGCCGCCGGTCAGCACGCATGACCCCGGGGCGGACCTGGTGGAGCGCTACGGACCGCTGGTGGAACTCGGGCCGGACTACGTCGTCGGGCAACTGGGGCAGAGCCTGGACGGGTTCATCGCCTCCCGCACCGGGGACGCCGAGTTCGTTACCGGCGCCGAGGACCGCGAACACCTACACCGGTTGCGCGCCCTAGTCGACGCGGTGCTGGTGGGCGTGGGAACCGTCACGGCCGACGACTGCCGGCTCACGGTCCGCGCCGTTCCCGGTCGAAACCCGGTGCGGGTGGTGCTCGACCCCCGCGGCCGGGCTCCCCGGGGTGCGCAGGTGTTCATCGACGGCGCCGCGCCCACCCTGTGGCTGGTGGGGCCGAGTGCGCGGGTGCCAGACAGCGTGGCATCGCACGTCCAGGTGGTGCGCCTGGAAGACGACGGCCACGCCGATCCGGCAAAGATCCTGTCGTTGCTGCGCGAACACGGCCTGGGCCGGATCCTGGTGGAAGGCGGGGGCAGGGTGGTGTCCTCCTTCCTGCACGCCCGGGTGCTGGACCGGTTGTTCCTGTCCACCGCACCGGTGCTGATCGGTGACGGGGTTCCGGGGGTGCGGTTCGACGGCGCCGATGCGTTGGCCGACGCCGTGCGCGCGCCCATCCGGCGGTTCATGCTCGGTCAGGACGTGTGCACCGAGGTGGACCTGCGTGCGCTACGGACGTCGGGCAACGGTGTCCACACCGCCGGTGCGGTGCGCACGAACGCTGCCGTCACCGGTGAACAGCCCGTGGCGTAGGTCCGCGGCGGTCTGGTCCCAGGCGGGTAGGTGCTCGCGCCGGCGCAGGGCGCCTGCCCGCCAGGACGCGCGGGTCGCCGGCTCGGTGAGCCAGCCACGCAACGCCCGCGACCAGGATCGCCAATCCCGCGGATCGGCTATCGCGCCGGGGGGATCAGGGTGGGCGGCGCTGGGCTGGGGTGCACCAAAAAGCGCCTCCACCGCCCCGGTACCCCGGGCCACGATCGCCGGGATCCCCCGCGCGAGGGCTTCGGTGACCACCAGCCCGTAGGTCTCCACCAACGACGGCACCAACAGCAGGTCGGTACGGTGCCACAGTTGCTCACGTTCCTGCCCCGTGACCACTCCGGGCAGGGCGATGCGATCACGCAGGCCGGTTTCGCCAAGGGCCCTCTTGATACGGGTGGCCACCTCCGGCTGGGTGGTGGGACCCGCGAAGGTCGCGCGCCAGGGCAGATCCTGCAGGCTGCCGAACGCGGGCAGGAGTAACTCCTGGTTCTTGGCCGTGCTCACCGCACCCAGCACCAACAGGTGCGGCGGGTCATCCCCCACGGTGAGCGGGGCTGGTTCGGTGCCGGGTGCGGCGATCACCACGTCGACCGCGCCGTAGCGAGCGGCAAGGTCGCGGGCGGTCCAGGCGCTGGTGGCCACCACAGCGGCGGCAGCGCGCACGGCGCGGTGCTCGGCGGCCGCGAGCCGGTCGGCCACCGCAGGTTCCAGGGCCGGGTCCGCGGGCAGCGGCAGATGGATCAGTAGTACCACAGTGGCGCCCGCAGCGGTGGCGTGCTCGATCTGGGCCGGGCAGGCGCTGCCGATCAGCCCGTCGACGACGATTACCCCGCCTTTGCACAGGGCGGCAGCGACCGCGCGCCGCTCCCCCGCATCGGGGTGTGGCCAGGAGCCCGGGAGGGAGATGACGTCCACAGGGCCGTGCTCCCGGCGCCAGGCGGCGATCACCTGCTCGTCATATACGTCCCCGCCGCTGGGCCCACCATCACGGGCGGGCACCACGAAGCGAAGCGGCGGCACGCCTCAGCCGTCGGTCAGGTCGAGCCGGTAGGTGGCCCGCGCGTTGGGATGTTCGTGCAAGGTCACCTCGATCGCGGTGAACGGGCTGGTGTCCATCAGTTTCGCGAGTTGGTGGGCCACGTGCCGGGCCACCACCTCGGTGGTGGTGATCATCCCGGCGAAGGTCTCCAGGTCGTCCAGGTTGCGGTAGCGCAACTCGCCCACCACCTGTCCGAGCACCTCGGTGGCGGCCCCGATGTCGAGCACCACGCCATGCTCGTCCAATTCGGTGCGGTGCCAGGTCGCCTCCACCACGTACGTCACCCCGTGCAGCCCCTGTGCAGGCCCGAAGAACGGGTCCGGCAGGCTGTGGGCGACCATCATGTGGTCCTTGACGGTCACACTGAACAAGGTTCCTCCTCGGGATAGCGGATCAGGTGGCACAGGGCCGGACGGTCCCCCGCGGCGATCTGGTCGATCACTTCGGGGAGTTCGGTGAAGTCACTCATGCCGCTGAGCAGCGCATCGAAGCGGGGATCAGAGAGGGTCTGCAGCGCCAGCGTCAGCCGGTCGGTGGTGCTTCGCCGGGCCCGGCGGGCGGTGCTGACGCCGCCGACCTGGCTGCCGCGCAGGGTGAGCCGGCGAGCGTGGAACGCCTCTCCCAGCGGCACACTCGGTGCGCGGTCGCCGTACCAGGACAGTTCGACCACCTCCGCATCGTCTCCGGCCAGGTCCAGGGCGGTGGCCAGGCCGGCCTCGGTGGCCGAGCAGTGCAGCACCACATCACAGTCCCCCGCGGCCTGGTCCGGGCTGACCAATTCCACGCCCAACTGCGCCGCGAGGCCGGCGCGCCCGGAATCGACGTCGACGGCCTGCAACCGGCCCAGCGGGAACCGCGCCAGTAACGCCGCCACGCTGGCCCCGATCATCCCCAGTCCCACCACGGCGACCCGGTCCCCGATCCGCGGAGCGGCATCCCACAAGCCGTTGATCGCCGTCTCCACCGCTCCGGCGAGTAGTGCGCGTGGGGTGGGCACGTCGTCGGGGATCGGGACCACGGCGGTGGCGGGCACGACGAAGCGCGTCTGGTGCGGGTGCAGGCAGAAGACACGCTGGCCTTGCAATTGCGCCGGGCCTGCTTCGACCACGCCAGCGGTGAGGTAGCCGTACTTGACCGGCCCGGGCAGGTCACCCTCCTGGAATGGTGCGCGCATCAGGTCCCGCACGGTTTCGGGCACCTGATGCCGGTGCACGAGGGTCTCGGTACCCCGGCTGATCGCCGAGAACAGTGTGCGCACCAGGACCTCATCGGCTGCCGGTGGCGATAGCGTCAGGGGTCGGATCTCCCCCCGGCCGGGCCCGGTGGTCCAGTACGCATGCGCCTTCACGCACCTCATTGTCGGGCCAGGTGGCCTAATCCGCGACCGCATTGGATCCGCGACCGCATTGGGCGCGGCTGTTGATGATGCACGGACCGCGCGGCGGTGGTGGACTGGACCGCACCCGTAGCATCGACGCCGCTGAGGAGAGCCATGACCGCCGCCGAAGAATCAATGGGCGCCGAGTTCGACGATCCGCCCGGGGATCCGTTGGAGTTACTCCGCCGGTGGTGGGATGCGGTTCTCGAGGCCCAGGCGCCCGGCGCGACCGCGATGAGCCTTGCGACCGTCGGCGCCGATGGCACCCCTTCGGTGCGGTTCGTGGCGATGGCCGATATCGGGGCGGACGGGGTATGTTTCTCTACCGACGACCGCAGCCCCAAGGCGCAGGAACTGGCGCAGAACCCGCACGTGGCACTCGCCGGCCACTGGGAAGCCACCGGGCAGCAGTACCGCATCAAAGGCGTGGCGGAGCCGTTGCCCGACGCCGAATCGGAGCGACTGTTCGCTGCGTTGCCGCGCTCGGCACAGGCGGCGCTGCTGGTGGCCGAGCAGAGCGCCACACTGGATTCCCACGAGGCATTGGTGCACCGGGCCGCGTCGCTGAGCGCTGAGCAGGGCCCGTTGCGGCGCCCCGCGCACTGGCGCAGTTGGTTGGTGCGGGCACAGCAGGTGCAGTTCTGGGCGGAGGACCCGTTGGATGTGCACCGCCGCCTGGCCTACATCCGCACCACCGCAGGGTGGTCGGTGCGCCGGTTGCAGCCGTAACACGGAACCGGCGCCCGTCAGCGCTACGGTTTAGCGGCGTGAAATATGCCTCGCCGAGGGCCCGCCGCCCGCGGGGGCTCACCGAAGGTGGGGGCTCGCCGCCCGCGGGGGCTCACCGAAGGTGGGGGCTCGCCGCCCGCGGGCTCATCGAAGTTGCGGCGCTATCGACTCTCCGGGGCATCATCGGCGAGCATCTGCCGCAGCACATAGGGCATGATCCCGCCGTGCCGGTAATAGGTCGCTTCCGCCGGGGTGTCGATCCGGACCCGGACGGTCAGTTCCCGGGTGCCCTGGTCCGACTCGACCAGCACCGTGACCTCTTCCGGGATCTCCTCGCTGCCCTGCAGACCGGTGATGGAGAACGTCTCTTCTCCGGTCAGGCCCAGTTCTTCGGCGGACTGCCCGTCGGCGAACTGCAGGGGCAAGACGCCCATACCGATGAGGTTGGTGCGGTGGATCCGTTCGAAGGACGTGGCCAGCACCGCCTTCACGCCCAACAGCATGGTGCCCTTGGCCGCCCAGTCCCGGGAGGAACCCGAGCCGTAGTCGGCACCGGCCAGGATGACCAGCGGCACGTCCTGCTCGGCGTAGGCCTGGGCGACGTCGTAGATGCTCTCGACCTCGCCGTCGGGCAGGTACCTGCTGTACCCGCCCTCGACGTCAGGCACGAGTTTGTTCCGCAACCGCACGTTGGCGAAGGTGCCGCGGATCATCACCTCGTGGTTGCCGCGGCGGGAGCCGTAGGAGTTGAAGTCCTTGACCTTCACCCCGTGCTCCTTCAGGTACTTGCCGGCCGGGGAATCCGGCCTGATCGCACCGGCCGGGGAGATGTGGTCGGTGGTGACCGAGTCACCCAGATAGGCCAGCACGCGGGCCCCTGTGACGTCCTGGACCGGCTCGGGCTCGGCCGGCATGTCATCGAAGTACGGGGGCCTGCGCACGTAGGTGGAGGAATCGTCCCAGTCGAAGGTCTGGGCGTCGGTGAGGGGCATGTTCTGCCAGTTCTCATCCCCGGCGAGTACGTCGGCGTAGCCTTTGGTGAACATGTCGGCCTCGACGTTCGCGTCAATCGCTTCCTTGACCTCAGCGGCGGTGGGCCAGATGTCCTTCAAGTAGACATCCTGTCCGTCGCTGCCCTGCCCCAGCGGTTCCTTCATCAGGTCTTTCTGCATGCTTCCGGCCAGGGCGTAGGTGATCACCAACGGCGGGGAGGTGAGGAAGTTCATCTTGGTCTCGGAGTGGATCCGGCCCTCGAAGTTCCGGTTACCCGACAGCACTGAGGCCACGTTGAGATCGTTACCGGTGACCGCCTCACTGATTTCCGGGATGAGGGGGCCGGAGTTGCCGATGCAGGTGGTGCAGCCGTACCCGACGAGGTGGAACCCGAGTTTCTCCAAATAGGGGGTCAGCCCCGCCCGATCCAGGTAGTCCGTCACCACCCGGGATCCTGGAGCCAGGCTGGTCTTGACCCACGGCCGCGACGACAGGCCCAGTTCCACCGCCTTCTTGGCGAGCAGGCCCGCGCCGAGCATCACCGATGGGTTGGAGGTGTTGGTGCAGGAGGTGATCGCGGCGATCACCACGGCCCCGTGATCCAGTTCCACCTCTTGACCCTCCAAGGTGACCGTCACGGGGTCCGAGGGCCAGGAGGACACCGGTTCGGCCGGCTTGGTCATCGGAGGTTCGTCTGCCTCCACCCGGGTGCTGATTGCGGGCGGGTCGCTGGCGGGGAAGGATGCGGCGGAGGCCTGATCGAGCCCGCCCTGCACCGCATCGCCGTGCGACCAACCGGCCAGCAACGCCCGGACCGCACCTTGGGTGGCCTTGAGCGGGATGCGGTCTTGGGGCCGGCTGGGGCCGGCCACGGACGGTTCCACCGTGGACAGGTCCAGTTCCACTACCTGGGTGTAGTCCGGCACGTGATCGGGGTCGTGCCACAGTCCCTGCTCCTTGGTGTAGGCCTCCACCAGGGCGATCTGGTGCTCGGAGCGACCGGTGAGACGCATGTAATCCAACGTCTCGTCGTCGATGGGGAAGATGGTCACCGTGGAGCCGTACTCCGGGCTCATGTTGCCCAGCGTGGCGCGGGTGGCCAGCGGCACGTTGGCCACGCCGGGTCCGAAGAAGTCCACGAACTTGCCCACCACTCCGGTGCGGCGCAGCAGTTCGGCGACGGTGAGCACCAGGTCGGTGGCCGTGGTGCCCTCGGTGAGTTC
>DATGSR010000049.1:0-11360 GCA_035302405.1 Beutenbergiaceae bacterium
CGATGCTGTGCGTGCTCACCACCGACGCCGTCATCGACGCCGACACCGCCGCAACCGCCCTGCGCGAGGGCAGCGCCGTCACCTTCGACCGGGTCGATTCCGACGGGTGCATGTCCACCTCCGACACCGTGGTGCTGATGGCCTCCGGCGCCAGTGAACACACGCCGGCCCCGGAAGAGTTCACCGCGGCCCTGACTCGGGCGTGCGCCCAATTGGCCAGGGCCCTCGTGGCCGACGCCGAGGGCGCCACCAAGGAGATCGCGGTGCGCGTCACCGGCGCCGACTCGGTAGGCGCCGCCGAAGCGGTGGGCCGGGCGGTGAGCCGGTCGAACCTGGTTAAGACTGCGATGTTCGGCCAGGACCCGAACTGGGGGAGGATCTTGGCGGAGGTGGGCACCGTCCCCGTCGAGGTCGCGCAGTTCGAGCCGACCGAGGTGGACGTGGCGATCAACGAGGTGTGGGTCTGCCGCGGCGGCGTGGCAGCCGCCGACCGTACCCAGGTGGACCTCACCGGCCGGGAGGTGCAGGTCCGCATCGACCTGCACGCCGGCACTGCTGAGGCCACCATCTGGACCAACGACCTGTCCCACGCCTACGTCCACGAGAACAGCGCCTACTCCACATGAACCACATCGAGCCCGCCGCGCCCAGGACCAGCACCGCGGCAGCCAGGATCAACACGGCCACCGACCTGGACCCGGACCAGAAAGCCGAGGTGCTCATCCAGGCCCTGCCCTGGCTGGAACGGTTCGCCGGAGCGGTGGTGGTGATCAAGTTCGGCGGCAACGCCATGGTCGATGACCTGCTGGAGCGGGCTTTCGCCCAGGACATCCGGTTCTTCCGCTACGCCGGCCTCAAACCCGTCGTCGTGCACGGCGGCGGGCCGCAGATCTCCAGCATGCTGCAACGCCTGGCGATCACCTCGGAGTTCCGCGGCGGGCTGCGCGTAACCACCCCCGAGACGATGGACGTGGTGCGCATGGTGCTGACCGGTCAGGTGCAACGCACCCTGGTCTCGGCGCTGAATACCGACGACCCGCTCGCCGTGGGGCTGTCCGGGGAGGACGCCGGGTTGTTCCGAGCCAAACGGCGGCAGGCCACCGAGGACGGCCGGCCGGTGGACGTGGGCCTGGTGGGCGACGTGGTGCAGGTCGACCCCCGCGCCGTGCAGGACCTGCTCGCCGCCGGACGTATTCCCGTGGTCAGCACCATCGCCCCGGACATCGACGACCCGGGTGCCGTGCTGAACGTCAACGCCGACACCGCCGCAGCGGCGCTCGCCGTCGCCCTGCGGGCCCAGAAACTCGTGGTCCTCACCGACGTGGAGGGCCTGTACGGCAACTGGCCCGACCCGGACTCGGTGATCTCGCAGATCCACGCCGGTGACCTGGCCCGGATGCTTCCTGCCCTCGCCGCCGGGATGGTTCCGAAGATGGAGGCCTGCCTGCGCGCAGTGCGCGGCGGGGTGCCCCAGGCCCACGTGATCGACGGCCGCAAGGCGCACTCACTGCTCCTGGAGATCTTCACCGACGAGGGCGTGGGCACGATGGTGCTGCCCGATGAGAGGACCGCATGACCACCCAGCACGAGCACCCCGACTGGCGCTCCCGTTACGCAGATGCCCTGATGAACACCTTCGGCCCTCCGCAGCGGGTGCTGGTACGGGGTGAAGGGGCCTACGTCTGGGATAACCAGGATCGGCGCTACCTGGACCTGCTCGGCGGCATCGCGGTGAACGCACTGGGGCACGCCCACCCCGCGCTGGTGGACGCGGTGTCCACCCAGGTGCGCACCTTGGGACACGTATCGAACTTCTTCGCCACCCCCGCCCAGATCGCCCTGGCCGAACAGTTGCTCGAACTCTGCCTGCCAGCGGGCGTGCCCCACGGGTCGGGAGTGTTCTTCACCAACTCGGGCACCGAAGCGATGGAGGCTGCCGTCAAACTCGCCCGGTTACACGGCGGCCCCGAGCGCCCGCGGATCCTGGCGCTGGAGGGAGCCTTCCACGGCCGCACCCTCGGCGCGTTGGCGCTCACCCACAAGCCCGCCTACCGCGACCCGTTCGCACCACTGCCCGGCGGTGTGGAGCACCTTCCGTTCGGCGACGTGGACGCGCTGCGAGCGGCGTTCGCCGCTGGCGGGGAAAAAGTAGCCGCCATGGTGGTCGAACCGATCCAAGGAGAGGCCGGGGTGCGGCCACTGCCGGAGGGATACCTGGCGGAGGCGCGACGCCTCACCAGTGAGTACGGTGCGCTGCTGATCCTGGACGAGATCCAAAGCGGCATCGCCCGCACCGGACGTTGGCTGGCCCACCACCACGACCACGTGGGCGGGGGCATCACGCCGGACGCGATCGCATTGGCCAAGGGCCTGGGTGGGGGATTCCCCATCGGCGCCCTGGTCGGCGTGGGGGAGGCCGGGCAGACCTACACCCCTGGTCAGCACGGCACCACCTTCGGGGGCAACCCGATGGCCGCCGCAGCCGCCCTGGCCACCCTGGAGGAGATCGAGCGGGCCAACCTGTGCGAACACGTGCAGCACCTGTCCGCACGGTGGCGCACCGACCTGGCAGCGGTGGACCATCCCCTGCTCGCCGGTGTGCGCGGGGAAGGCCTGCTGCTCGCCGTGACGCTGGGACGACCGGTAGCCGCCCCGGCCGCGCAGGCAGCACTGGAGGCCGGATTCATCGTCAACCCGGTGGCGCCCGATGCGCTGCGGCTGGCCCCGCCGCTGATCATCGACCAGGAACAGGCCAACACCTTCACCCGGGCGCTGCCGCAGATTCTCACCGCCGCCGAGGAGAGTGCCTGATGCGACACTTCCGCAGCGACGACGACCTCAGCAGCGCCGAACAACGCGACGTCCTGGCCCGGGCGCTGGACCTGAAGGCCGACCGGTTCGCCTCCACCGCGTTGGCCGGGCCGCAGTCGGTGGCGGTGATCTTCGACAAGCCCACCTTGCGCACCCAGGTCTCCTTCGCCACCGCCATCACCGAGTTGGGCGGCTATCCCTTGATCGTCGAGGGCAGGCTGGCGGGCATCGGGCAACGGGAGTCGGTCGCCGACGTGGCGCGGGTGCTGGGACGGCAGGTGCGCGCCATCGTCTGGCGCACCTTCGCCCAAGCCGACCTGGAACAGATGGGCGAGTGGGCACAGGTTCCGGTTGTCAACGCCCTCACCGATGACTTGCACCCCTGCCAGGCGCTCGCGGACCTGCTGACCATCGCCGAACACACCGGCGGGGTGGCCGAGCGCGGGCCTGCGCTGCCAGGGCGCACCCTTGCCTACGTGGGCGACGGGTCGAACAACATGGCGCACAGTTACCTGCTTGCCGGGGCCCTGGCCGGGATGAAGATACGCATCGGCGCGCCGGAGGCATACCGGCCCCGCCCCGACATCCTCGCCCGGGCCGAACGGATCGCGGCCGGCACAGGGGCTGAACTCAGCGTGCACACCGACCCTGTTGCCGCGGTCGACGGCGCCACCGCGGTGGCCACCGATACCTGGGTATCGATGGGCCAGGAGGGGCAGGCGCAGGAGCGCCTCACCCCGTTCCTGCCCTACCAACTCAACGGCGAGCTGCTCGGCCGCGCCGCGCCGTCGGCGATCGTGCTGCACTGCCTGCCGGCCTACCGCGGCAAGGAGATCACCGACGAGGTGCTCGAGGGACCCGCCTCCGTGGTGTGGCAGGAGGCGGAGAACCGCCTGCACGTGCAGAAGGCGGTTCTGGAGTTCCTCCTGGGCGCCGCATGATCCCCGCTACCAAGGCCGCGCGCCACGCCCTGATCCGGCGCATCATCTCCAGTCGGCCGGTGCGTTCCCAGAGCGACCTGCTGCAGGAGTTGACCGCGCAGGAGGTTAGCGTCACCCAGGCGACGCTGTCCCGCGATCTGGAGGAACTGCGTGCCCACAAGGTCCGCGGTGCCGACGGCGGTACCCACTATGCGCTGCCTCCGGAAGGCCACGCCGTGGGGATCGCCCCCACCGCCACCGCCGAACAACTCTCCGCCCGGCTGGGCCGGCTGTGCACCGACCTGCTCATCAGTGCCCGAGCCTCGGGCAACTTGGTCGTCCTGCGCACCCCGCCCGGCGCGGCACAATTCCTGGCCTCGGCCATCGATCACTCGGTGCTGCCCCAGGTGTTGGGCACCATTGCCGGAGATGACACCATCATGTTGGTGGTCAGCGATGAGGGCCCGCACGCCGCACAGGCCGTCGCCGAACGTTTCCTCGCCCTGGCGCAGGGCGAGCACATCCCAACCCAAGAGGAGAACGAGTGAGCAAGGTACTGACGCAACTGCCGGTCGGGGAACGAGTCGGCATCGCCTTCTCCGGCGGCCTGGACACCTCCGTGGCGGTCGCCTGGATGCGGGAGGAAGGCGCAATCCCCTACACCTACACCGCAGACATCGGTCAGTACGACGAAACCGACATCGGCGGGATCCCCGCCCGGGCCAAGGAGTACGGCGCCGAGTTGGCCCGGTCGATCGACTGCCGCGGCCCGCTGGTGGAGGAGGGCCTGGCCGCGCTGGCGTGCGGCGCCTTCCACATCACCAGCGCCGGGCGTACCTACTTCAACACCACGCCGCTGGGCCGCGCCGTCACCGGCACCTTGCTGGTGCGGGCGATGCAGGAGGACGGCGTGGACATCTGGGGTGACGGGTCCACGTTCAAGGGCAACGACATCGAACGGTTCTACCGGTACGGGCTGCTGAGCAACCCGAACCTGCAGATCTACAAGCCGTGGCTGGACCCGCAGTTCGTCAGCGAACTGGGCGGGCGGACCGAGATGAGCCAGTGGCTCACCGAACGGGGGCTGCCCTATCGGGACAGCGCGGAGAAGGCCTACTCCACCGACGCCAACATCTGGGGCGCCACCCACGAAGCCAAGACGTTGGAACACCTGGATGTGTCCCTGGAGACGGTCGAACCCATCATGGGCGTGCGGTTCTGGGACCCCCAGGTGCACATCGAGACCGAGGACGTCACCGTGGAATTCGTCGAGGGCCGCCCGGTGGCGATCAACGGCACCACGTTCTCCGACCCGGTCGCACTGGTGCACGAGGCCAACGCCATCGGCGGGCGGCACGGGCTGGGTATGTCCGACCAGATCGAGAACCGGGTGATCGAGGCCAAGTCCCGCGGCATCTACGAGGCTCCCGGGATGGCGCTCCTGCACATCTGCTACGAACGGCTGGTGGCGGCCATCCACAACGAGGACACCATCACCAACTATCGGGAACAGGGCCGCCGGCTGGGACAGTTGCTGTACCAGGGCCGGTGGTTGGACCCGCAGGCACTGATGATCCGGGAGTCCATCCAGCGCTGGATCGGCTCGGTCGTGACCGGCTCGGTGACCTTGCGCCTGCGCCGCGGTGAGGACTACACGATCCTGGATACCACTGGCCAGCACCTGTCCTACCAGCCGGAGAAGTTGTCGATGGAGCGCACCGAAGGTGCCGCGTTCGGACCTACCGACCGCATCGGACAACTGACCATGCGGAACCTGGACATCGCCGACTCCCGGGCGAAACTGGAGTTGTACGCCCAGCAGCCGGTGGACCAGGGCCAGGTCCTGGTGGAACACGGCACGCTGTTCGGAGCATTGCCCGGCGGGGGAGCGGACCGCATCGTGGACAACCCGGCCGTGGCCGATGAGGACCAGGAAGCCCTCGACGCCGCAGCGATGGAAGCAGGGACCGACTGATGCCCGAACAGCAGGGTGCCCCCTCCGCCGCGCTGTGGGGAGGAAGGTTCAGCGGCGGGCCTGCCGATGCGCTGGCTGCGCTCAGCGTCTCCACCCACTTCGACTGGCGTCTCGCCCGGCATGACCTGGCCGGATCCAAGGCGCACGCCAAAGTGCTGCACCGAGCCGGCCTGCTCACCGACGGCGAACTGCACGACATGCTCGCCGCGTTGGACGAAATGCAACAGGATCTCGACGCCGGCAGGTTGCGCCCCGCCCCCGCCGATGAAGATGTGCACACCGCGCTGGAGCGTCTGCTGATCGACCGCGCCGGACCCGACCTGGGCGGGAAGCTTCGCGCCGGCCGGTCCCGCAACGACCAGATCGCGACCATGATCCGGATGTACCTGCGGGAACAGGCCCGGCACATCGCCGGCGGGGTGCTCGACGTCGTCGACGCCCTGTGCGCCCAGGCCAAGGCCCACCCGCAGGCTCCGATGCCCGGCCGCACCCATCTGCAGCACGCCCAGCCGGTGCTGCTCGCCCACCACCTGCTGGCCCACGCCTGGCCGTTGCTGCGCGACGTGCAGCGACTGGCCGACTGGGATGCCCGCGCCGCACGGTCCCCGTACGGCTCCGGGGCGCTGGCCGGTTCATCCCTGGGCCTGGATCCCGCGGCGGTGGCTGAGGAGTTGGGCTTCGAAGCGCCGGTGGAGAACTCCATCGACGGCACCTCCGCCCGCGACGTGGTGGCGGAATTCGCCTTCGTCACCACGATGATCGGGGTGGACCTGTCCCGCTTGGCCGAGGACGTCATCGTCTGGGCCACGAAGGAGTTCTCCTTCATCACGTTGGATGACTCCTACTCCACCGGCTCCTCGATCATGCCGCAGAAGAAGAACCCGGACGTGGCCGAACTCGCGCGCGGCAAGGCCGGGCGGCTGATCGGCAACCTCACCGGCCTGCTCGCCACCCTCAAAGGCATGCCACTGGCCTACAACCGTGACCTGCAGGAGGACAAGGAGCCGGTATTCGATGCGGTGGACACCCTGCATCTGGTGCTCCCTGCCGTCGCCGGAATGATTGCCACGCTCACTTTCCACACCGAGCGGATGGCCGAACTGGCGCCGGCCGGTTTCGCGCTGGCCACCGATATCGCCGAGTGGCTGGTCCGCCAGGGGGTACCGTTCCGGTCCGCCCACGAGATCGCCGGGGCCTGCGTGCAGGTGTGCGAACAACGCGGTATCGAGTTACAAGAACTCACCGACGCCGATCTCGCGCAAATCTCCCCGCACCTGACGCCAAAGGTGCGGGAGGTGCTCAGCGTGGCCGGCTCGCTCGCCTCCCGGGACGCAGTCGGCGGCACCGCCCCGGCGCGCGTGGTCGAACAGTTGCAGCAAGCCGAGGACGCCGCCGCCCGGTGGCGCACCACGTTTGGCGCCACGTCCCCGGCCGGCGCCCCCGGACCGTCGTCGGGAACCGCTTGATCCACCCGAACGCGATGCGGTGACCGATGAGCGCGACGCCCGCCGCTTTGGAGGTGATCGTTTCCCGGATCCACGGCGCCCCCGCCCGACTGGGGCCGCCCACCGACCCGATGCGGCTGGTGTGCATCGACGGTCCTGCGGGTTCGGGCAAGACCTCGCTCGCGGAGCAGCTCATGACGCGCACCGGTGCGCAGGTGGTGCATATGGACGACCTGTACGACGGTTGGGGCGGGCTGCTCGATGTGCACGAACGCTTGGAGGGGCAGATCCTGACTCCGTTGGCGGCCGGCGGTGCGGGGCGGTACCAGCGCTATGACTGGCGTGCGGAACGGTTCACGGAATCGGTCGATGTGCCCCGCACCCCGCTCCTTGTGATCGAGGGCTGCGGAGCGGGCAGTCGGGTGGTCCAGCCCTATCTCGGTCTGTTGATCTGGGTGAGTGCTCCGGATGAACTGCGGCTACGCCGCGGCTTGGAGCGGGACGGGAAGGCTCTGGAACCGCAATGGCGGGCGTTCATGGCTGATGAGCAGATCCTGTACTCACGCGAACGCACGCCCGAGCGCGCCGATCTCCACCTCGACGCGTGGGGCGAACTCATCGCCCCCGGTGCCACGGCACGAGGGGAGAAGCCGTGACAGGATCGGTGGGCATGACCGTCTCCCCGCTGCGCTCGTTGGACGGCACCGCGTTGGACGTGGCACCCGGGCTGCTAGGCGCCGTCCTGACCACCTTGATCGACGGCGCAATCGTCAGTGTGCGCCTGGCCGAGGTCGAAGCCTACGAGGGGGCTCACGATCCCGGCTCCCATGCATACCGGGGACGCACCCCGCGCAATGAAGTGATGTTCGGCCCGCCGGGACACCTGTACGTCTACCGCCACATGGGTCTGCACCACTGCGTGAACCTGGTGTGCGGGCAGCCCGGCACGTCCTCGGCGGTGCTACTGCGCGCCGGTGAGGTAATTCGCGGGCAGGACGTGGCGTTCGCCCGCCGCCGCGCCGCCGGGGTGTGCCGCACGGCGGTTGATCTGGCGCGCGGCCCCGGACGCCTTGCGGTGGCACTCGGTCTGACCCACGCCCACAACGGCACCGCGCTGAGCGAGGAAGCGAGCCCGAAGGATCAGGGCCACGCGGCAACCGAGCCCAGGGTCCACCTGCGCCTACCGGATTCCCCGGCAGGAGAGGTGGCCACCGGGCCTCGGGTCGGAGTCAACGGTCCCGGCGGCGACGGCGAGGTGTACCCGTGGCGCTTCTGGCTTCCGCAGGATCCACACGTCTCTGCTTTCCGGCCCGGGAAGCCGCGAACGGGGGACCGGGTCGGGCCGAGGCCGACGGGTAAAGTCGAACGCGGCAACTGATCCGGACGCGTACCGTCCCCGACTCCTAGAGGCACGATGAACGACACCCTGACCGACCTACGCTGGCGCGGCCTGATCGCGCAGACCACCGACGAGCAGGCCATGCAGGAGGCCTTCCGCAACGGGCCGGTCACGTTCTACGGCGGGTTCGATCCCACCGCCTCCAGCCTGCACATCGGTCACCTCGTGCTGATCCTCACCATGCGCCGGCTCCAGCACGGCGGTCACCGGCCACTTGCGCTGGTCGGCGGAGCCACCGGGATGATCGGTGACCCGCGCGACGTCGGTGAGCGCACACTGAACGCCCCGGACGTGATCGCCGGCTGGGTCGAGCGGATCCGAGCCCAGATCGAGCCGTTCCTGGAGTTCGAAGGTCCTGCCGCGGCGCAGATGGTGAACAACCTGGATTGGACCGAGAACCTCAGCGCGATCAGTTTCCTGCGCGACGTGGGCAAGTACTTCCGGCTCGGGAGCATGCTCTCCAAGGATGTGGTGGCGCGGCGACTGCGTTCGGAGGAAGGCATCAGTTACACCGAGTTCAGTTACCAGGTGTTGCAGGGCATGGACTACCTGGAACTGTTCCGGCGCCACAACTGCACGTTGCAAGTGGGTGGCAACGACCAATGGGGCAATCTGCTGTCCGGTGTGGAACTGATCCGCAAGGCCGACGGCGCGAGCGTCCATGCCCTCACCACCCCGCTCATCACCAACTCGGACGGTTCCAAGATGGGCAAGTCCGTCGGCGGGGCCGTCTGGCTAGACCCGGAACTGACCAGCCCGTACGCCTTCTACCAGTTCTGGGTCAATACGGCCGACGACGACGTGATCCGCTACCTGAAGGTGTTCACCTTCCGTAGCCGCGAAGAGATCGAAGCACTGGAGCACGAAGTGGCGGAACGTCCGTTCACCCGCTCGGCCCAGCAAGCGCTCGCCGCTGACATCACGTCGCTGGTGCACGGCCAGGCCGCCACGCAGGCGGTCATCACCGCAAGCCAAGCCCTGTTCGGACGCGCGGACCTACGTTCATTGGACGCAGGGGTCCTGGCGGACGCCATCGCGGAGATCCCGGTCGGGGAACTCAGCCTCGACGGGGCCACGATCGTGGACGCCCTGGTGGCCACCGGACTGAGCACCGGCAAGAACGCCGCCCGGCGCACGATCGCCGAGGGCGGGGCCTACCTGAACAACGAGAAGGTCACCGATCCGGATCGCCGCCTGAGCCCGGAAGACCTGCTTGCCGGCCACGCTGCTCTGGTTCGCCGGGGGCGACGCAACGTCGCCGCCGTCCGTCCCGCCTGAGCAGGCGGCGGAGCGGCTGCCGCTGATGGCCGTCGCCGATCGCCCCGCTGGCACACCTCCTTGGGCGACGTCGGCGCCGCACGCGGGTTGGGCACCCGCAAACTTCTCCGCGTGACCTGCATCATACTTCGCTGGAAAATGGGCCCGAGGGGCGTTCCAACGGAGTCAGAAAGGCAGCGTTTGTGCAGGTCAGAGGCTATGTCGAAGCGCAAAAGGGGGTCGGAACCAGGGCTTGGGACCGAAGTTGACACCCCCGCCCCGGACCCGTAATGTTCTATCTCGTTGCCCCGGAGCGAGAGGGACGGAAGCCGATCGGCGAACGGCCCGGCACGAGGGAACAAGGCCCAAGAGAGGGCGATCGGATCTGATACGATCTAGATCGAACTGGCTTGGACAACCATCACTCAGATGGTGTAGCCTATAGAGGCTGCCCCGAGGTGAGCCCGAGAGGGAAACTTCGGTGCGCATCCGCTCCTTGAGAACTCAACAGTGTGTCATATCAATCAATGCCAACATTTGTTTGGTTAATCAGACCCATACCCCCGTATGGGAATCTGATTTAGCCAGATCAATATGGCTCGCGAGAGCCACTTCGTAATGTCGGCAGTGCGGCTTCGGCCACACAGCCATTAAACATTCACGGAGAGTTTGATCCTGGCTCAGGACGAACGCTGGCGGCGTGCTTAACACATGCAAGTCGAACGGTGAAGCCAGAGCTTGCTCTGGTGGATCAGTGGCGAACGGGTGAGTAACACGTGAGTAACCTGCCCCGAACTTCGGGATAACCCCGGGAAACCGGAGCTAATACCGAATACGAGGCGCACAGGCATCTGTAGCGTCTGGAAAGATTTATCGGTTCGGGATGGACTCACGGCCTATCAGTTAGTTGGTGAGGTAATGGCTCACCAAGACTACGACGGGTAGCCGGCCTGAGAGGGTGACCGGCCACACTGGGACTGAGACACGGCCCAGACTCCTACGGGAGGCAGCAGTGGGGAATATTGCACAATGGGCGAAAGCCTGATGCAGCGACGCCGCGTGAGGGATGACGGCCTTCGGGTTGTAAACCTCTTTCAGTAGGGAAGAAGCGAGAGTGACGGTACCTACAGAAGAAGCGCCGGCTAACTACGTGCCAGCAGCCGCGGTAATACGTAGGGCGCAAGCGTTGTCCGGAATTATTGGGCGTAAAGAGCTCGTAGGCGGTTTGTCGCGTCTGCTGTGAAAACCCGAGGCTCAACCTCGGGCTTGCAGTGGGTACGGGCAGACTAGAGTGTGGTAGGGGAGACTGGAATTCCTGGTGTAGCGGTGGAATGCGCAGATATCAGGAGGAACACCGATGGCGAAGGCAGGTCTCTGGGCCACAACTGACGCTGAGGAGCGAAAGCATGGGTAGCGAACAGGATTAGATACCCTGGTAGTCCATGCCGTAAACGTTGGGCGCTAGGTGTGGGGCTCATTCCACGAGTTCCGCGCCGTAGCTAACGCATTAAGCGCCCCGCCTGGGGAGTACGGCCGCAAGGCTAAAACTCAAA
>DATGSR010000050.1:0-29898 GCA_035302405.1 Beutenbergiaceae bacterium
CGGCGACCTCATCAACACCGGCACCCCACCAGGAGTAGGCATGGGCCACAACCCCCCGATCTACCTCAAACCCGGCGACACCATGAAACTCGGCATCGACCACCTCGGCACCCAACACCAAACCCTCCTCCCACCCCGCTAACCCACCCAGGCACCGAACTGCCTCGGTCCCACCGGGGCTTTCGCCACCCAATTACTTGGAATTCCATGTTCGCCACTATCGTGCGCAGCGGCGTCGTCATCGACGGGACCGCGAACCCGGCCACGGTGGCCGACGTCGGTATTCGAAACGGGCGGATCGAGGCGGTCGGGGACCTGTACGGAGCCCATGCGGCCCGGGAGATCGACGCGAGCGGCCGGGTGGTAGCGCCGGGGTTCATCGACGTTCATACCCACACCGACTTGGCCGCCTACCTGCCACCGGAAGCCGGCGGCGTCAAACTCGCCGGGGTGCGCCAAGGGGTCACTACCGAGGTTGCGGGAAACTGCGGGTGGACCCCGTTCCCGGCGGCTGCCGGGCGGCGTAACGAGATCAAGGAGCACATCTCGGCGGTGTTCGGTCCGGCTACCCGCACCTTCGACACCTTCGAGGCCTACCGGGTGGAGATCGCCGAGCAGCCGCTGCCCGTGAATCTCGCCCCGTTGGTGGGTCACGGCACCCTCCGCGCGGCGGTGGTCGGCCTCGGCCGGGCACAACCTGAGGCCGGCACCGTCCGCGCGTTGCGTGCCGCCCTGGCGGAGGCCCTTGACCACGGGGCTTTCGGGATGTCCAGCGGGCTGGTGTATCCGCCCGGGGTGTACAGCCATCCGACGGAATTGCATGATCTCGGCGTGGTGCTGGCGAGGCGTGGGCGCATCTATGCCACGCACATGCGCAACGACATGGACTTGGTCCATGAAGCGGTGACAGAGGCCATCGACGTGGGCCGCGAAACCGGCGTCGCCGTGCAACTATCCCACCTGAAGGTCGCCGGTCGGCAACAGTGGGGCACCGCCGAAGCGATCCTCGACCAGATCGGGCACGCCGTCGCCGGCGGTGTGGACGCGCGCGGTGATGTCTACCCGTATGCGGCCAGCAGCACCCTGCTGCGGGCGTTGTTACCGCCGTGGGTGAACGAGGGGGGCGTAGAGGCGATGCTCCATCGCCTCACCGTGCCCGCAGCGCGGCACCGCATTGAGGCGGAGTTCCGCACCGGGCTGCCTGGGTGGCAGAACTTCGCCGCTGCTGCGGGGTGGAACGGCATCACTATCGCCTCCGCGCCCGCTCGACCCGAGTTGGAGGGCCGCAGCATCTCCGAGATCGCCGACGACGTCGGTCTCCCTCCGGGTGAGGTGGTGGCCGATCTGCTGCTTCAACTGCGCGCGGACTGCGTGGTGGTGCTGCACAAGATGAATGAGGACGACGTGCGAACCTTTGTCTCCGATCCGAACGTCCTGATCGGTTCGGACACGATCCCACTGCCCGGCCGTCCACATCCACGGACCGCAGGTACGTTCGCGAGAGTGCTGGGCAGGTACGTGCGAGACGAAGGCAGCGCCGACTTACACCAGATGGTCCGGCGAATGACCTCGGCCGCCGCGGAGCGGTTCAACATCCCTGAACGGGGCCGGCTGGCCCCCGGCTACGTAGCCGATCTGGTGGTGTTCGACCCCGAGACCGTGACCGATAAGGCCACATTCGCCAGCCCACTGCTCCCGCCGAAGGGCATAGACCATGTTCTCGTGGCGGGCGAGCAGGTTATCCGGGCAGGTGCCGACACCGGAGCCAGGCCCGGCCAGGTGCTGGAACCGGCATGACCCACCTCGCCCGCTTCGCATAACTACCACCACCCAACCGATTCAGGAGACCCCATGGCTCAACCCAGTTCCACCGGTGCCGATGCTCGTTTCGCCGCGCTGAACCCGGTGCCCTCGCCCGCGCCCGGCCCCGAGGCGTCGGTCCGCCCGTTGCGCCGCACAGGCAACGTGCTGCACATGTCCGGTCAGGTGGCCTTCGTTGGCACCGAACTGCTGGCTACCGGCGTGCTCGGAGCGGACGTCGACGTGCCCACCGGGCAGGCGTGCGCCCGCCAGTGTGCGCTCAACCTGCTCGCTCGGCTCCAAGAGGAACTCGGTTCCCTCGACGCGGTCGACCACGTGCTCAAACTCACCGTGTTCGTCGCTTCGGCGCCAGGCTTCCGCGACCAGCCGCAGGTGGCGAACGGCGCCTCGGAAGTGTTCGTCGACGTGTTGGACGAGGCGGGCAAGCACGCCCGATCCGCGGTCGGCGTGGCCGAATTGCCGTTGGGCACCCCGGTGGAGGTGGAAGCAGTCGTGGAGGTGCGGCCCGGGGCATGAGTCCATCCAACGAGTTGCCCGACCCGCTCGACCCGATCGCCGTTCGCCGGAACGTCCATGCCCACCCGGAACTCGGTTTCTGTGAGATTCGCACCGCGGATCTGATCTGGCGCACATTGCACTGCTTGGGCTGGTCGGTGACCGGTGGACGTGACCTCACCGACGCCACCGGCTACCCGGGGCTGCCGCCACCGGAAGACTTGGACGCAGCGCGGGAGGATGCGCGCGCCGCCGGCGTGGAACCGGCGATGGTGGACCGACTCGCCGGCGGGCACACCGCGATGGTCGCAGACCTGGACGGGAACCGGCCCGGAGCGAGGGTGGCGATCCGCATTGATATCGATGCCCTGCCCATCACCGAATCCGCAGGCGCCGACCATCTGCCAGCAGCCGAAGGCTTCGCGTCCCGCTATCCGGGAAGGATGCACGCCTGCGGGCATGACGGCCATATCGCGGTGGGCCTGGACCTGGCGGCCCGGCTCGCCGCGCACCGTGACTTCCCCGGCTCAGTACGCTTACTCATCCAACCTGCCGAGGAGGGCGTGCGAGGCGCCGCACTGCTGACCGCCGCTGACGTCTGCCAGGACGTGGACGCCCTGATCGCCTTCCACTTCGGTTTCGGGATGCCGCTCGGTCATGTGGCGCCGGCCACGGACTTGCTGGCCACCACCAAGTTGCGCGCCACGTTCAACGGTGCCGCCGCGCACGCCGGAAACGCACCGCAGGACGGACGACACGCGCTACTCGCTGCTGCCACAGGGACGGTCGGTCTGCACGGTCTCCCTCGGTTCCCCGGAACTGCCACGCGGGTAAACGTCGGGACGCTGTATGCCGGCGGAGCACCCAACATCGTGCCCGCCCGTGCGCAACTACAAGCAGAGGTCCGGGCCGGAAGTGCACAGGTGCATTCCGAACTCGATCGGCGCGCCCGGCAGGTTCTGCACGCCGCGGCAGCGATGCATGAGGTCGGCGTGACGATCGATGTGACCGGCAGTGCCACGACTGCCGTCAACGACGAGTCTGTGTTGAATGCCGTAGCCGCGGCCGCCCCGGGCGCGGACCTGACCTACGCCGACCCCCATCCGTTGGGCGCGAGCGACGACGCCACGCTGCTCATGGCAGCCACCCAGGCGCGCGGCGGACAGGCGGCGTATGTCCTCATTGGATCCGGCACTTACGGGCCGCACCATTCGCCGTCGTTCGACCTCGACGAGTCCGCGCTACCGCGCGCCGCCTCTTTACTGGAAACGGCGATCCGAGCGGGAATCCGCCCCTGACGCCCCGCCGCAGCGTTCCGGCCGTCTGGGTATCTCACCCGGGCTCGCCGATGCCCCTCGGCGATGCGCTGGCTTCGGGATGCGCTCTCCGACCAGCCCTGTGACTATCGGGACGATCCCGATCAAGGTGGTGCAGATGAGTCAGAACGTGTTCGTGCTGGGCCTGGACGAAGCCAACCAACAAGTACTGGAGGCGATGCCCGGGGCCGAGGAGTTCACCTTCCATCAGCTCCTCACCCAGGAGGAGATGCAGCAGGGGCAGGTGGACGTCCTGGCCCTGCTGGAGCGCGCCGAGGCCCAGTTGGATGCCTTCTCCGGTTCGGTCGACGCGATCGTGTCCTACTGGGACTTCCCCGGCACCCTCATGGTGCCGATCCTGTGCCGGCGCCGGGGACTGCCGTCGGCGGACCTCGAAGCCGTCGTGCGGTGTGAACACAAGTACTGGAGCCGGTTGATCCAAAGCCGAGTGATCGATTCGATGCCGGCGTTCGGGCTGCTCGACCTGGAGGCAGAAACCCCCCGCCTACCTGAGGGGGTAACGTACCCGGCGTGGATCAAACCGGTGCAATCGGCCTCCTCCGAGGGCGCCTACTACATCGAGAACGACGACGACCTCGCCCGCACGCTGCCGCTTGCTCGCGAGGACGTGGTGCGCATGGGTGAACCGTTCGAGGATGTGCTCGCGATGCTCGACGTTCCCCCGGAGATCGCCAAGGCCGGGGGCGCGGCGTACATGGCCGAGGAAGCCGCACAGGGCCAGCAGATGACCATCGAGGGTTTCGTCGCCGACGATCAGGTCCACGTCTACGGGCTGGTCCAGTCGGTGAACTACCCGGACAGTTCCAGTTTCCTGCGGTACCAATATCCCGCCAACGTGCCGGACGCCGTCGTCGACCAGATGCGGATGATCTCCGAGCAAGTGATCAGTGCCGCCGGGCTGAACAACTCCACGTTCAATATCGAATACTTCTGGGATGAGGGCACCGGTCGGGTGCGGTTGCTGGAGGTCAACGCCCGCCACTCCCAATCCCACGCCAGCATGTTCGACATGGTCGACGGCGTCCCGAACCACTACGCGATGGTCGCCCTGGCGCTGGGTCAGCGCCCGGAGTTGCCCGAGGATCGCGGACCGTACCCGATGGCGGCCAAGTGGTTCCGGCGGCACTTCTCCGATGGCGTCGTCACCCGTGTTCCCACTCCCGACCAGATCGCCCGATTCGAGCAGCGCGTCCCCGGCACCACGGTGGACCTGGCCGTGACCGAAGGCGTGCGGCTGTCGGAAACAGAACTGCAAGATAGTTACTCCTACGCCCTGGCGGAGTTGGTCACCGGCGGGCAGGACGAGGCGGACCTGCAGCGGAAGTACGAAGCGTTCCTGGCATCCCTACCGATACATATTGACAACGAGGAGAGTTGAGTGCGGGCAGTCACGTCCCTACCGCATCACGTGGAAGAAATAGAGCATCTCTGGATCCCGATGCGCGATGGCATCAGGCTGTCGGCGCGGTTGTGGCGGCCGGTGTCCGCCGCGGACGAGCCGGTGCCGGGGATCGTGGAAGCGATCCCGTACCGCAAGCGGGACCTGACCGCACAGCGTGACTCCATCCACCACCCCTACATGGCCGGGCACGGCTACGCCTGCCTGCGGGTGGACCTGCGCGGTTCGGGTGACTCCGAGGGCGTGCTGGCCGATGAGTACCTGGAGCAGGAACTCACCGATTGTGAGGATGTGCTGGCGTGGATGGCCGAGCAGCCCTGGTGCGATGGCACCACCGCGATGATGGGCATCTCCTGGGGCGGGTTCAACGCGCTGCAGGTGGCCGCTCGCCGTCCGCCGAGCCTGGGCGCGATCGTCACGGTGTGCTCCACCGATGACCGGTACGCCGACGATGTGCACTACATGGGCGGAACATTGCTGACGGACAACCTGTCCTGGGCCTCCACGATGTTCGCCTACAACTCCTGCCCGCCGGACCCGGCGATCGTGGGCGACCGTTGGTTCGACATGTGGCAGGAGCGCCTGCAGGGCAGCGGACTGTGGTTGGAGAAGTGGCTGGAGCACCAACGCCGTGACGATTACTGGCGGCACGGGTCGATCAACGAAGACTTCTCCGCGGTGCAGGTGCCGGTGTTCGCCGCGTCCGGGTGGGCCGATGGCTACTCCAACGCCGTGTTCCGGTTGCTGGAGGGCTTGGATGTGCCCACCCGCGGCCTGATCGGACCGTGGAGTCACAAGTATCCGCACCTGGGTCAACCGGGTCCGGCGATCGGGTTCCTGCAGGAGGTAGTGGCGTGGTGGGACCACTGGCTCAAGGGCAAGAAGGACAACGGGGCCATGGACGGGCCGGAGTTGACCATCTGGATGCAGGACACCGTCCCCCCGGCCACCACCTATGAGGAGCGCCCGGGGCGCTGGGTGGGCGAACCCTCCTGGCCCAGTGACCGGATCGAGCAGACCGTCTACCCGCTGGACTTGTACCAGATCCTGGAACCGGGCGAGCACCCCGCCGGCGAAGCAAGCAGCACGGTACAGTCCCCGCTCTCGGTGGGCCAGTTCGCCGGCAAATGGTGCTCCTACAACGCTCCGCCGGACATGCCCTATGACCAGCGTGAGGAAGACGGCGGCTCGCTGGTGTTCAACAGCGCGGAGTTGACCGAGACGCTGGAACTGCTGGGTGCGCCCGTGGTGGAACTGGACGTGTCGGTGGACCGGCCGATCGCCCAGGTGATCGTGCGGCTATCCGACGTCGCCCCCGATGGGTCTGCCACCCGGATCAGTTACGGGGTGCAGAACCTGACCCACCTCGACGGCGCCGACGAGCCGCGGCGGTTGGAGCCCGGGCAGCGCTACACGGTGCGCGTGCAGTTGAACGGCATGGCGCAGTCGCTGCCGCCGGGCCACCGGCTGCGGGTGGCGGTCTCGACGTCGTACTGGCCGGTGGTGTGGCCACCGCCGGAACCGGTGCAACTCACCGTGCATCCGGCCTCCAGCAGGTTGATCCTGCCGGTCCGTCCCCCGGGGGTCGACGACGGCGAGCCCGCCCCGACGTTCGGTGAGCCCGAAGGCGCGCCTCCGTTGGAGGTCCGCCAGATCACCCCCGGGGAGCAGGACTGGCGGGTGAGCCGCAGCATGGTGGACCTGTCCGGGGCGCTGGAAGTGGTCAAGGACCTGGGCGTGGTCCACTTCGAGGACGTTGATCTCGACGTGCACCGGAACGCCTGGGAGCGGTACTCCCATGTGGCCGGGGACTTCAACTCGGTGCGCGGGGAGACGTGGTGGGAGATGGGCTTCGCCCGCGGGGACTGGGAGGTACGTACGATCACCCGCACGGTGCTCACCTCCACACCGACCCACTTCCACGTGTATGCCGAACTGGATGCATGGCACGGGCGCGAACGCGTGTACTCACAAACGTGGAGCCGTGACATCCCGCGCGACCACATCTGAGCGGTCCGGTGAGCGGTCGCCGGGCGGGTCCGCTTTTGCGGGCACGCCCGGCCGGGGCGCCGGCATGCAACGCGCTGTCGTGACTCGCCTCAGCCTGCCTCGGTTCCTGAGCCGGCCAACGCACCGGGAGCCGCGAGCGCGGCCGGCGCGGCGAGCGGGTTGTGCAACAAGGGACGAAACACCTGCTCCGCTGCCCCCACATGGATACGCCGGGCACCCATATTGGCCCGCCGCAGTTGCACCGAGGCCAGCGGCGGCATCAGTTGGGCGCGGACCCTGCTGAGGAACGCCTGCCCGCCCAGTTCCAGTAACGGACCCAGGAAGCCTCCGAACACGATCAGTTCCGGCGCGAAGGCGTTGACGGCGTTACGGATGCCTACCGCCAGGAACTCCAACTGGCGTTCCACTTCCTTCAGCGCGGGGCCCTCCAGATGCTCCATCGGTACCGGCAGGTCGGCCGGTTCGAGTTCGGCAGGTTCTGGGATGAGGTCGGCCATCGCGGCCCGGAGCCGTTCGAAACTTACCTCGGTCTCCAAACAGCCGGAGGCGCCGCAGTGGCATGGGCGGCCGGCGGAGTTGACCAGCACGTGGCCCAGTTCCGGTAAGTAGGAAGCCGCCTCCAACCCTTCGGCCTCGGGCGGGAAGCCGGTGGCGGTCAGTTGGAGCCCCGAACCGATGCCTCCGAAACCGCCGTGCAGATACACCAGTGGGCGGGCGCCGCCCTTCCCGACGCCGAAAATCCCCTCGGCGTCGGCCCCCACGGCTGCGTCGTTGCCCACCACGGTCGCCAACCCGGTACCCGCAGCCATCAACTCGGCGATCGGCACATTCCGCCACGGCAGGTGCGGGGCCATGTGCACGAATCCGTCCGTGCTGCGCACCAGGCCGGGAACCGCCACCCCGATACCGAGCACCGTGGCATCCCGCAGCCGGTGCTGGAGGTCCTGCTCCAGCGTGCTGATCGTCAGGGCCACGGTGTCCTCCGGCGTCGGTGCCGCCGCGACCGTTCGGCGGATCCGCTCGATCACCCTGCCGCCCAAACCCACCGCGGCCACTTCCACCGCATCGGCATCGGGGTACACCGTGACCGCAAGCAAGTCCGGAGCGGGATGGGTAAGAGGACTCGGGCGCCCCACGCCCTGGTCCCGGGCCGGCTCACCCATCACCACCAGACCGCGGTCACTGAGGGCCCGAAGCAACGCCCCGACGGTCGATCGGTTCAAGCCGGTGGCCCGAGTCAGGTCCGCTCGGGACAGCGGGCCGCGATGGTGAACGAAGTGCAGGATCTTGGCCAGGTTCGCCTGCCGGACTGAGTTGCTGCCGTGGGGATCCCCGGAATGCGGCTGCTCAGCGGGCATCGCCTCGGACTCCATTTCCCCGGCAATTGTCGGCTACGGATGATGGCTCAGGGTACCCGCTCAAGGCCCGGACCTGATAGGTTGTGGTCCACAACAAACGCCAATCGGATGACTCATCGCGGCAAGGCCCGGCCAACCACCTGATGCTCCAGGTAGCAGCCTCGCCGCTCAGGTGACGCCGCTGAAAGGACCGCAATGACGCTGCCCACTCCCACCAAGGAAGACAAGTTCTCCTTCGGACTGTGGACCATCGGATGGACCGGAACCGACCCGTTCGGCGGACCGACCCGCCCGCCCCTGGACGTGGTGGAAGCAGTGGAACGTCTCGCCGAAGCCGGCGCCTACGGCATCACGTTTCATGACGACGATCTCTTCGCCTTCGGCTCCTCGGATGCCGAACGGGACAGGCAGATCAGCCGGCTGAAGGAGGCGCTGGCAGCCACCGGACTGGTGGTGCCGATGGTGACCACGAACCTGTTCTCCGCTCCGGTGTTCAAGGACGGCGGGTTCACCAACAACGACCGCCGGGTACGCCGCTATGCCTTGCGTAAGCTCCTGCGCAACATCGACCTGGCCGCCGAACTGGGTGCTGAGACGTTCGTGATGTGGGGCGGGCGCGAGGGGGCGGAGTACGACGCCGGCAAGGATGTGCAGGCCGCGATGGCCCGGTACCGGGAGGGGGTGAACCTGCTCACCGATTACGTGCTGGAGAAGGGGTACGGCCTGCGGTTCGCCCTGGAGCCCAAACCGAACGAGCCGCGCGGGGATATCCTGCTGCCCACCGTTGGCCACGCGATGGCTTTCATCGCCACCCTCGAGCATCCCGAGCTGGTGGGCGTCAACCCCGAAGTGGGCCATGAACAGATGGCGGGCCTGAACTTCGCCGCCGGGATCGCCCAGGCGCTGGACCACGGCAAACTCTTCCACATCGACCTCAACGGCCAGCGCAGCATCAAATACGACCAGGATCTGGTCTTCGCCCACGGCGACCTGTACAACGCCTTCGCCTTGGTGGACCTGCTCGAGCACGGCTCCCCCACCGGCGGACAGGCGTACACCGGCCCGCGGCACTTCGACTACAAGCCCTCCCGCACCGAGGATTACGACGGCGTGTGGGACTCGGTCCGGGCGAACATGGTGAACTACCTGCTCCTGAAGCAACGGGCCGCGTCCTTCCGGGCGGACCCTGCGGTCCAGGAGGCGCTGGCGGCGGCGAAAGTGCGGGAACTGTCCGAGCCGACCCTGGGTAGCGGGGAATCCGTGGAGGACCTGCTCGCGGACCCGGAGGCCTGGGAGAATTTCGACCCCGAGGCCTACTTCGGCGGGAGGGGCGGCGGCTTCGTGCAGTTGCAGCAGTTGGTTACCGAGCACCTGCTCGGGGCTCGCTGAGGCCGGCCCGTGGCGGAGGCATTGTTGGTGGCCGGGGTGGATTCCTCCACTCAGGCCTGCAAAGTCGTGATCCGAAACGCCCACGACGGCGCGCTCATCCGGCAGGGACGGGCAGAGCATCCGGAGGGCACCGAGGTGGACCCGGAGGCCTGGTGGCACGCGCTGCTGGAGGCGGTCGACGACGCCGGCGGCCTGGAGGACGTCGCGTCGATCTCGGTCGGTGCGCAGCAGCACGGCATGGTGGCCTTGGACGGCGCCGGTGAGGTGATCCGCGACGCGTTGCTGTGGAACGACACCCGCAGCGCCGGCGCCGCAGAGGATCTGATCGAGGAGGTCGGCGCCGGCGAGTTCGCCCGGCGGACCGGCTCGGTCCCGGTGGCCTCTTTCACCGTGACCAAGCTGCGGTGGCTGGCCGATGCCGAACCGCAGAACTCCGCCCGGATCGCGGCGGTCGCCCTGCCGCACGACTGGCTCACGTGGCGGTTGCGGGGCTACGGTCCCGAGCGCCCGGACCTGCAGGCGCTGACGACGGACTTCTCGGACGCCTCCGGGACCGGGTACGTGAGCCCCGATGCCCAATACGATCGCGAACTGCTGGCCCGCGCGCTGCGCAGACCGGCCGACGACGTCGCCCTCCCGCGGATCGCGCGGCCGGGTCAGAGTGTGGGCACCACCGCGGCCGCCCGGGGGATCCCGGCCGGATTGTCGGTCGGCGTGGGCTGCGGGGACAACGCTGGGGCAGCCCTTGGCCTGGGGGCACGCGTGGGGGATGTGATCGTGTCCATCGGCACCTCCGGGGTGGTGTGCGCGGTGTCGGAGACCGTGCCCCAGGACCGGACCGGCACAGTGGCCGGGTTCGCCGACGCCACCGGTTCGTATCTGCCGTTGATCGCCACGTTGAACGCCGCCCGGGTGTTGGATGTCACCGCCGCGCTGCTGGGTGTGGACCATGGGGAACTGGGCGAGTTGGCACTGTCCTGCCCGCCGGGGGCCCAAGGCCTGGTGCTGCGGCCCTACTTCGCCGGCGAGCGTACCCCGAACCTGCCGCATGCCACGGCGACGCTTTACGGCATGACGCCGGAGTCCACTACTCGCCCGGGCTTGGCAAGGGCCGCTGTGGAGGCGCTCGTGTGCGGCTTGGCTGACGGTCTGGATGCTCTCCTCGAGCAGGGCGTGGTGTCCCGCCGTGCGCTGCTGGTGGGCGGCGCCGCGCAGAATCCCGCCGTGCAAACCGTGGCCGCCCAGGTCCTGGGAGTTCCGGTACTCGTGCCCGAGCCCGGGGAGTACGTGGCCACCGGCGCTGCCCGGCAAGCGGCCTGGGCGATCACCGGCCGGCAACCGGACTGGACCGTGCGGGCCCACGAGGTCGACGGCATCGACCCCCAGCCCCACATCCGCAAGCAGTACGCCGCCACCCCACCGGACCCGATGCAGGAAGCCTGAGCAGCCCAAGCACGCTTCGGCGTCCCTGCGTGCCCGGAACACGACGCTCCTGCGCAGGCCGAAGAGTCTTGACCTCCCCCGCCTCACCGGAACGCAGCGCCGCTGCCAAACCGCAACGCGGCCCGAGCGCCTGCTCAGCCGGCAGCGGCGGAGCACCGGCTGATCAGCGCTCGGCGGTCGCGGCCTCAAGCCTCCGCAGGGTCGCGGCCACGTCCAGGTGCATGCTGGTTCCCCGCCAGGAAGCCTCCAGCAGGTCGGCATCGAATGCCATGTGCACCGCCGGGTTGTCCAGGTGCGGTTCCACCTCCGGACGGCCGTCGGCGGCCACTCCCGCCGGCACTCCGTCCACGTAGAAGGCAGTGTCGAACGTGGCTTCCAAGCGCGGGCCGCCCGGGACGGTGAACGCCACCCCCGGCTCCTGCGGGCCGCTGGGGTGCCAGTGCAGATCCGCACGCTCCAGTTGTTGCACCCAGTGCGAAAACGGGCCGTCCGTCTTCGCCCGACCCACGACCACCACCCACGCGGCGCCGCCGGCAACCGGTTCCCACTCCTGCCATGCGGTTTCCCCGGCCCGCACCGGGCGCACACCGCCAGGGGTGGCCATGGCCACGTACCCCTCGCCGCGACGGGCGGCGATCCAGTTCCCGGACCGGATCAATTCGTCGGTTTGCTCCGCCGGCAACCATAGGTGGGTGGCCTGGACCGGGTCGGTCGGGGTGAAGCGTTGCAGGTGCACCAGTGCGTTCTTGTGCTGATGCACCCGCGGCAGCACCCGGTGGCCGGCCCAGGCGTTCGGTCGCGCGGAGTTTCCGGTGTCGGAGTTCGCCGGGTGGGTGACGAACACCTGCAGTTCTGGTGCCAACGTGGCGCCCCAGACGTGTTCCTGCAGGCCCGGCAGTCCTGCACGGTAGTCCTGCACACTGGAGAGCATCACATCCGGAGTGCGCCACACCCGCACATCCGAACGGTAGGGCCGCTCCAGTAGGTCCCGCTCGAACATCAACTGTCCCCGATACACCTGCCGGCCCCACCACTGTTCCGGCTCTGTCCCGGCTAGTTCGCGCACCGTCCCGGGGATCTGGTAGCGCTGCGCAAGAGCCAGCACCGTGGCGGGCAACAGTTCCTCGTTCAGGGTTCCGACCCCGGCGATGAGCCGCAAAATCGGGGAGGTGTTCTCGAACCGGGCGCTGCGCAGCGCGTGTACGTACGCCCGTCCGTGAGCGGCACCGTGGATGCCGCGCCAGGAGTTCGTCGCCAACGTCAGCAGGGTCTTGTCCAGCAGCGCACGTGCCGCACCGGCCAGCGCCTCATCACGGCTCCACTCCACCAGTGAGGCCAAGGCCAGCGAGTCGATCGCGAGGTAGGCGTTGGAGTCGAACTCGCTGAACCCGCCGCGCAGTCTGGCACCGATCCACTCCGCTGCCCGGGCCGCGCCCAGGCGGGCGTGCTCGGCACCGGTGCGACCCTCGATGCTGAAGGTGTGCTCGGCGAACATTTGCCCGGTCAGGTGCTCAGCGGCATGCCATACCAGTTGATGGTTCTCGGTGAAGTAGCACATCGCATCCAAGCCCGGTTGGGTGATCCAGTACTTCATCCCAACCAGCGCGCGCGTCACCTCCTCCCGCAGCCCGGGGGCCCACTGGGCCGCGGGTACTCGGTGCCACAGGTTCACCAACGCAAGGATCTCGAAATCCGCGCAGTCACCCCGGGTCTCGATCAACTCCAGAGCCGAGGCCAAGTCCTGCCGGTGCACTGACGTCTGTTCCGGGTCCAACGCGTGCCTGGCGAGCACGCCCACCACTCCCCTGCCCTGATGGGCGCCGGGGCCCGACTCACCGGCGGCGTGCTCCAGAAGTTCCTGGCGCCACTCGGCCGCAGTGCCCTCCGGGCTGGTTCGGGTCTCCTGGCGTAGCGCGGCTACGCGGAACCGGCGCACCTGAGGGCAGCGGTCGTCGTCGACCCTGACCTCGATCACCTGCTCGCCGCTGGACAGCAGCGAGGCTCCAGTACCGCGGGCCTGCCGGGTCTGTTGCAATCGCACCGGAACTTTGCCCTCACCGTCGGCCCGCACCTGGTGCCATTGGTCCTGGCCGGCGAGCCGCACACGCAAGGCCACGCCGGGCGGGGCGGTGAGCGTGGCGGTGTCGGTGTATTGGGCCCAACTGGTGGAGGCGACGGCGTTCAGCACGCCTTCGGCGATGCGGCCGGCGGTCTCATCGGCTCCGGGAGACGGTATGACCACCCGCACCGGCAGCCCCTGCACCCGCAGGCGGACGATATGGCGGCATTCGCGGAAGGCGACCTGCCAGGTGGCCAGGTGCACGGTGGTGGTCCGCGAGGACAGTCGTACCCGGACGGTGTGCGTCACCGGTTCCATGTAGGACACGGTGGTGCCGCGCAGCACCTCCTTGCCGTCCAGCCAGAGCACGAACGGGCCGGTGCTGGCCACCTCGATGTCGCGCCATTCGGCCTGATCCACCTCCAGGACGGTGGCGGCAATCGCGTGGCGGTACTCGGGGGTGAAGCAGAACTGGGACCAATCCACGAACCCGTCCGGGCCGGTGTGGGTACGGCGCCAGGTGTCCTGGACGGATCCCCACCCCGCTGTCCAGGTCATCGCTACGTCCTCGACTGGTCCGGGCAAGGGCTGATCGGCGGCGATCGGATGGGCGGCGGCGAGGCGTTCTTTGAATTCGGCCACGTCCGGCCCGTTGGTCAGCACCCACCGTCCCGGCCAGGGATCGCCGTCGGCGGGCAGGAAGTCGTGCAGGTCCTGGGCCGGGGTGGCCCGTGCGGAACTGATGAGCCAGTCCCGCACGGTGCCGTCGGCGTCGGTGTTGTGGACCGTCCGGCCGGTGGGGGCCAAGGGGTCGTACATGGGGTGAATCATCTCCGTGGGTGCCGGCAAGGCCAGTGCGCTGGGCGCGCCGTTATGCGGGCTGCCGTCTTCGAGGTGAACGTATTCGGCCGGCGTATTCGTCTGGCCGTCTTCGGGATGCCGTGTTCGAGGCCCATTCATGTTGGCCGTGTTCGAGGTGGCCGTCGTGCTCCTACCCGACCTCGCTCCTACTTGATGCCGGTGTTGGCGATACCGGTGGTGATCTGGCGTTGGAATACCAAGAACAACAGGATCACCGGCACGATCGTGACCACGCTCATCGCCAGGATGAGGTTGAACGGGACGGTCTCCTCGGCGTTGAACCGGGCCAGGGCCACCGGCAGGGTGTACACGCCCTCACTCTGGGCCACCACCAGCGGCCACAGGAAATCGTTCCACCGCCACATCACCGACAGGATCGCCACCACCGCCAGCGCCGGGCGGCACAGCGGCAACACGATCCGCAGGAAGGTGCGGAACTCCCCGGATCCGTCCACGCGGGCCGCCTCGATGAGTTCATCGGGGATGCCGAGCATGTACTGGCGCAGGATGAACACACCCGTGGGCGTGGCGGCGGCCGGGATGATCAGACCCCACAGGGTGTTCACCAGTCCCATGGAGGCCACCACTTGGTACACCGGGATCAAGATCACCTGCAGGGGGATCATGATCGTGGCCAGGGTGAGCAGGAACAGCCCGTTGCGGCCGCGGAAGTTGTACTTCGCCAGACCGTAGGCGGCCATGGCGTTGATCGTGAGCGTCAGCACGGTGGCGCCGACGGTCACCAGCACGCTGTTGCGCAGGTAGACGGTGAAGTTGAACCGGCCCAGGGCGTCGGTGTAATTATCCAGGCCCCAGTTCTCGGGCAGGATCGTGATGGGCCGTGCTGCCAGTTCGGCGGGGGTCTTGAAGGACCCCAGCAGGGTCCACACCACCGGGATCAACGCCAGCAGGACGAACGTGCTGAGGATCACCACGCGCAGGGCGTCGGTGGCGGTCACGCGACGGGTCCCGGTGGTGGTCCAGGTGCGACCGGGGGTTTGCTTGCGAATTTGACGGTTGGTCGGTGCCGGTGCGGTCATGCTGCCTCCCTCCGGCGGCCGAGGATCCAGTTGATGACGGTCAGGGTGAACACCACGAGGAACAGCAGCACGCTGCCCGCGGTGGCCATGCCGTACCGGATCGGTGAGACGAACCCGTTCTCGTAGATGTACTGCACGATCAGGGTGGTGGCACCCACCGGTCCACCGCCGGTGAGGGTGAAGATGAAATCGAACGCTTGGAAGCCGTGGATGGTGGACAAGATGACGACCACCAGCACCGACGGTTGCAGTAGCGGCAAGGTCATGGACCAGAACTGGCGCCAACGGCTCGCGCCGTCGATCTGGGCCGCTTCGTACACGTTCGGGTCGATGCCCTGCAGCCCGGCGAGCAGGATGAGCATGTAGAAGCCCAGTTGCAGCCACACGCCCACACCGATCACGCACAGCAGCGCGAGGCGTTGGTCAATGAGCCAGGCGACCTCCTCCACCCCGAACAGCGCGAGGAAGGAGTTCACCAAGCCGCCGCGGCGTTCCAGCATCCAGTTCCACACCAACCCGGCCACCACCGGGGAGATGAGCACGGGGACGAAGAACGCCGCCCGGAAGAACGCCCGGCCGCGGCGTTGTTGGTTGACCAGCACCGCGAGCAGCACGCCCAGGCTGACCGACAGGATCAGGTAGCCGACGGCGAACAGCAGCGTGTTGAGCGCGATGCCCCAGAACTCGTTATCGGTGAGGATGCGCTCATAGTTGCCCAGGCCTTCCCAGCGGAACCGGCGGCCGTCGGAGGAGGAGTACAACGAGATGTTGAACCCGTTGATCGCCGGCCAGATCGTGAACGCGCCGAAGATGGCCATGTTCGGCAGCAGGAACAGGTAGGGCGCAAGGCGCAGTCCCCACGGCTTGCGCCGCCGCGGGGACTGCGCCTTGTCGGTGGCTAGTGCGGTCAATTCAGTTCGTCAACCAGGGCCTGGATGCTGTCTTGCAAGTCGGAGATCGCCTCCGGCAGTTCTTTGTTACCGGCCACTACCTCATCGAGTTCGCTCACGAGTTCGTCAGCCGATGCGGCGAATGCCGGGTCACCGTTGGCGGCGTAACCGAACTCGGGGGTGCGCACCAGGTCCGCAAGGTAGGTGTCCATGTCCTCCTGACGGTCGGGGTACTGCACGCCGTCCTCGGCAAGGTCCGCTCGGGTGGGCAGGAACCCGCCGGCGGCCACGAAGTCGGCCTGGTTCTCCGGTTCGTTGACGAACCGGATGAACTCCGCGGCCAGGGCCGGGTTGTCGCTCTCGGAGAAGGCGGCCATGTACTTCCCGCCCGGGAACCCGCCACACTCCACCTCACACGGGTTCGGCGCGGCCATCCAGTCGAAGTCGGCGTTCTGCGCGAACTGGCCCACCTGCCAGTTACCGGACAGGTACACCGG
The DNA here is from genome assembly GCA_035302405.1 of Beutenbergiaceae bacterium. Taxonomy (GTDB): domain Bacteria; phylum Actinomycetota; class Actinomycetes; order Actinomycetales; family Beutenbergiaceae; genus CALKWS01. The sequence goes on from DATGSR010000050.1 coordinate 16,600, forward strand.
GGCGTCCTGGGCCAAGAAGACCTCGTTGGCGCCCTCGTACCGGGAGCCGGCTCCGAGCCAGAAGTCCCGCGGCATGGTGTCCTCTTCCATCATGTCCACCAGCGGCTGCAGGGCTTCCTCAGCCGCGTCGGCGTCCAGGGTCATCTGCCCGTCTCCGACCATGGCAGTGCCGTAGTAGCTGAGCACGGTGGAGACCCGGTGGCCGGACTTGTCCATCGCCATCGCGTAGGCGGTGCCGGTGGCGTCCTGGACTTCCTTGGCGGCGTCGATCATTTCCTCGAATGTCCACGGGTCTTCCACGTCCGGGATGTCCACGCCGGCTTCCTCGAACAGGTCCACGTTGATGAACGGGCCGTTGAGGGTCAGGTCGGAGGGCACCGCGAGGACCTCACCGTTGTCGCCCGTGGCGCCGCCCATCGGGCCGGGGAGGAACTCATCGGCGTAGTCCTCACCCAAGTAGGGCCGCAGGTCCAGCAGGTCCAGGCGGAAGTCGGTCAGGGAGGTCAGGCGCACCACGTCCGGAGCGTCCCCGCCGGAAAGCCGGGCCTGCACCGAGGTGATCAGGTCGGCGTAAGGGAGCACTTCGAGATTGACGGTGACGTCGTACTCCTCCTCGAAGTCGGCAATGATGTCCCGGGTGGCCTGCTCGTCGGGGCCATCGGTGAAGTAGACGTAACTCAGGGTCTCCCCGGCGAAGTCGGCCGGGTCGAACTCCTCGACCTCAACCGGTTCATCCGGAGCGGACCCGTCGTCGTCGCCCTCGACTTCTCCTGGAGCGCAAGCAGCGAGTAAGGCGATGGTGCCCACAGCGGCGAGACCTACTCGCACGCGTCGCGATGTGAAGGACACGCGATTCCTCCTTGGTGATCGTCATCGACAGTGGTCGATGCGGCCATTGTGAGGACCGCCAACACGGACGTGCAACGATCGCGCACTTTCGTTCATCCAGAGTTCATCCGGTCGGGTGGACGTTCAACCTCGTGGGCGACGTAGCACGCCTGCGGCTGCGATCGGCCGATTGCGGTGCGGCTGCGGGCGCGCCGCAGTCCTTGGCAGACGGGCGTGGAGCGGCCGGCACCTCACCGGCCGGAGGGGCGCAGAACGGCCCCGCGCCAAGGGCCCACGAGTGTGGAGCGGCCCGGACCTTACCGGCCGGCGGGCGCGTGGTGGATCGTCGTGCTCGAGCGCACCTGGTCGAAGGGGATCCCGCTGGGGCGCAATTCGGGGTCCGCGCCCGGGGCGTCGGGCACCTGGCCCGGATCGCCGTCGGTGCTGATGACCTGGTTGCGGTCGTCCACGAACACCACGGCCGGGTCATAACTTCGCGCGTCGGCGTCACTGAGCATGCCGTAGGCGATGATGATGACTAGGTCCCCGGGGTGGACGTGGTGGGCGGCCGCCCCGTTGATCTGCACCTGCCCGCTGCCCGGTTCACCGGGGATGACGTACGTCGTCAGCCGCGCGCCGTTGGTGATGTCCACGACGTCGACCTGCTGACCAGGCAGCAGATTCGCCGCCTGGAGTAACTCGGTGTCCAAGGTCAGCGAACCGACGTAGTGCAAGTCGGCGGCGGTGACGGTGGCGCGGTGGATCTTGCCGATCAGCATCGGGCGCTGCAATGAGCCAGGTTGGGCCATGTCTGTCGATCCTACTGCGGCCCGGCACTAGCCCGGTTCAACCTCCGAAAGCCTCATCCACCGCGTCTGCGAAGGCCCGCATCGAGGGGTACTGGGCCAAGTAACTCCACTCCCCTGCCGGCTCGGGAGTGGCGCCCCACCCGGGCCGGTCATGGCGGCGGTTGATCCACACCGAATCCAACCCGTGCCGTTTGGCCGGCACATGGTCGTGGAACAGGCTCTGAGCCACATGCAGCAACTGAGAACGGTCCACCTCCAGGTCCCTCAGCGTGGCTTCCAAGGCCTCGAAGTGGGCGTCGGCCGGTTTATAGGCGCCCACATCCTCCGCGGTGATCACGGCAGCGAAGTCCCCGCGTAGATGCTCGTTGCTCCCGTCGAAACCGTCCCGGTGCACGTTGGACAGGATGATCAACTGGTAGTGCTGTGCCAGCTCCGCCAGGGCTTGGGCGGAGTCAGGGAAGGCCGGCCAATCGGGCACCGAGTCACCCAAACGCCGGGCCCAGTACTCTGCCGGGTGGCGCTTGAGGTCCACCGCCGTGCGCCGGAACGCTTCGGCCAGGATCTGCGGATACAGCGCGCTCGGTTCCTCCCGGGCCACGGCCGCCTCATTGGCCGCGTAAGCAGTGAGGAGTTCCTCATCGCTGAGGTCCAGTCCCTCGGTGCCGGCCCAGGCGGTCAGCACCGCGGCGATGCCGGCTTCCCAGTCGATCAGGGTGCCGTAGACATCAAAACTCAAGGCGCGGTAACGGGTGAGGTCCATTCGTCTCCCAGCGGGTCGTCGTGTTCTTCAGCGTTGCGCGACGGCGAGGAATACCGAGTAGCGGTGACCGTCGCGTTCGGCGTAGGTGCAGTCCTTGATCGTCACCTGGCTGAACCCGGCGGCCTGTAAGTCTGCGGTGAGTTCGGCGCGGTCGAAGCCGCGGTGACCATCGAAGTCGTAGTCGTGGAAGGACCCGTCTTCCTTGTCGAGATCCGCGATGCACAGGTAGCCGCCGGGTTCGAGAAGGTCGGCGAAGCCGGTGAGAACGGTGGGCAGATCCCGGATGTGGTGGAGCACCATCGAGGTCAGAATCAACTCGAAGGTCTCCGGTGGCAGCGGGTCGGTCTCCAGGTTCAGATCCCAAACCCGGGCCAGGCGGAGCACGCCCGCTGCGATTTTCTCCTGCAGCATCTCCCGCATCCCGGCGGAGGGGTCGGCCAAGGTCAGGGGGCCGATCTGATGCTGAAGTGCCTGGCTCACCAGCCCGGTGCCGGCGCCGTACTCCAGCGCCTGCATGTTCTGGCTGAGGGGCACCGCTTCGGCAATCCCGGCGGCGATCGCGTTCGCGCGTGCCACCTTCTCCGGGTCGGCGTCCCAGGTGGAAGCCTTGGTATCGAAACGGTCGATGCTCATGCCACCACCATGTCACGATTCGATTACAAAGTGGACTCCGTCGTCATTGTGGGTGTGCCGCGTCCACTAGGCGGACAACACCAGGTGGGCAACACCGCGGCACGCGGAGGTCCGCTGATCAGCGAGCAAAAGCCGTCAGGTGCAGAGCGAGGCGCGGGAGTCGACCAGTGGACCTCGGCAGGCACCGGCCGGTCCCGGTGGGTGCGTGGCCGATGACGACGAGGCAGCCGGCCGCGGTGGAGACGGCGCCCGCCACGTGGGACTGCGGGCACCTACCGGTACCCAGGCGCGGTCACGGCTCGCTGGGAGAAATTTCAGTGCGCGCCGGCACGCAGGTTCATCGGCAGGTAGTCAGCAGGCAGTGGGTTGATCGGTGGCAGCGGGTCCGGGGTGAACGGTTGCCCGTTCGTCATCACCAGTACCAACTCGTCCAAAGAAGTGAGGTCCCGCAACGGATCACCGGCAACCGCCACGACGTCGGCGGCATACCCGGGCGCGAGCCGGCCGGTGATCTCCCCCAGCCCGATCGCCGCTGCTGCCCTGCTGGTGGCGGCGGTAAGAACTTCGCGGTTGGGCAGGCCGAAGCCGGCCAGGGCCTGCAACCCGCCGATGAATCCGTGGTGCGGGGTGTCGTCGATCCCCGCATCGGTGCCGGCGATGATCTGCACCCCGCGCCGGTACAGGTCTCCGATCGGGAAGTACGGGTCGGGCATCATCCCGAGAAGTTCGGGCAGCCTGAAGTTGACGGTCGGCGAGACGTGGATCCCAGCGTCCACGATTCGGTCCACGAGGGTGTCATCGAGTTCGAACCCGCCACTGCGATTCTGGAAACTGCAGTGCTCGATGCTGTCCACACCGGCATCGACGGCGCGGCGGATCCCCTCGGCCGCGCCGTCGATGGCGCGGCGGATCCCCTCGGCCGCGTGGGCGTGCGCCGCAACCTTCTTGCCCACCCGGTGGGCTTCCTCGACGATCACGCGCAGCACATCGGTGTCGAACTGGGCCTGCCACGGTGCTGAGCCGGTGGTCATGTTCCCGCCGGTCACCATCACCTTGATCAGATCAGTACCGTGCTTGTGGTGCCGCCGCACCATGGTGCGCACCTCGTCCGCGGAGTCGGCCTCACCCCCCATGAACCAGCAGTGCCCACCGGTGATCGTGATCGGCGGGCCGGAGACCACCAGCCGCGGGCCGCGGGCGATGCCACCGACGATCGCCTCCCGGACCGCCACATCCAGGTACGCCGGCGAGCCCAGATCCCGCGCCGTGGTCACCCCGACGCTGAGGAGATTTCGGGCGTGGTGCAACATCAACGCCACCTGAGCGGCTTCGGATTCGCCCCGCATCCGTCGCACCGGTTCAGGTCCGCCGTCGAACGCAAGGTGCGTGTGGGCATCGATCAGCCCCGGCATCACGGTGACATTCCCGAGGTTGTGCACCTCGACGTCGGCCCCTTCCTGGTGATCCGGGGCTTCGGTGCGAGGTCCTACCCAGGTGATCACGCCGTCATCGATGATGACGGCTGCATCGTCCACCGCGGTCAAGTTCGCCCCTGCCAATGCCCGCTCGGCGAGCAGCACCTGCACGTCCAACCTCCACTCGCGAATCCGCCCCGCTTCGGGTCCTCACCAGTGTGACACGCACACCCACAGACCTGGCCCCCTCCCGCCGGCAGGCCCGGATGGCCGCGCTTCGAGGAACACGTGGCCTCCCTTCGGAGAACGTGGCCCTTCCACGCGCTGGCACGCCGCTCGCAGGAGGCAAACTGGACTACCGCGGGGATTCTGATACCGTCCATGGCTGTCCGATTGGCACGAGCATGCGTAGTGCCGACGAGGGCACTGCGCCGACCATGCGCTCACCACATGTTGGTTTGAGCCCGGCAATGCGCGCACCACGTATGTGCGTTCACTGCCGCCGCACGTGTTCGCCTGCCCGCGTCGGATCGCCTTGTGCCGTGTGCGCACCTGCGCCGCCGTCCCGGGGCCCGATGAGCCGTGGGCGGGAGAACATCGACAAAAGGAGATGGACACGTTGGATTCGGATCTAGTGCAGTTCGGAGCAATGACGGTGGTCTTGCTCATCGTGCTGTTCTACGGCGGGACGTTCTTCGTCTCCACCCGAATCGCGAAAAAGCGCGAGAACGCCGACGGGTACATGACCGCGGGAAACAAGATCGGCTTCGGCATCTCCGCGGCATCGATGACGGCTACTTGGATCTGGGCCTCCTCGATGTATGCCTCGGCCACCTCCGGCTACACCTACGGGATCTCCGGGCCGATCCACTACGGCCTGTGGGGCGCGTTGATGATCCTGTTCATCTACCCCTTCGGCAGGCGCATCCGGCAGGTGGCCCCGCGGGCGCACACCTTGGCGGAGGTGATGTTCGCCCGGCACGGCCGTTCCAGCCAGTTGATGCTGGCGGGGTCGAACGTGGTGGGCAGCGTGATCTCACTGATGTCCAACTTCATCGCCGGCGGTGCGCTGGTGGCGCTGCTCAGCCCGTTCACGTTCCTGCAGGGCGTGTTCGCGGTGGCCGGCGGGGTGCTGTTGTACACGCTGTGGTCCGGGTTCCGCGCCTCGGTGCTCACCGATTTCATGCAAGTGATGGCCATGCTCGGGGCGGTGGCGATCATCGTGCCGGCGATCTTCTTCGCCGCCGACTTCCCCACCGCGTTCACCGCCGGCGCCGGCAACCTGACCGATCAGCAGGCGAATTTCTTCTCCTCCGAGGCGTTCTTGCATCAGGGCGCCCCCTACATCGCGGCGGTGCTCGCCTACGCGATCGGTAACCAGACGATCGCCCAGCGGTTGTTCGCGGTGCGCGAGGACCTGATCAAGAAGACGTTCGTCACCGCGACCGTGGGCTACGGGGCGATGGTGATCGGGGTGGGGATGCTCGGGGTGCTCGCTCTGTACCTCGGGATGGAGCCGCTCGGTGGGGACGTGAACAACCTCATGCCGCAGATGGCCGCCACGTACTTGCCGATGGCGCTGCTCGTGCTGTTCTTCATCATGGTGATCGGCGCCCTGTCCTCCACCGCGGATTCGGACCTGTCGGCGCTGAGTTCGATCGTGATGGCCGATATCTACGGGCAGAACATCGCCGGCAAGCAGAAGGCCGACCCGCGGGTGATGGTGCTGGTTGGCCGGGTGACGATGGTCCTGGCCACGGCGCTCGCGGTGGCGCTGGCGAGTTTGCAGATGAACATCCTGGACCTGCTGGTGTTCGTCGGGGCCCTGTGGGGTGCGCTGGTATTCCCGGTGATCGCGAGTTTCTACTGGGAGAAGGTCACCAACCGGGCCTTCACCACGTCGGTGCTGGCCGCTATGGCGATCTTCATCCCGGTCCGATTCTCCTGGGTGCCTCTGACCGGGGCCGTCGGGTTCGTGGTGGACGTCCTGGCCGTGATCGGTATCGGCGTGGTACTGGGCTTGATGGCCTTCGGCTTCTTCGGGTGGAAGGTCGCCCGCGTGGTGGGTGTCGTAGCGATCGTGGCCGCGGCCCCGTTCGCGATCGGGTTCCTGCACGACTACGCCACGCTGAGCGCCTCGCTGGTGGCGTATGCGGTCTCCACCATCGTGTGCGCGGCGCTGAGTTGGCGCAGCAAGGCCAGGTTCGACTTCTCCGTGATCAAGGACCGAGTGGGCGATTACGACCCGGGGGACGAACCGCAGACGGCGACGGTCGGCGGTGAGGCGGCGGCCCCGCACAGTTCCCGTAGTGCGGACACGTCCAATGGCGTGAGCACGCCCCGTCCCGATGATGACCAGAACCCGCAGCCGGCCCCGGCCGGCGCGCGCTGAAAGGACTTCAGATGCCTGTGTGGATGTTGACCGGATACGTGTTGATGTGGCCGGTGCTGGTGGCCGTCGTGATGGCGATCATCGCCCGCGGATTCATCCGGGAGTGGTGGGAGGCCCGCCGGGAGGGGCGCGACATCATCTGATTTCGCCGGCCCGGGGATGAGGCCGGTCACCAGATGGCAGGTCGCCCGATTCCCGGGCCCGCGGAGGTCCGCGTTCACCGGTAGGTCGAGGTCCGGCCAGGGGTCAACTTCGGCCTCCGCGACCGCGATGAGGCTCACTCTGCGGTGAACGCACCGTCCACGACGATGTCGGCCCCGCTGACATATGAGGCCTCCTCCGAAGCCAGGAACGCAATCACCTGGGAGATCTCGTCTGGGTCGGCGATGCGACGGGCCGGTAACTTGCTGGCGTTGTCCTCGATCTGCTCCGGGGTGAGGAGTTCATGCATGAGTTCTGTCATCACCCACCCCGGGAGCACTGTGTTCACCCGGATCCCGTGCTGGCCGTATTCCACCGCCGCTGCTTTAGTCATGCCTCGGATGGCAAACTTCGAGCCGGTATAGGCCGCCGAACTCGTCCCGGGCTTGTGCGCGAGCCCGGCGGTCGAGGAGATATTGATGATCGATCCCTTCTTGGCCTGCACCATGCCCGGCAGAACAGCCTGCATGCCGTAGAAGACACCGTCCTGGTTAACCGCGATCGTCTTGCGGTAGTCGGCCGGGTCGAGGTCCCCGACCACTGCGGTCGCACCGGAAACGCCCGCGTTGTTGACCAGGACGGTGATGGCACCAAACTCCTCCGCGCCCGCCCGGACCACATCGCGCCACGATTCGGGATCGGTCACGTCGTGCTGCAAGAAGACGGCATCGTCACCAATCTCTTCGGCGACCTTTCGACCGTTCTTCTCGTCAACGTCCGTGAGGATCACTTTGGCGCCTTCCCGCGCCAGGCGCCGTGCGTGCGCAGCGCCCATCCCCTTGGCCGCACCAGTAACGAGTGCAACTGCCCCATCAAGCCTTGCCATGGTCGCTCCTCAGATCGGCACTTCAACCGCTGTCAGCGTAGCCACGCGGGGTGAACTCAACCTCTCGAGCACAACAATCCCCCTTGGCATGTGCGGTGTCCGCCTGGCTGCAGCCGCGCCTGCGCCGGTTAGCGGACCATCTCGTCCAACCGGTCGTTGATCAGCCGCGCAATCGGGATCGCAGCGGTGGCTGCCGGGGAGGGGGCGTTGCACACGTGCAATTGGCGGGCGGTGCCGCGGAACAGGAAATCATCGACCGGGGCCCCATCGGGAAGCAGCGCCTGGGCGCGGATCCCGGCGGGATGCGGCAATGGTTCGTCCATCTCGATGCTCGGGCAGTACCGGCGCACCAGGGCCAGGTACCGGCGCCGGGACAGAGAGTTGGCCATCTCGGTGAGCCCGGTGCGCGTGTGCTTGGCCGCGAACCTCCACATCCCGGGAAACGTCAGGTAACTCGCCACATCCCGCAGCCGAACTGAACCGCGCCGGTAGCCCTCCCGGGCGAACCCGAGCACGGCGTTGGGGCCTACCGTGACCCGACCGTGGATCGTGGGACTCAGATGGATCCCCAGGAACGGCAGCGCGGGATCGGGCACCGGGTAGATCAGGTGGCCCACCACATCGGACCGGTGCGCCGGCAACTGGTAGTACTCCCCGCGGAAGGGCACGATCTGAAAGTCCACCTCGAGTCCGCCCATCCGCGCCACCCGGTCCGCCTGCAACCCAGCGCACGCCACCAGATGAGCGCCGCGGTACTCGGCGTGCTCGGTCGCTACCACCACGCCGTCGGACCGCTCATCGATGCTGCGCACATCGGCGCTGGTGAGGATCTGTCCGCCCAGTTCGGTCACCTGCCGCGCCATTGCGCGGGCGATCCGACCGAAGTCCGTGATCCCGGTGGCCGGTGACAACAGCGCGCCCAGGCCGCGGATGTGGGGTTCCAGGCCTCGCAATTCGCGGGCCTCGACGCGGCGTAGTTCCAGCCCGTTGGCCGCGGCCCGCGTCGCCAGGTGGCCCATCCGCTCCAACTCCACGGGGCTCGTGGCCACCACGAGTTTGCCGATGCTGCGATAGGCGATGCCGCGCTCGTCGCAGAACTGCTTGGTCTCACGCTCCCCCGCCCGGCACAACCGGGCCTTGAGGGAGCCTGGAGCGTAATAGATTCCGGCGTGGATCACCCCGGAGTTACGGCCGGTCTGGGCGCTGGCCACATCGGCGGCCTTGTCCAGCACGACGACGCCGGAGCCCGGACGACGCAGTAGCGTTTCCCGGGCGGTGGCCAGCCCGACGATCCCGGCGCCGATGACGATCACAGTCATGCCTGGGGCACGCCGGGCCTGGTGCTCTACTGCCCGTCGATCATCTGGGGTAGGCCCAGAGGGTTCTCATCCTGCAACTCCGCCGGCAGCAGGTGCTGGGGCAGATTCTGGTAGGCCACCGGGCGCAGGAAGCGGTTGATCGCGGCGGTGCCCACCGAGGTGGAGGTCACCGCGGTGGTAGCGGGGTAGGGCCCGCCGTGGTGCTGGGCGTAGGTGACCGATACCCCGGTGGGCCACTGGTTCCAGATCACTCGTCCGGCGATCTGCGTCAACACCGCCAGCAGGTCTTGTACCGGGCAGTCATCCTGCCCGAAAATCCCCGCAGTCAACTGCCCGGCATACGTCCCGGCGACCTGCACCGCCTGGTCCAGATCGTGGTACTCCACCACCAACGACGCCGGACCGAACACCTCACTCTGCAAAGCCGTCGGGTCGGCCAACATCGCCTCAGCCGTCGTGGCCAGCACCACCGGCCCGGGCCCATCGGGGCTATCGGGCCCGGACAACAACACCTCCACCTCGGGGTGGTTGCGCAGGTCACCCGCCGCGGACAGGAAACCCTCGGCGATGCGCCGGTTCAACATCCCGTGCACCCCGCCCAACCCGGCCTGCTTGATCGCCTCGACCATCCCCGAACCGGCCGGCACGAACAACGTGCCCGGTTTGGTGCAGAACTGCCCGGCGCCCAGGGTGAAGGACTCGATGAACCCCTCGGCGATCTCCTGCGCCCGCGCCTGGGCGGCCGCCAGGGTGACGAACACCGGGTTATTGGATCCCATCTCCCCGTAGAACGGGATCGGCTCCGGGCGCCCGTGGGCCAGGTCGAACAGCGCCCGCCCGCCGGTGATCGAGCCGGTGAAGCCCGCCGCCTTGATCCGCCGGTCCTGCACCGCGGCCACACCGGCCTCCTGGCCGTAGACCACCGAGAACACCCCGGCCGGCGCCTCGGCGCGGCGCAGCGCCTCACTGACGATGTCCCCGGTCAGGCGGGACAACTCCGGGTGCCCCGGGTGGGCCTTGACCACCACCGGGTTACCGGCCGCCAACGCCGAAGCGCTGTCCCCGCCGGCCACGGAGAACGCGAACGGGAAGTTGCTGGCCGCGAACACCAACACCGGCCCGATGGGCTGCAGGTACCGGCGCAGATCCGGGCGCGGGGCCCCCATCGGCCAATCCGGGTCGGCATGGTCGATCCGCACATCCAGATACCGCCCGTCGCGCAACACCTCGGCAAACAGGCGCAACTGGAACACCGTGCGGGTCAACTCCGACTCCAGGCGCCCCTGCGGCAGACTGCTCTCCCGCGCCGCCACCGGCACCAACTCCCCGGCGCCGGCTTCCAACGCGTCGGCCACCCCCTCCAGCGCCACCGCCCGTGCATCGGCGCCGCCGGCCGCCCACGCGCCTGCCGCTCCCGCAGCCGAGGCCAACACCCGATCCAACTCGGCGTGGTCAGTGGTGCTGCGGTAATTGGCGACGGGACTCATCGTGGCCTCCTGGCGGAAGATGGGATCGGTTGTCCGGCATGGCGCGGGCACCCGGCATCGAGACGACCGGGGCGGCAGCAAAACCGTGGATGGAACGGCCCGGGGCCGCCGGCGCCGCGCACGACGGCGGGCGATACAGGCAGCGAATCAGGCATCGTGGGTAGCAACTTCAGTAGGGTCGCGGGCGTTGTTCGTAGCCTACCGGCATGCTCACCAGTGCTCTCCTCCGCGGTCGCGCACCAGGTCCCGCAGGTAGGCGAAGGTGCCCTCGGATGTCACGCCGTCGTGTTCGTACTCGTTGGTGACCCAGTACTGGGAGTTGCCCACTTTGGCGAGGGTGTCCAGTTGCAGGTGGGCATCGACGTACATGTCGTCGTAGTAGACGGCGGCCGCCACGGGCACGTCGTTGGCGGCCAACCGATCAACCTCGTACAGCGGGGACCAGTCCCGCCGCCTTGCCAGTTCGGCGACCGCGGGGGCGAATCCGCGCAGTGTCCGGATCTCCTCGAACATCCACGGGAAGGCCATCTCCCCGGTGAACAGCAGCGGGCGGCGGTCCTCGGCGAACTCGGGGCGACGGTCGCGTTCCCGCTGGGCGGCCCAGTCGGTGGGTCCGCTGGCCTCGTCGGCGTAGATACTCTCCTGCAGGGTCCAGTACAACGGGTTACCAGCCGACGACGTGCGCGCTTGCACCTGTTCCAAGAAACCTGCGGACAACCTGCCCGGGCGGGAGAATGCGGTCTCCAGCAGCCAGTGCAGCCGCTCATGGCCGGGTTTCATCCCCAGGTCCCGGCCCAGGGTTTGGAAGCGCCGGACGGTGAGGTGGTCACCGTCGGGAAGTCGCACCTCGTGGGCGGCCAGGTGGTCGGCGACCTGCGCCACGGTGGCCACGTCCTGGGGGTAACGGCGGTAGAACTCGGCCGTCTTCTGCTCCACCCGGGTGAAGGTGCGCCGATATACCTCCGCGGCATCGGGGGGTATGCCTGGGGTGCCACCGAAGATGTAACTAGCCGCGAGCGCCTCGGGTGCGTGAGATAGGTAGGTCAGGGTGATCCATCCGCCGAAACTCTGGCCGATGGTGACCCATTTGCGGCCCCGGTACACGTGGCGGCGCACGTGCTCCAGGTCCCGGACGATGGAGTCTGCCCGGAACTTGGCGAGGTAATCCGCCCCCGCTGCCGCGCTACCCAAGGCGGCGACGTCGTCGGCCTCCACGGGCGTGCTGCGGCCGGTGCCGCGCTGATCCACCAGCACCACGCGGTAGTGCTCCAGCGCCTCCCCCAGCCACCCGCCGGCACCGGTCAGCGGCCGGGGATTGGCCCCTCCCGGTCCGCCTTGCAAGTAGGTGGCCAGCGGCAGGTCCGTGTCCCGGCGGTCCGGGTCGACCAGTTCGCGGACGAACAGTTGCAACTGCTCGCCGTCGGGGTTTCGCCAGTCCAAGGGCGCTTCGAGGGTGTACTCGCTCACCCACATGCCGGGCATGGCGTAGGACCGTTGCGGCGTCATCGGGGCAGGGGTCATGGGGGCATCCTGCCGCAGATGACGCCGGGCCGAAACCATCACGCCCGGGGGCATCCGCGGGGTGTACCGCGGGCTATGCGCCGGGTCGGGGCACCAGGTCCACCGCTTGCATCTGGGCACGCACGGCCAACTCGGCGGCCTTGAAGGCGTGCTCCTGGGTCATCGCCTTCTCGGTGCGTTCCAGGCAGTCCAGGATCAGTTCCCCGAAGAACGGGTAGCCCACCTTGCCGTTGACGTTGAAGTGCTGTTCGCCCTCCCCGTTGGCCAGGAACACGTGGCCGGGCCCGTCGGAGGTGCCGATGTTCATGTACTTGCGCTGTTCGATGAAACCCTCAGTGCCGAGGATGAACATCCGGCCATCACCCCACATCTGCAAGCCGTCCGGGGTGAACCAGTCGCACCGGAAGTACCCGGTGGCCCCGGTGTCGGTCACCAGCATCGCATCGCCGAAGTCGTCCAGTTCGGGGTGGCCGGGGTTGTTGTAGTTGGCGATCTGGCTGCGCACCACCTCGGCGTCGCCGGCCCCGGTGTAGTGCAGGATCTGGTCGATCTGGTGGGAGCCGATGTCGGTGAGGATGCCGCCGTACTTATCTCGCTGGAAGAACCACTCCGGCCTGGTCTCGGCGCGCAGGCGGTGCGGACCCATCCCGAGCACCTGCACCACCTTGCCGATCGCGCCGGCTTCGATGAGTTGACCGGCGAAGACCGAGGCCTCCACGTGTAACCGTTCGGAGTAGTACACCGCGTACTTGCGGCCGGTGTCCGCCACCGCCTGTTTGGCGGCGTCGAGCTGGTCCAGGGTGGTCAGCGGCGCTTTGTCGGTGAAGTAGTCCTTATCGGCGTTCATCACCCGGATACCCAAGGGCGCCCGCTCGGAGGTGACGGCTGCGCCTGCGACCAGGTGCACGTCGTCGTCGGCCAGGACCTCTTCCTCGCTGCGGGCCACCTGCACCTGGGGGAAGCGTTCCCGGAAGGCCTCGACCTTGGCCGGGTCCGGGTCGTAGACCCACTTGAGTTCGGCCCCGGCGCCGATGAGCCCCTCGCACATGCCGTAGATGTGGCCGTGGTCCAGGCCGACGGCGGCGATCGTGAATTCTCCCTGCTCCAC
>DATGSR010000051.1:0-10147 GCA_035302405.1 Beutenbergiaceae bacterium
TCGCGAAGGCCTTCGAGGAAGCCTTCCGCGGGTTCCAGGACGCCAGAGTTGCACAACACCGGCTCGCAGAACACGGCGGCATAGTCGCCGTCCTCATCCTGCAACAGTTCGCGCACCGCCGCCAGGTCGCCCCAGGAGACCACCGTGACGTCATCCAGTGCGTGGGCGCTCTGTCCTCGGCTGCCGAGGGTTAGCCGTCCCTCGGCATCCGGCCGGTACCCAACGAGCATCGCATCCGACCACCCGTGGTAGTGGCCGCCGAACTTGATGAAGCGCCGCCGCCCGGTAAATGCCCGCGCCAAGCGTAGGGCGATCTGGGTTGCTTCCGATCCGGTATTGCTCCACAACACGCGCTCAGCGCCGGGCACCCGGTCGATCACGGTCTCGGCCACCTGAGCCTCGAGCGGGTGCCCGGCCCCGTATGTGGCCCCGTGCGGCAATTGCGCGCTCACGGCCGCGGTCAGGCCCGGGTGTCCATGTCCGAGGATCACCGGGCCCCACCCGAGCACATAATCGAGGTAGGTATGCCCGTCCACGTCGAAGAGCCGGGGGCCGTCCCCGCGTTCGAAGAACAGCGGATGAGGCGGCATCGCCGCTCGAAGTCCCGTGGACACGCCGCCCGGAAGCGATCGCTTGGTCCTTTCCCACAACTGCTCGGACCTCGGCCAAGATTCGATCGGTGCTCGGCCCACCCTGCGACCTGCCGTTCCTACGTCGGTCACGTCCTCACCATTCCTCAACACTGAGTATTCGCGGATTCTACTGCCCAGAACGCCGGTTTTAGTTTTCGAACCATAGGGCGCTGCGCGCACCGGGTCAATACCGGAAGCGCGAACCTACGCCTGTCCGTCTGCCGCGTCCCGGCGCGACCGGAAACGGCTGGCCGCCCTTCATGTGCGTTTCACCTAGCAGAACGCCCTGGTCTAATGCCTGAATCCTTACTAGCATCCAGGACCACCACCGGACCAGCGAAGTGACGGCTGCCAGTCGTTGACATCACGACAGCGAGATGCTTCACTCTCCACTACTGGAACCCTTGTTCCACTCACCGAAACGAGGACGTTTGATGAGACTGCGTAGACTGGCCGTTCTAGCAACAGGGTTGCTTCTTGTCGCTGCCTGTTCACCGAGCGAGGTTCCCGGTGAAGAGCCCGCGGATGCCGTCGAAGATGCCTCGGAGGCAGTTGATGGCGACGAACCCTCCGGTACGGTGCGGTTCCTCATTGCCGAGAACTTCTGGGCGGACTGGACGCCGTACCAGAGCACCGCGCAGAGCCAATCGCGGCTGAACCACCACATATATGACACCCTGCTCACCTTCCCCTCGGGGGACCTGGGTGATCCACAGCCCCACCTGGCCACCGAGTGGGAACAGATCGACGACGACACCTGGGAATTCACCCTGCGCGATGACGTTTCGTTCCATGACGGGCAACCCCTAACCGGCCATGACATCAAGGCATCCGTCGAACTCGCGTCCGGGGCCGCCGGTGAAGAAACCGTGCTCCAGGGCCGGTGGGTGCCCACGACTGTGGAAGTGATCGACGACCACACCGTCCGGTTCGAGATGGAGAGCCCGTTCGCCTCCCTGTTCAACGCGATCCGACAAACGCCCATCGTGTCCGCCGAGGATGTCGAGGCGGGCAGTGAGCGACTCGCGGCCAACCCGAACGGGACGGGTCCCTTTATCCTCGAATCCGAGACCGAGACGATCAAGACTATGGTGGTCAACCCGGACTACTGGGGCGGGCCAGCTTCGATCGACACACTGGTGTGGGAGTACGTGGGTGACGCCCAGACCCGGGTGAACGCGCTGCTCGCCGGTCAGGCCGACGCTATCGACCGCGTGCCCCCCGAGCACCTTCCCACGATCGAAGAGGCCGACGGCTTCGAACTGATCTCGGCGACAGCAAGCGAGCAGGTAAACCTGTTCTCGGTCCCCAACCGCGTCCCGGAGTGGGACGAGAACCCGGACCTTCGCCGCGCCGTGATGCTTGCCATCGACCACGAGGCATTGGTGGACAGTCTGGTCCAGGGTGAGAGCGTCGCCGCACAGAGTTTCCTGCCTAGCGAGACCCTCTATTACAGCCCCGGCGAAATCGATTACAGCCAAAACCTCGAGGAGGCCCGCGCCCTCGTGGCAGAGGCCGGCCTGGAGGGCCTGGAGTTCGATGTCTGGGCAGCCAGCGGCTTCCTCCCCCGGGGCGAACAGGTAGCCGAAGCGATCGTCGCCAACTTGAACGAGATCGGGCTGGAGGCGCGCCTGGTCACCGCCGACGTTGCCGGACTGGTGGACGACTCCGTCGACGGCACCGGCCTGCTCTACCACATCAGTTGGTCTAGCGGAGGCGACCCGGATGCGGCTGCCGGTATCTACGCTTCGCCGAACCGTTGGACCCACGGAGACGACACCATCGACCGCCTCGTCCAAGAGGGCAAGACCACGATGGACGAGACCGAGCGGGAGGCGATCTACGACGAGTTGCAGCAGTACCTGTGGGAGGAACTGCCCCACATCCCGCTGTACTACTCCGACTTCACCGTCGCCTACTCCGACGAACTCCAGGGCCTACGGGTGCTGCCGAACTACGAGACGAACTTCTATCCCGCGTCGATCTCTGAGTAAGACGGCACATGGCACTGTTCCTCCTCCGGCGCACCACGCAGATGATCGTCGTGGTCATCTGCGTGGTGACGCTGGTGTTCGTCCTGCTGCGGATCGCCGGAGGTGACCCGGCCCGGTTGATGAACGCAGCCGACGCCTCCGAGGAGGTCATCGCTGCCACGCAGGCTAGGCTCGGCCTGGACCAACCCCTGGCGGTCCAGTACCTGTACTTCCTGCGCAGTATCGTCACCGGCGATTTCGGGCGTTCCTTCCACGGCGGCTACGAGGTCCGGGACGTGGTGTTCGCGGCCCTGCCGAACACGGTCGCACTGGCGGTGGTGACCGTGCTGGTCTCCACCGCCTTCGCGCTGCTGCTGGGCATCGGTTCCGCCCTGCTACGCGGCACCCTTCTGGACCGGGCGGTGCAGGTCTACGTCAGCCTCGCCCAGTCCACCCCTAGTTTCTGGCTCGCGGTGATGCTGGTGCTGGTGTTCGCGGTGAACCTCAGTTGGCTACCGGCCATCGACTTCACAGGGCCGATCAGTTTCGTCCTGCCCGTGATCACTTTGATGGTCGCACTCACCCCGATCCTCATCCGCACCATCCGGCAGTCATTCGTGGAGACCCTGGAACGGGATTACATCCGCGCGGCCCGCGCGCGGGGGGTCTCCAACGCCCGGGTGCTCATGATCCACACCCTCAAGGTGGCCTCACTCCCCCTCATCACCCTGGTCGGCCTGCAATCGGGGATGATCCTGGCCGGGTCCTACGTGGTGGAGGTCATCTTCAACTGGCCCGGCATCGGCAAACTAGCCGTGGATGCCCTCGCCAGCCGCAACTACCCGATGGTGCAGGGCTCGGTCCTCATCGCCGCGGTCGCCTTCGTGCTCGTGAACTTCGTGGTGGACATCCTGTACTCCGTCCTGGATCCGCGGATCCGGTTGGGGGCCGAAGCATGACCGGCGCCGCAAACGTCACCATGAATAGCACCCCACTGCCCGGCCGCACCCCGCGGGTGGCCTCCTCCATGTGGCGGCGACGTACCGCCGTCGTCGGCTTGCTGGGCCTGGCCTTCATCGTGATGGTCGCGATCGCCGCCTCGTGGATCGCCCCGCACCCGCCGGGGCAGACTGACCTGTCCAACGTCCTCGCGCCCCCGGTGTGGGCCGGTGGGGACGCCGCCAACCTTCTCGGCACCGACGGATTGGGCCGGGATGTGCTGTCCCGGGTCATCTACGGCGCTCGGTCCTCGGTGCTGATCAGCGCCTCGGCGATGCTCATCGGCGGCACTCTCGGTCTTATCACCGGCCTGATCGCCGGGTTCTTCGGAGGCATCGTCGACACCGTGATCATGCGGCTGGGCGACATCCAACTCGCGTTGCCGTTCATCCTGATCGCCATCGTGATCCTGGGCATGCTGCCCGAGCGGCGCCCGCACCACCTGATCCTCGTCCTAGGGGTGCCGGCGTGGATCGTCTACGCCCGCGTGGTCCGCAGCCGGGTACTCACCGAACGCGAATCCGACTACGTGCAGGCGGCCACCACCCTGGGTGCCAGCGGGTTCCGCCGCATCTTCCGCTACATCCTCCCCCAGGTCTGGGGCGTCCTGCCGGCGATCGCGCTGGTGGACCTGAGCAACTTGGTGGTGATGGAATCCACGCTCAGTTTCCTCGGCTTCGGTTTGTCCGCCCCGGACGTCTCCTGGGGCCAGATCCTCGCCGACGGACGGGGCAGCATGGCCATGGCGCCGTGGCTATCGATCATCCCCGGGCTGGCGATCATGTTCACCGTGCTGTCCATCAACCTGGCGGTGGAGTCCCCAGGGTTGGAGACACGGCGCCGCTTGTGGCGCCTGCCATCCCGGCGGGCGACGCGGCCCGCCGGGGACACTCACCCTTCGATGAAGCCGGCTGGTTCGGCGGCATTGGAGCAGCCGGAGGATGTGTTACTGAGCGTGCGCGATCTGGCGGTGGACTTCCAGGCCCACCGGGACAGTCCGGCGGTGCACGCCGTGCGCGGCGTGGACCTGGATGTGCGCCGCGGACAAATCGTCGGCATCGTCGGCGAAAGCGGGTCCGGCAAGTCGGTGACCGCATACGCGATCAGCCGATTACTCGCCCCCACCGCGCGCATCGCTCGCGGCAGCGTCCACTTCGACGGCACGGAACTGACCGAGATGCCTGAACGCCGGATGCGGCGGATCCGCGGGCGCAGGATCGGGATGATCTTCCAGAACCCCACCGGCTCGCTGAACCCGGTGCTCACCGTGGGGTTCCAGATGGTCGAGGCCATCCGTTCCAACCGGCCGATGGGCCGGAAGCAGGCACGCGCCCTGGCCGCCGACGCGTTGCGGGACGTGGGCTTCGGCAATCCCGAGGACGTGCTGCGACGCCATCCCTTCCGGCTCAGCGGCGGGCAGAACCAACGCGTGATGATCGCGATGACCATGGTGGTGGAGCCGGAACTGCTCCTCGCCGACGAGCCCACCACAGCACTGGACGTGACCACCCAGGCTCAGGTGCTGGACCAGTTGCGTCGCGTTCGTGACGAGCACGGCGTCAGCGTGGTGATCATCAGCCACGACATCGGCCTCATCGGCGAGATCGCCGATGAGGTGGTGGTGATGTACGCCGGCCGGGTCTGTGAGTCCGGCCCGGCCGAGCAGGTGCTCCTCGACCCCCAGCACCCCTACACCAAGGCGTTGCTCTCCTCGGTGCCCACCCCGGAGGTCATCGCCGCCGGGAATCTGGAGGGCATCCCCGGGGACCTGCCCGATGCCAGCGCAATCATCCCCGGCTGCCCGTTCGCGGCCCGGTGCCCCGCCGTCATGGACGTGTGCCATATCGCGGTCCCCGCGTTGCTGCCGGTGCCCGCCGGACAGACCGTGGCGTGCCACCTGTACACCACCGAGGCGGAGGTACTGCAGCGATGACCACCACCGGACCAACCTCCACCACGCCCTTAGTTGAACTCCACGAGGTGCGCAAGCATTACCGGGTCCGCAGCGGGCTGTCCCGGCGGCCGGTGATCGTTCAAGCGGTCAACGGGGTGGATCTGGCCATCGACGCGGGAGAGATCCTCGGGCTGGTCGGTGAGAGCGGATGCGGCAAATCCACGCTCTCCCGCACGCTGGTGCAATTAGAGACGCTGGACGCCGGGGAGATCCGGTTCAAGGGTGAGAGCATCGACGTCGCCCGCACCGACGACCTGCGGCGGCACATCCAGATCGTGTTCCAGGACCCCTACTCCTCCCTGCCCGCGCACATGAGCGTCCGGCAGATCATCGCCGAGCCGCTGCTGATCCATCGTCTGCTGCGCGGGGCCGAACTGGACCAGAAGGTCGACGACCTGCTGGTGAACGTGGGGTTGGGGCCGGACTTCGCCGCCCGCAAGCCCGGGCAACTCAGCGGTGGCCAGCGCCAGCGCGTGGGGATCGCCCGGGCCTTGGCCCTGGACCCGGACTTGCTCATCGCCGACGAAGCCGTCTCCGCACTAGATGTCTCGGTACAGGCACAGATCCTCAACCTGCTCAGGCGTCTCAAACGGGACCTCGGCCTCACAATGCTGTTCGTCTCTCACGATATCGGCGTGGTGCGTTACATCAGTGATCGGATCGCCGTCATGTACCTCGGTGAGATCGTCGAACTCGCAAGCGCCGCAGATGTCTATGAGACCCCGGCGCACCCCTACACCCGCGCCCTGATGGACGCGGTGCCAAGCATTGAACATCGTGGCCGGCCCCGGATCGAAGTCCGCGGCGATCCTCCTGATCCGAAGGACCCGCCATCGGGGTGCCGGTTCCACCCGCGCTGCCCGATGGCCCAGGACGTCTGCCGGACCGAGAAACCAGCACTGCGCGAGTGGTGGCCAGGCCGCCAGGTCGCCTGCCATTTCGCGGACGAGTGCCTGGCAAAGTCCGGGGCGGCGCTGGGTGGATCCGACCGCGTACCGGACGGGGTGCACTCGTGAGAGGAGTGAGATCGTGATGGCCTCAGTACGGTTGGCCATCGCCGGTGCCGGCGTCATGGGCAGGCGGTGGCTGCGCGCGGTGGCCGAGCACCCCCTGGCCAAAGTCGCGCTGATCTGTGACGCCGACGCCGAACGGGCGCGGGAGGCCGCCGGCCAGGTGGGCGCTCGGTGGTCCACCGACGTGGGTGACCTGAGCGGCGTGGACGGGCTGATCGTGTGCACCCCCGAGCATCTGCACGCTCCGCCTGCTTTGGCGGCGCTGGATGCGGGCATCCCGGTGGCGGTGGAGAAGCCCTTCACCCACGATGTTGCTGCTGCAAAGCAGATCGTGGCGGCGGCCGAGCAGACTGGCACCCCGGTGCTTGCCGCCCACATCCTTCGGTTCGAACCGCGGTACAGCGCGATCAGGTCTGCGATCGATGAGGGCATGATCGGTCCGGTGATCGGCGTGCGCAGCGCCAGAATCGGTGTGCGAGCCGATCAGGACGTCCTCCAAGGCCGTACCACGGCGCCGCTGTACTACGGTTCTCACGAGTTGGACCTGGCCCGCTGGTATGCCGGCGACATTGCTCAGATCTCCTCGTTCCACAGCACTGGCGTGTTGCAGCGACAGGGCTATGACGTCGCCGACCTCTACTCAATTGCGCTGCAGTTCACCAGCGGTGCCCACGGCACCTCGATGCTCGGCTGGTCGCTGCCGAACCGATCAGTCCCGCCGGGACTGTCGGGGTTCACCGTGATCGGCGAGGACGGCTACCTCGAGGTGGAACAGGGGCACACCGGTTTGGTGGGCTACGCCTCGCACGGGCCCGTGAGCCTGGACACCTGGTACACCCCGCAGATCCACGGCCGCCTCGGCGGTGCGATGGCCCACGAGGTGAGCCACTTCGTCTCCGTAGTCCGAGGAGAATCCGAACCGATTTGCACCGCTCGCGACGGAATGGAAGCTTTGCGCGCGAGCCTCGCCGTCGAACACTCTGCCCGCACCGGGCAGATCGTCATGATGAAGGAGTTCCAGGACCGATGAAGCATGTTCCGATCGTGATCGGCAACCGGCCCACCGATGGCGCCGAACGTATTGACGTCATCAGCCCCGCGAGTGGTGAACCGGTCGCCACCATGGCGTTGGCCGGAATCGGCGACCTGGACGAGGCGGTCTCCACCGCCCGCCGCGCGGTCGATGCGCTAGCAGCCATGACTATCCGAGAACGCGCCGCCAAGGTCGCCAAGGTCGCCGACCTGATGGAGCGCGATCTGGAGTCGATCGCGCGAGATCTGGCCAACGAGCAGGGCAAGCCGATCAACGAAGCGCGGGACGAGGTCGCTGTCGCCGCCGAGATGTGGCGCGATGCCGCGCAGATCGGCCGTCACATGACCGATCGGATCCTTCCCAGCGACCATCCAGACCGTGCGGTCATCACGGTTCGCCGCCCCCACGGGGTGCTGGGCGTGATTACTCCGTGGAACTTCCCGGCCACGATCCCCACCGAGTACCTGTGCGCCGGCCTGGTGGCGGGCAACGCGATCGTGTGGAAACCGTCCGAACTCACCCCGGTGACGGCCCTGCGGATCCTGGAGTGTATCCAGGAAGCCGACTTCCCCGAGGGAAGCGTGAACCTCGTGCCTGGTATGGGACGCGACATCGGGGCTGGTATCGCCGCACACGCCGGCATCGATGCGATCGGGTTCACCGGCAGCCCCGCCACCGGCAGGTCGATCACGGCTACTGCCGGCCCCAAGCCGCTCCTGTTGGAACTCGGAGGGAACAACGCCACCGTCGTCCTCGCCGATGTCGATATCGACGAGGCCGCGCGTCGACTAAGGAGCGCGGTCTTCGCCAACGCCGGACAGATCTGCAGTTCCACCGAGCGGATCATCGTCGAGCGTCCGGTCTACGACGAACTCGCCGAAGCACTCGCCGCCCACGCCCGACAATTGCGGCTCGGCCCGTCTTTGGACGAGATGACGACGATCGGGCCGCTGAACAACGAGGCGACCGCGGCGAAGGTGGAGGCGCACATCAACGACGCGGCGGAGCGGGGAGCCACCGTGCTCACCGGAGGCAGACGAGCCGCCGATAGGCCCACTGATCTGTACTTCGAGCCCAGCGTTCTCACCGGTCTGGAACCGCACATGAAGGCGTTTCGAGAGGAGACCTTCGGGCCGGTGGCCATGCTCATGCCCTTCGATGAGTTAACCGAGGCCGCCCACCTGGTGAATGACCACGGCCTCGGCCTGGTGGCCGGCGTTCTCGGAACCGACACCACCCGGGCGATGGACCTGGGCCGCCGGCTGCGCGCGGGCATCGTGAACATCGGCGAGGTCGCGACCGCCTGGCAACATCACAGTCCCTTCGGCGGCTACTCCGGGCGCGCGAGCGGGGTGGGCCGGATCGGAGGGCGGTACTCGATAGAGGAGTTGTCCCAGACCCAGACGTTCGTCGTACCGGCAAGGACGATGCCATGAACCCCGTACGCGTCGAGGAGTTGACCACCGTCGAGGCCGCGGATGCCTACACCCGCGCGAAAGTCGCGATCCTTCCTGTGGGTGCCGTCGAGCAGCACGGGCCGCACCTGTCCGTGATGACCGACGCCTCGATCGCCGGGGCTTTTTCCGATGCCCTGGCCGCCCGCCTTGGGGAGATGGCCGTCCGCTTCCCGCTGCAGCCGTACGGGATCTCCGAGCACCACCAGAAGTTCGCCGGTACGGTCACGATCAGCCCGATGACGTTCATCGCGGTAATGTTGGACCTCGTGGCCTCGTTGCAGAGCCAGGGCTTCACCAAGGTAGTGATCGTCAACGGCCACGGTGGCAACCTCGATGCGTTGTCGATCGTCACCCGCCGCGCCCGAAGCGAACTAGGGATGCTGGTCGCCTCAATCATGTGGGCGGTACTGGCACGTGATGTGTGCAAGGAACTGGCGTCATTGCCGCAATACGGCCACGCGTGCGAGATCGAGACGTCAGTGGCGAAGGTTCTGGCTCCCGAACTGGTCCGCGAGGATCGGATCACGGGCCCCGGAGATCATCGGAAGGTCGACGACCTGTCCGCACCACATGGTTTCGTAACGGTCGCCGACCGCTTCGACGACCTCACCGGCGACGGCGTGTACGGAGATCCCTCGCAGAGCAGCACCGAGATCGGCAACCAGGTGGTCGACCGCGCGTTGGACCGCGCGGAGGAGTTCTGCCGCCGGTTCGCGCAGGAGGACTGGCCGCACACCTCATCCTGAACCGGCGCGGGCCCGCCGGCGACCGGCCAGCCGCCTCCCAGCCGACGGCGGCACGGACCTTCCGTCATAAACGTCCCGGCGAGCACCCAATGTGCCCTTTGCGCCCGCATGCCATACTGGTCGGCGGCTATTTCCAGGCCACGGAATGTGGCACGCCGCAGCAGCCCGCTGCGCATTGGGCCGGCGGAGCCCCCCGGAGGACCGCGTGCATACGAGACGAAGAAGGTGCATCGAGTGAGCCTGTGGACCTCCAGTTCGCTGACCGAACTGGGTCTGTTGTTGGTGGCGTTCGTGTTGTGCTCGTTGATCGGGATCGAACGCCAGTTCAGACAAAAGAGCG
>DATGSR010000052.1:0-3641 GCA_035302405.1 Beutenbergiaceae bacterium
CCGGTCACCGCCGAAGCCTCTTGCATCGTGGTGGGGATGGAGTGGGTGACGTAGGCGATGTGCACCCCGTCCTGGGCGCCGGGCACCTGGGCGACCGCATCCTTGATGGCGGCCACGTTGGCGTCGATGAAGCCCGGGTGGTTGAAGAACGGGCGCAGCACGTCGATCTGGAGACCTTCACCCTCGGCGCCGAGTTCGGCCACGGAGGCGGCCAGGTGCTCGCGGTACTGTCGGGATCCGGAGTAGGAGGCGTACGCGCTGGTGATGAGCACCAGGATCCGCCGGGCACCGAAGGCCACCGCGTCGCGCAGCGTGTCGGTGGTGTACGGGTGCCAGTTGCGGTTGCCCCACAGCACCGGCAGGCCTACGCCCCGGCCGGCCAGTTCCCGGGACAGTTCGGCGCGCAATGCCAGGTTCTGCTCGTTGATCGGGCTCTTGCCGCCGAAGGCGAAGTAGTGCTCGCCCACCTCGGTCAGTCGCTCCTCGGGCACTCCCTTGCCGCGCACCACATTGCGCAGGAACGGGAGCACGTCCTCTTCGGCGTTGGGGCCGCCGAAGGAACACAACAACAGCGCGTCATACGGCGCGGCGGAGGAACCGGGCAACGAGGTCATTCGGGTGAGGTCCTTGATTCAGATGTGGGTAATGGCGACGACTACCGTAACATCAGATGAAGTGTTGATCTGATGAAGTGGATGTGCCAGGTTGGACCCTCGATGACTCAGTTGGACGACCCGCCGCTGGACAACCCGCAGCGCACGACGACGCAACCTCCTGTTGCTGCACCGTCGCCTGCCGCCGGGCTCCCCCGGCGTGCGCTGTGGTTGGCGCTGGGTGCCGGCGTCGCCCTCGTGGTGGCGGTGCTGCTCAGTGTGGGCTTGGGCACACTTCGCCTGGACCCGGCCGAGGCGATCCGGGCGGTGTTCAACCCGGCCGACTCCCAGGTCAGCACCGTGGTGTGGTCCATCCGGCTGCCCCGCATCGTGGTGGCCATGCTCGTGGGCGCGGCGCTGGCCGGAGTCGGCGTGGTGATGCAGGCGGTGTTCCGCAATCCGCTGGCCGACCCGGGGGTGACCGGTGTGTCCTCGGGGGCTGCGGTGGGCGCCGTGGCCGGTATCACCGTCGGCCTGGCCGGGTCGCTGCAGTGGGGCGTGCCGATCGCCGCGTTCGTCGGAGCGCTGGTGGTGGCGTTGATCCTGCAGGCGGTGCTGCACACCAACCGGGGAGCCAGCACCTACACGTTGATCCTGGTGGGGGTGTCCATCAACGCCTTCGCCGGGGCGTTGATCTCGATCCTGGTGGCCAACGCCCATGACGACGCGCTGGCCCGTGGCGCGGTGTTCTGGCTCGCGGGGGACCTGGAACTGCGCACCTGGAACCACGCGGCGATCGCGGTCATCCCGATCCTGCTGGGACTGGGCCTGTTGCTCACCCGCGTGCGGGCGCTGGATGCGCTGCTGCTCGGTGATGACGTGACCGCCACCTCCGGTTACGACGTGCACCGCACCCGGTTGGTGTTGTTGTTGATCGCTTCGCTGGTCACCGGCGCGGCGGTGGCCGTCTCGGGGGTGATCAGTTTCGTGGGCCTGGTGGTCCCGCACGCGGTGCGCCTGGTGCTCGGCGCCAGGCACTCCCTGCTGCTGCCGATCTCCATCGTGTGCGGAGCGTTGTTCCTGGTCCTCACCGACACCATCGCCCGGGCCGGGTCCACCGCAGTGGTGATCCAGACCGGCGCGGTGGCCGCGATCATCGGAGCCCCGGTGTTCCTGGCGTTGCTGCTGTCCCGGAGGCAAGCATGACCAAGAGCGACCAGACACTCCCGCTGCGGTTGGATGGCCTCGTGGCTCACCGCGGCCGGCCCCTGTTCCGCCCGATCGAGGCAACCGTGCACCCGGGGACGCTGCTCGGGCTCGTGGGCCCCAATGGGGCGGGCAAGTCCAGCCTGCTGTCGGCCATCGTGGGCACCGGGATCCAGACCTCCGGGTCGGCGTACTACGGCGAGGCGAAGCTGCACACCATGCGGCCGCGCCGCCTGGCCGAGGTGCTCAGTTACATGACCCAGGACGCCTACGCCCCCAACGAACTCACGGTGCGCGACGTGGTGGCGGTGGGAGCCCGGGCGACCGTGCGGGCCGAGAGCACCGAGGCCCGAATCGCCAGGGCCCTGGACCGGCTCGACGTGGCCGATCTGGCCGACCGCCGGTACGCCCAACTCTCCGGCGGGGAACGGCAACTGGTGCAAGTGGCGCGCATGCTCGCCCAGGACGCACCGGTGATGTTGTTCGACGAACCCACCTCGGCACTCGACCTGAGTCACCAGCTCACCGTGATGCACGTGCTGCGCGAGCGTGCCAGCGCCGGGCACGTGGTGGTAGTCACCATGCACGACCTGACCCAAGCCTTGCGGTGGGCGAACCAGGTGGCCGTCATCGCCGCGGGCACGGCGATCTTCGGCCCGCCCGATGAGGTGATCACCCCGGAGTTGATCCGCGCGGTGTACGGGGTCACCGCCGAGGTGTTCACCTCCCCCAGTGGGTCCCCGACGTTGAGCCTGGTTCGACCGTCCTGCCCCACCGCCACCTCATTCTCCGAAGCAGCCCTGTCCGGCGCCGCCCGGGCGATGGCCGAACACTGACTCCGCCTCCAAGGCCAACCTCCCTCCGCCCCTAAGACCACCCGCCGCGCAGGCGGCGCCATCCAGGCGCTCTGGCGGCACAACCACAGTTCATCGCCAATCGCCGGGCCCCTTGCCCGGCCCACGCTGAAAGGATGCCCGTGCGTCGTCGTCTGGCATTACTGATCGCCGTCCTGTTCCTCCTTGCCGCCTGCTCCGGGGAGGCGCCGGAGGAGCCCGGTCAGCCCCCGGCCGAGAACGCGCCGGCAGAGGAAGCGCCGACCGAGGCCGACTTCCCCCGCACGGTGCACGTGCCGGCCGGTGCGGAGGTGCCGGCCGAGGACGTCCAGATCCCGGCCGAACCGGAACGGGTGGCGGCGTTGACGTATGAGACCGCCGCTCTGGTGGCCGACCTGGGCGCCGGCGACCGTCTGGTGATGGTGCCCGCTGAGGCCGCCAACCCGGTGCTCGCCACCGAACCTGCGATCATGGAAGAGGTGGAGCACCACATCGCCTCTGAGTCCGCGATCAACGCCGAAGCGGTCATCGCCGCCGACCCCGACTTGGTGGTCCTGACCGACCGGCACGGCTTGGAGGAGGGTGTGGGCCAGGTCCTGACCGAGGCGGGCATCCCGGTCCTGGTTCTGCCCAACACCTTCTCCTCGGTGCAGGACATGACCACGAACATCGACCTCGTCGGCACCGCGCTGGGCACCGAGCAGGCCGCCGCTGATCTGACCGAGACACTCCAGAGCGGGCTGGCCGATGAGTCCGACCCGGACGGTCCGCGCGTGTTGGTGCTGAGCAACCAGGCCGGGCGCCCGTTCGTCACCGCCGGCGGCGCCTTCCCCCTGGAAGTGGTGCGGCTGGCCGGCGGGCAGGATGCCAGTGAGTCCCTGGGCATGGTGCGCAGCGGCCCGATTTCGGTGGAGCAAGTGTTGGCGGCTGAGCCGGACCGGATCCTGCTGGTGGACATGAACGGCTCCGGGGAGGCCATCTTCTCCGAATTGCTGGAGAACCCCGCAGT
>DATGSR010000053.1:0-6679 GCA_035302405.1 Beutenbergiaceae bacterium
ACACCGGGTTCAGCCCGGCTCCGCGGCTGCGGGCTTCTTCCACGGCCTCCAAATCGGCGGTGGAAACCAACCCGACCTCCGCGGCCCGGCGGCCGACGGCGAAGCGCACGTTCTGCACCCTGCCCTGGGTGGTGCTGAACGGGTCGTCCTGCGGGCCGAAGGCGAGCATCGCGATAGCACGGATCGCGTCGTCCACCCGCTGGGCCCGTTGCAGGTTCCAAGCGTGTCCGCGCCAGAACATGATCCGCTCGTAGATCTCCCGGTTCGAGGGCGGGCGCGGGTAGTCGTCATCGCCGGAGAGCCACGGTTCAGCCAGGGCAAGGGCCACGTACCATTCCCGCGACCAGCGTTCCAGGTGCGGTGCGTCCGCGGTGGGAGCGCCGTCGGCGTCGGGCTCGCTGATCTGCGGGGCCGATTCACTGGCCTCATCGGCGACCTGTTGGACCTCGAGCACGATCACCAGGTCGGTGTAGGACCCGTCGGCGGTTTCGCGGCCCCGAAGGATGAGGATGTGGTTCTCGCCCTCGTCCAGCAGGGCGGCCATCCCCTGATTCAGCGCGACTCGCCGGGCACCGCCGGGGGCGTCGAACAAGCTGGACAGTTGGGCACCGGTAGAGCCTCGCCACCTCAGCCGGACCACCTCGGCGCCGACGGTGACCTCTCCGACCACGCGGGAGACGTGGGCCGCGACCCTGGGCAAGGTCAGGCTGGTGACTTGCAGTTGGGCGTCGGGATCGGCCTGGGGCATCGCCGCGTCCGGCGCACGGCCGACCAATAGTGTGTCGCCGGTGCCCAGCACCACTGTGGGTACCCCCGAACCGCGCAGTGTGACTCGCAGCAACCCCCGCCCCTTCCGTTGTTCGTTCCGCCACAGCCTAGAGCCAACGCGGGCCCAGCGTCAGCATCCTGGCCGTTTCGGCCCGAGAGGGCACCAATCGGCACGGGGATGCGAGTTTGACCAACAGGTCGAGTTTGGCCAACAGGCGAGACAGGCCGCAGGCGCGGTTCAACACACCCGGGGCAGCGCACACCGGCAGGTTCAGCGCACACCCGGGGAGCCAGCGCACACCCGGGGGCTTTAGCGCACACCGGGGGGCCAGCGCACCCCGGGGGTCAGCGGCCTCCAACTCCCCCATCAGGCTCGCCGTCGTCACCGCGCTGGATCTCGGCCAGTTTCTCCCACCCGGTTTCGATTCCCGCCACGATGAAGGTGCCGGGGGCGACCGGGACGGCGCCCGGGCCGATGGTGTCGGCGATGGCGTCGTTCCGCTCGACGAAGTTCTCCTCGAACTTGCTACCGGTGAACCAGCGGTCGCGGGCCTGGTAGGTCCCCTCCCACACCAGGCTGAATGCGGCACCGTGCACCGGGGCCCGCCGGGATACAGCGGCGCCCAGCAGGGATCCGCCGCTGCGGATCGCACCGTCCACGTCGCCGTCCCGCCAGGACTCCGCGACCGACGCGGCATCACTAGCGGCACCGAGCGCCGCGACCGGTTGGGTCACGATTCCGGCGACGGGTAGGGATTTTACTGGTTCGGGGACGGCATCGAGCAACGTATTGAGATTCAGTGCCGCACCCGCGCCTGCGATCGCGCTGCGAACCTTGCCAATGGTCTCCGCGCTCGGTGTGATGTCGCCGATGAACCGGCGCAGCATGCGCAATTCCGCTGCCAGGGTGGCCCGGATGGAGGGGCCACCGGTGACGGGGGCGGGGCCGACGCTGGCATGCAAGGTCCTGCTACCTGCACCGGCGCCCGCACCGGCAGCGGAAGCCTGCTCCTGCTGGTCGGCTTCGACGAGCAGTTGTTCTCCCGCCCGGGCCAACTCACCGGCGGTGGAGACCAGTGCGGGCCCGTGCTCGGCGTCCCACGCTTGGCGGGCCCGCATCGCGTCCGGCCCGTTCCAGGTCAGCGTGGCAAGGGCCCCGGTTACCCGCAGGTCGGTGGCGATGAGTTCTTCGGCGGTGTTGCACATCGCCTGGGCGGTGGCCCGGAGCGCGTTGACATCGGCGCCGTGGGTGGGGGTGGTCATCGGGGTCTCCTTAGGTCTGCGCCCATGCTGGTGGGCGCAGCGGGTGTTCGGCCAGGGCTGCGGGGGCGGAACATTCCGTACCCTGGGTGCCGTGACCACATCCGCGATGTACCGGTGGCGCCGCCGCTTGGCCGACTGGATCGACCCGGACGCACCTGCCGCAGCGCCTCGGCGAGGCTCTTCGGGCCGAACTGCTCTGGTGATCGCCGGGGGCGGGGCAAGGGCAAGTTTCGAGATCGGCGCACTGCAGTACCTGTACGAACGCGAACGCATCCGGCCCGAGATCATCAGCGGCACCTCGGCCGGTTCGATCATCGCGGCGATGGTGGCCCAGCACGCCGACCCGAAAGCCCAGGCCGAGGCGTTGAACCGGCTGGAGGCGATCTGGTTGGGGATGCAACATTCCTCGGACATGTTCGCCGAGCAGCCCTGGTTCACCGCGTTACGAAGTCACATTCCTACCTGGCGCAAGGTGATGGCCCTGCGGCAGCGGCAGGCCAACCGGGCTTCGCTGGCGGCGAGCCTGACCGACCTGTTGGCCAAGCCGCGGGAGGCGGTGGCCCGCATCGCCGGTGACCGCCCCTCCATCGAACGCCCTGAGCACCCCCCGGAACGTCGCCCGCCGCACGCTGCAGTCGAACCGCATGACGAACCGGCCGCTCCTGGAACCGGCGAGCCGCCCCGTGAGCACGCAGCGGGCGATCGCACCCCGCCGGAGCAGGCCCGCACCTGGACGCCGACGCACGCCTTCGAGGCGCTGGCCACGCTCTGGGAAGCGGGCCGCTCGAGTACCGACCTGGACTTCATCGTGCAGGGCGCGCAGCAGGAACGATCCGCCTTCAAGCCAGGACGGATCGTGGAAGACCTGCTGGATCCGGACACGTTCCAGGCGGCCCGGGTGTCCGCATCGGGGGTGCAGTTGCGGGTCGCCGTGGTCTCCCTGGAGAGCGGGGAACTGCGGTATGTGGACGAACGGGGCCGTTTGCGGGACCGGCAGGACCGGGTGCTGAACGACCTGGAACCGGTGGACCTGGTCCAAGCGATCCTGGCTTCCTGCTCGATCCCCGGGGTGTTCCCGCCGGTGCGCCTGGCCCGCGAGCATTACGTGGACGGCGGGATGCGGGAGAACGTCCCGGCCGAAATAGTGCTGGAGCATCGGGAGGTGGACCGGTGTTACGTCGTCGTGGCCGCCCCGGACGGGGTGCCGGCGACGTCGGACTTCACCGATAAGGACCTGATGGAGATCGTGATGCGCTCCACCGCAGCGGTGATGCCCGATGAGTTGCAGCGCGATGAGGTGCGGCTGGCCCGTGCCCGGGGCGCGGTTGTGATCCAACCGGAACTGGACATCCACGATGCGATCACGATCGACCCGGGCCTGAGCGCGATCGCGATCGATTACGGGTACCTGCGCGCCGCGGACGTGTGCGAGGACGCCGGCCCGCAGCGCCAGGCACGCACCCGGGACGTGATCCAACTGCGCCGGCTGATCTGGTCCACCGAGGACGCGTTGTTCGGCCGGCACGCACCCGGGTCCGAGGACCCGGACCCGGATGTGCCCGAGCGCGATGTGGATCTCGGTGAACTCGTGGAGTTGAAGTTGCGGCTACGTGACCTGGTGGCGGATCCCGGCTCGGCCCATCTGCCTCCGGAGGCGCAGACCTGGTGGCGCACCTGGGAACGCCACCCCTTCGCCATCGAGGTGGAGCCGTCCTGGGACGGGGCGTACGTCAGGTAGCGACGGATGGTCGGCGAGGGCGTACGCCGGGCAATGACGAGTACGCGGTCATGGCCGATGGTCGATTCTGACGGATGG
This sequence comes from Beutenbergiaceae bacterium, assembly GCA_035302405.1. Classification (GTDB taxonomy): domain Bacteria; phylum Actinomycetota; class Actinomycetes; order Actinomycetales; family Beutenbergiaceae; genus CALKWS01. Next base: position 3,848 of record DATGSR010000053.1, read on the forward strand.
TCGGTCATCGCCGGCGGCCTGTGGTCGGTCACGGCGAGGCGAGAGTGCTGACGACGGACCCCGCCCGGGCGCGCCGGTCACCGCCAGGGCTACTCGGCCGGGTGAGCACCGTCGTCGGCGGACTCCGGTGAGATCTTCGATGCGGCGCGCAGCGGTAACTCGGCATGCACGCTGAACCCGCCGGAGGGCAGCGGACCGGCGGCCAGCATCCCGCCGATGAAGGTCGCACGCTCACGCATCCCAAGCAGGCCGAACCCCCGAGGCCCGTCAACGGAGGCCGGCGGCGACAACGCGGCATCGGGATTCTGCACATCGATCATGAGCACGTTCTGACCGATCGCCACCTCCACGTCGATCGGGGCGCCAGGAGCGTGCCGGACGGCGTTGCTCAACGCTTCCTGCACGATCCGGTAGGCGCTGATAGCGGTCACATCGGAAACCGCGGGGTCCTGCAAGTCACCATGCACGGTGAACGACACGGCCGCGCTCCGGCCAACCGTCTCCACCAGGTCGGGCAACTTCGCCAGGGTGGGTTGGGGAGCCAGGTCCTGCTCCGCCTCCGCCTGCCGCAACACCGAGAGCAACTCCCGCATCTCCACCAGGGCGGTTCGCGCCAACTCGGTGATCTGGTCCAGTTCGGCTGCCACCTCAGCAGGCATGCCGGACGTGCGGTAGCGCGCGGTGGACGCCTGGATGGAAATGATCGACAGACCGTGGGCCACAATGTCGTGCAACTCCCGAGCGATCCGGTTGCGCTCCTCCACCAACTGACGGCGCTCTTGTTCGGCCGCCGTCCGTTCCTGTTGTTCCAGCAACTCGGCGCGGCTGCGCAGAGCCTCGCGCACCAGTACCCCGAAGGTGATCACCAGTGCGAGCACCGAGGCTGCCGTGAGCAGATTGGCAGAGATCGGGCGCCATTCGTCGGTGATCAGACCGATGGCAACCGCGCAGGCCCCGGGTACGGCCACCGATAGCAGGCCGCACGTGACCGCGTAGGCCCACCGCTCGCGAAGCGCGAGAATGGCGCACAACATCGCCGCGATCACCAGCGAGGTCACCGGGATGGGCCAGGGCAACGTCGCATGCCCCTCGGTGAGCACGGTGGTACCGCCCAGGCTGACCACGGCCAGTGTGATGGCTCCTCGGGGACGGCCCAGCGCTGTGGGCAGGCTGATGCTCTGCAGCACGGCTGCCACCAGCACCAGGGGCACGAACGCGCCGTAGAGGGAGGACATGGTCGCGGCGTTCACCGCCAGGGCGACCAATGCCACCAGCCAGGCGACGATGGCGAGCCACTGCTTGGCCAGCGCCTGAGCACCGGGGTGTGCGGCAACCGCATCGAACCAGTGCGGCGCGATCCCCTCCGGTCTGGATCCGGCCTCGCCAGGTTCAGTGGCGCGCCCGACGGCGGTACGTTCGGTGAACCCCGGAGCCGCCCCTGCGGTGGGGGCGGTGCCGCGCCCAGTGGCGGCGGCGTCGGTACCCCGCCCAGTGGCGGCGGCGGCGCGCCCGGCAGCGGTGTCGCGCCGGCGGCGTCTGTCCTTGGCGGCCTCAGGTGCCGATGGCGTCGACGACGGGCGGCGGTTCACCGCGTCCGCCGGGTCATGTGTCCTGCTTGATCATCGTGTGCCAGGGTACGCCCGCCATGGGTCCGCGCCGTCGCGCAGGCCGACTCAGCCGCTGCTACCACCAGTACCCTGGGAGTGGCTCGAGCGGGCCACGGCCCGAACCGAGGAGCAGGCATGGGGAATACGGACATCCGCGTGGTCATCATCGACGACCAAGCCATGGTCCGGGCCGGTTTCGGGGCGCTGCTCAACGCTCAGGACGGGATCAGCGTGGTGGGGGATGCCGCCGACGGCGCCCATGCGGTGCGCCTGGTGCGCACGCTGGATCCCGATGTGGTGTTGATGGACATCCGGATGCCGCAGATGGACGGTTTGGAGGCCACCCGGCGCATCGCTGCATTGCCCGACCACTCACCGCGCATCATCATCCTGACCACATTCGACCTGGATGAGTACGTCTTCGACGCCCTGCGCGCCGGGGCAAGCGGATTCCTACTCAAAGACGCACCGGCAGAGGACCTGATCCAAGCGGTCCGTGTGGTGGCCGGCGGAGACGCCCTGCTGTCCCCGTCGATCACCCGGTCGCTGATTGCCGAATTCGTGTCTCGGCCTCCTCGGTCCCGGCCGGATGCCACCATGCTCGCCGCCCTCACCGAGCGCGAACTGGAAGTCATGACCCACGTTGCACGCGGACTGTCCAACGCCGAAATCGCCGAGCGGATCTATCTCGCCGAGCAGACCGTCAAAACCCACGTCAGCCGGGTGCTGACCAAACTCGGGCTACGCGACCGAACCCAGATGGTGGTCGCCGCCTATGAGTCCGGGATGGTCCAGCCCGGCGGTTGACCGGCGCCGGCCCATCGAGCGCGAGCAATAAGCGCCGCGCCACCGAGGCCGCCGCGAGAGCACACGTCGATGCGCCCCCGGGCGGTCCCGAGGATCTTTTGCGCGATGGTTTTTCGCTCACTCCGGAAGAGCGGGTTCGGCTGCTGGCATCGCTCTGGAGTATCGGCGCGGGCGAACCTTGCGAGTGACGACACCGCCGCCCCGGCGCGAAACCATAGAAGTCATGGCAACACCCACTCTTCACGCGCCTGCCCGGGCCTCTACCACTCCGGCACCACAAACCTCTGCGGCACCGCGACGAACACGGCCCGCCCGCAACACCCACCTATCGGACTTCACTGCGTTGACCGCCCGGATCAAGTCCGAAGGTCTGCTGGCCCGCTCCTACGGCTACTACTGGTCCAAGTTGATCGGGCTA
>DATGSR010000054.1:0-4080 GCA_035302405.1 Beutenbergiaceae bacterium
ACTGGGCCCAGGAATTCGCCCGCCTCAACCGCGAGGTGATGATGGACCGGCTGATCGACCAACTCGGCCGCTTCATGGACTCGAGCGTGCAGCGGGTGGAGGAGGTCAACTGCCACCACAACTACACCGCCACCGAGACCCGTTTCGGCCAGGAACTACTCATCTCCCGCAAGGGCGCGATCGCCGCCCACGAGGGTGTGCGCGGGCTGATCCCCGGATCGATGGGCGCGGCGTCCTACGTGGTCACCGGCAAGGGCAACGAGATGTCGTTGTGCTCGGCCCCTCACGGCGCCGGGCGGGTCTACTCCCGGCGCAAGGCCCGGCAAACCTTCACCCACGACGATCTGCGCCAGCGGATGGAAGGGATCGAGTGGCATGACAGCGCCGCCTTCCTCGATGAGATCCCCGATGCCTACAAGGACATCGACGTGGTGATGGCCGACGCCGAGGACCTCGTCGAGGTGGACCACGTGTTGCGCCAGATCATCAACGTCAAGGGCAACTGATCGAAGCTCCCGCTCAGAAGAGGTTGGGGTGAGATAACGCTGCTCCCGGTGCCGCTGTCGTTGCTGGATCGCTCCCGCACCCGGGAGGATGAAAACCACGCCGCAGCGTTACAGGCCACCGTGCGGCGGGCCCAGCGCGCCGAGGAACTCGGCCTGCGGCGGTTCTGGGTGGCCGAACACCACGCGGTCCCGGGCATCGCCTCGGGCAGCCCGCCGGTACTGATCGCGGCGGTGGCGGCGCGGACCGATCGGATCCGGGTGGGCTCGGGCGGGGTGATGCTGCCCAACCACCAGCCGATGATCGTTGCCGAGCAGTTCGCCATGCTGCAGGCCCTCCATCCCGGCCGGATCGACCTGGGTCTGGGCCGCTCGCTCGGGTTCACCGCACCGGTGCGTGAGGCGTTGGGCGTCACCCGTTACCCGCCGGAACAGTTCGAGGGCGAGATCGGCGAACTGCTCGATTTCCTCACCGGCTCCGGGCCGGTCACCGCGATGCCCGTACTCGCCGAGCCACCGCCGGTGTTCGTGCTCGCTACCGGCAGCGGCCTGCAGGTGGCCGCCCGCGCGGGCCTGCCCGTCGTCGTCGGCGGTCCCGCGCTGCGGGCCGACCACGGCGGGTTGGAGGCCTACCGCTCCGCTTTCCGTCCCAGTAGGTCCTGCCCGGAGCCGCACGTGATCATCAGCCTGGACGTGATGGTGGCCGAGACCACCGCCCGGGCGCGGGAGTTGTTGCTGCCCGAGGCGTGGGCGATGGCCGACTCCAGGACCACCGGCGCGTTCCCGCCGCTGTCCCCGGTGGAGGAGGTGCGGGCCCGGGTGCCCACTGCCAAGCAGGCCCGCACCATCGAGCAAACGCTCGACGGGGCGGTGTACGGCACCGCGGAGCAGGTCCGCGAAGCGCTGTCGCACCTCATCGAGCGCACCGGCGCGGCGGAGGTGCTGGCTTCCACCTCCACCTATGACCGGGCGGACCTGGCCGAGGCCGACGCCGCGCTCGCCGCCCTGTTCCCAACCGACCCCTGACCGCCGCGCTGTTCCAAGTCGACCCCTGACCGCTGCCCTGTTCGCAACGGACCGCTGACCGCCGCAGGTGCGCGCGTGTGCGCACTGCTGATGACCGACGGCGGGTCTCAAGCGGGCAGCAGACGCGCGCCTCGGGCCGGCTACGTCGTTGCGTACCGGCCCGAGGATCCCGTCCCCCTGATCCTGGTGCGGGTGGGCGTGAGGTGGCCGGCTGGGGCGTCTGCCGCTTCTCCCACCCGCTGAGCGCACTGTGACAGGCGCCGCTCACGTCGGGCTCACACGGCCAACCTGCGCAGCGCACCTCGACGGGGGCCTAAACCCCGGCGGTTCCGGAGGCGTGAACGCCACGGTGCTGCTGCACCTGGGCCAACCAGATCGGGGCATCGATCCGCCGGCACAGCGTGGCGGCGGCGTGCAGGTGTTGCTCGGCGAGCGCCGGCTCCCCGAGCATCTGGGCCAGGATGCCCAGTTGCAGGTCCACCGGCCCGGCGTCGATGGTGCCGTTGGTGGCCACCATGCCGCTGTAGGGCATCAGTACCCGGTACAACTCCCCCGCCACGTCGCTACGGTCCAGCACCTGCGTCGTCATGCTCAGATAGGTCAGCGCGTTCAGCCATAGGATGTCCCGCGGGAGTTGCTCCAGACCGCCGGCGAACTGCTCCAGGATCGCCTCCGCCTCCGCGCGACGATCGGATTGCGCCAGCGCCAAGGCCATCGCGGTGCGCCACGCGGGGATGGAGTCGGCCACCGAGGCCACCTGCTCGCCCACCTCGGTGAGGATTTCCGGCAGCCGCCCCTGGAACAGCCTGATGGTGAAGACCTGCCCGGCGTACCAGGTGGCCGCATCGGCCTGATCGGTGCGCATGCCGAGATCGAAGGTGGCCGCCGCTAGTTCCTCGGCTTCCTGCAGGCGCCCGCGCATCGCCGCGCGCATCGCTTGCCATCCGCGCACCAGCCACAGCCTCGGCGGGTGCTCCAGCGCCTCGGCCAGTTGTGCCGCCTGGGTGGTGTACCGGTCTGCGACGGCGAACTGCCCGAACCGCATGTTCGCCTGCGCTACGCACAACGCGGCGCTGAGCCGCAATCTGCGGTCACCGCTCTGGTTGGCGATGGTGAGCAGTCGATCGGCGATGCGCACGCACTCGAAGGGGTCCTCGAACAGGGCGTAGGTGGAGGCGTACCGGTTAGCCAGGGCCGTGGCCAGCGCCCGCGTATCGCCGCTGCGCTCAGCCAGTTCCACCGCCTGCGCCCCGCGCTCCAGCACCAGGGCGCGGCTGGCCGGGTCGCGCACGTTCTCTTGGGCCCACACCGCCAACAGCCGTGCCCGAACGCTGAGGTTGTCCGGGTCGCATGCGGCCAGTGCGGCCTCGATCCCGGCGACGCGCTCGTGGTCCACCTGCGCGGTGGAGGACCACCAGCCCCGGCTGTTCAGCAGCGCCGCGGTGGCCAACCGCTGGGGGTCTGACAACGTGGTCGCCAACCGGGTGGCTTCCAGCAGCGTCTCCCGGTACTCAGGTCGGGCGCAGCGCAACTGCGCCTCCCCCAGTCCGATGAGCACGTCGCAGCGCTGGGCGGCCTCGGCGCGCGGGCCGAGCAGTTCCAGTGCTTCGCTGAAGTGCATCTCGGCGTCTGCCGCAGCGCCCCGTTTGAGTGCGTCCCGGCCGGCCAGGTGCAGGTGCCGGGCGGCGTGCGACACGGCCTGCGGGTGGTCGGAGAACCGGTAATGGTGGGCCAGGTCCAGGTGGTAGTCATCGGGGGCGTCTCCGTGGCGGGCCTTGATCGCCGCGGCGACCCGGCCGTGCAGCCGCGCCCGCTCCGAGGGCGGTTGGGCGTCGTGTAACACCGTGCGGATCACGTCGTGGCTGAAGGCATACCGCACCGGCCCGTTCGGGGCGGGTTCGACCATGCGCGCGCTGGTCGCCTCAGCCAGGAGGTCGTCCAGATCCTCGGGTTCAAGTCCCGCCACCTCGGCCAGGATCGGCGTCTGGAACGTGGTACCGATCGCCGCTGCCTGCCCCAACACCCGCTGCACATCGGGCGGCAGGGATCGCACTTGGGATTCGATAACCTCCCGCAGTCCGGTGGGCAGCGGGGGCACGTGGTCGAAGGTGGCTGCTCCGGAGGTGAGCAGGTGCCGGGTGAGTTCGACGACGAACAACGGGTTGCCGCCGGAGGCATCGCGCACGTAGGGCTCCGCCCATGCGGGCAACGGGACCGTGGAGAACCGTTCGGCCTCGCGGCGAAGTAGTTCGGCGGTCTCTTCCTCATCGAGCCGGCTCAGGGGTACGTGCGTGACCTTGGAGGACTGGCGCAGCACCGATTCCCGCAGCACCCGGCCGGGGCTGTCCCGCTGTGCTGCACGCAGGGCGTGCTCGCGCACCGTGAGGATGATCAGTGCGTTGATCGTCCGGGGCGTGCGTATCAGATGCTGCACCAGCAGCACGGTCTGCTCATCGGCCCAGTGCACGTCGTCGATCACCAGCACCAGCCGCTGGGCGGCGGAAAGGGCTTCGAGCCAGGCCGCGATCGCCTCCATGGAGCGGTCGTCCTC
>DATGSR010000055.1:0-4534 GCA_035302405.1 Beutenbergiaceae bacterium
ATTTGCACCACCTGCGCCGTGGAGTACTCGTTGCCCGCCCCGCAGGTGTGTCCGATCTGCGCCGAGGAGCGCGAGAACATGGTGCCCGCCACCGGCCAGCAGTGGACGGACCTGCAGCAACTGCGAGCGCAAGGGCAGGAATTGACCTGGTCCGAACCCGAATCCGGCCGGGCGCAGATCGGCACCGATCCCGCTCTGGGCATCGGCCAGACCGCCCAACTGGTCACCACAGCGGCCGGCTCACTGCTGTGGGACCCGCCCGGATACCTGGACGACCACACCCTCACCCGCATTCGCGCCCGCGGACCGGTACTGGCCGTAGCCGCGAGCCATCCCCATATGTTCGGTGTGCAACTGGCGTGGGCCGAGGCGCTGGACGCGCCGGTGCTTGTCTGTGCAGCCGACGAGCAGTGGCTGGGTCGGCGTTCGGACCGGATCCAGTTCTATACCGAATCCCACCGTCTTACCTCGGGGTTGAGCATCCACCGCATCGGCGGACACTTCCCCGGCAGTGCGATCGTGCACTGGGCTGACGGCGCCGATGGCCGTGGCGTGATCCTGTGCGGCGACACGGTCTTTCCCAACCCGGATCAGGAGACGGTCGCGTTCCTGCGCAGTTACCCCAACAACATCCCGCTGTCGGCGGCCGTGGTGCGCGGCATGGCGGACCGACTCGCACAGTTCTCCTTCGACCGACTGGTGGGCAACTTCGCCAATACGATCGACGCCGATGCCAGGCGCAGCGTGGCACGATCGGCCGAGCGGTACATCGCCTGGGTCAGCGGTGCGCACGATGAGCAAACCGGGGTGCTTTCCTCACCCTTCGGGCACGCCGGCCCCTGACCCACACCCCCGGTGCCCAGTTGGCAGGTGCTCAATTCTCAGCCCGGTGCTCAACTGGCCACGCTCGGCCTCGGCCCGGTGCTCAGTTCTGTGGATTCTCCGCAGCGGTGTGCCCGGTGCCGATGCCACTGGCACCGCTCGCGCTCGGAGCCGGCGGTTGTTCGCCCATCCGGTGCAACTGCTCGGCCACCTGCTGGAGCACGCTCACCCAGTCGAGGATCTCCTCGGTGGTTAGTTCACGGTTCACCAGCAGCCCGAGTGTGTTTTCGCTGGCGACCATCCGCAGCTGCTGCCTGCCGGTACACGTGATCGCCGGGGCGAACGCTTCCCGGACTCGGTCGTCGCCGTCCGCGGATCCGGCGATCCAGTATCCGGTCCGTCGGTCCCGGTAGTGGGGTACGCCGGTGAGGACATGCGGTCTATCGCCGAAGAGCCGCCCGTGGGTGCCGAACCCGAGCGCCGGGACCGGCCGGGGCAACCGCAGGGTGATCGCGGTGCATCGCTGTGGCAGTTCACCCCACAGCAACATCCGCGGCGGGCGCACCAAGCACAGGTATACGGTCATCTCCCGGCGCGTGCTGGGCGTACCAGCAGTACCGACCAGCCGGTACGGGCTGCCCTCGGAACGCACATAGTCGCCTTGCCCCAGTAACAGGGCGCGCAAGTCCCTGCCCACCTGGATGTAGTCGTGTTCGAATCGCCAACTCTGGCTGGTGGCCAGAGCCTGCCACTGCCGTTCCAGGTCTTCATCGTGCTGGCGCTCCTTGGCGCGAAAGTACACCGCGCCACCGCCCCAGGTGACCACCAGCACCACAACGAGGGCCACCAGGCCCCACCACTGCTCCCCCTGTGCGGCTAGGAAACCTGCGGCTACCGCCACCACCAGGCCGGCCACCCGTACCGCTTGCAGGTGGGTGCTGCGGTGGGACAAACGCCGCTTCGCGGGCAACCGGTCAGCGACCATCAGCACCACCCACCCAGGTCACGGGTGCGCGCAGGTGCGCACCCGCCGTCGTCCGGCGCAGCCGCATGTTCCGCGCGACTCGGGCTGCGGTCATCGGGTCTGCTCGTCCTCATCAGCGGCGTACTTGCCCAGCGTGGTGGAGTAACTGTCCAGCAGCCATTCGCGCACCTCAGGCTGATCATCGAGGTGTTCTCGAGCCAAGCGCGCAGCTCGCTCGTGCAACTCCTGCACCGCGGCATCGTGGGCGTGCTGCACCGCGCGGGCGAGCGCCAGCGGGGTGGTGGACTGGGGCGCCGAGGGGGAGAACTCCAGGTCCTGGATCAACCCGTCCGGGCCGAGCACCACCCGCACCTCTCGCCGTGGGGACCATTTCTCGATGGTGGAGGCCTGCAACTCTTCATTCATCCGGGCCAGGTCGTCGGCCTGTCGGCCCACCTGGTCCACCGTTTGCTGCAACTGGGCCTTGGCGCGCTCGATGTGCGCCCACGCGTCCGGTGCGGTCATCGGTTCGACACCGAATCGGCCATCGCAGAGGACTCCGAGATCGCGGTGGTCACTGCCGGTGCCGCAGTGGAAAGGATGTGGTCGTCGATGGCCGTCAGCACCGCCTTGTTGTCCTGGTAGAACTCGGCCAGAGTAGTCAGCAGGTCACTCAGTCGGCCCATGGAGTCCAACAGTGTGGTGATGTACTCCTGGGCGCGGCTGAGCCACTTCTTGATGGTGAGGGCGGCGTCTGCGGCGATGACCGGGGTGCCCAGGCCGAAGGTGTAGAGCGCTTTGGCCACCCAGGAGATGATCTTGCCGACCAGGTCCGAGACCAGGTCATGGATGATCTGACGCACCGCGGATACCACTGCCGAGGCGAGCAGCAGCCCGCTGACCACCCCGGGGATGCCTGCCTGGATGTTGCTCAGGTCCTCCAACCGGGCGTTGACGTGCTCGCGGAACGCATCGCCGGCCTGCCCGGTCCAACTGGTGGCGGAGTCCTGGGAAGCGCTGCGCAAGTCAGAGCCGATGCTGTGGAGTTCGTCGTTGACGTTGCCGAAGGTGGTGGCGGCGGCTTCGACCTCGGCGTTGTTCCCCACGAGTTCATCGAGCAGCCGTTGGAACGGTTCGAAGCGGTCCAGCAGGAACGAGGCCACCGAGGACGCCAGCGTGCCCAGCGGGTTCACGAGCATCGATACCGCCTCGGTGGTGGCCCCCACCAGCCCGTGCAGACCCCCGGCCCAGTCCCCGCTGCCGACCACGTCGGCGATGCCCGCACCGGCTGAGCCCACCACTGGCACGGCTCCGAACGCGCCGCTGGCCAGACTCGGCGCTTCCCACGGCGCGGCGTCGGCGATGAGGTCGTTCATCAGATACCTCTTCCCATAGTGGTCATGCGAGAGGCCTGGTGGTCATCGCAGGTGTCGTAGTTGGTGGCGGAGTCGCGCACCGCCTCACCTACCGAGTTGACCACTGAGCCGTACTGGCGCAGCGACCCGGTGATGTTTGCCTGGGCGTTGTGGAAAAACCACGGCATGAACGTCAGCAGCAACCCGAAAGCCTGCTCGGTCATGTAGGTGCCGGCGTCGGCGGCCTCGAGCGCAGCCTGGATGCGCGCGCCGCTGCTCTCGATCTGGCCGGCGCAACCGCGCATCGCGTCGGTGTCGGCGTTGACTTCTCCAGTCATCGTTGCTCGTTCCCCTTCGGTAGCCATGAACTGAGCGCGTCCAGGATGGAGGTGTCGTTCAACTCCGCGCGCGGGTCGCCGGTCTGCGGCCACGTGCTGCGCAGTTCTTCGTGCGCGCTTCGCAATGCCTGTAACACCGAGACCCGCAACTCATCGGCGGTGGCGTGGGCCATTGCCGGGTCGAACTCCACCCGTTCCAGCAGCCCGCGGCCGTCCACGACCACTTTCACCAGGCCATCCTCGGACACAGCGCTGGCCGACTGAGCAACGTCGGATTGCGCCCGCTCCGAGAGCGCCTCCGCCTCCTGCAGTTGCTTGGCGATCCGGGCGCGGATCTCGCTCAAGTCGACATTGGTCATGGCAGTACCCTAGGCGGTCGTCAAAGAGGTTCTCCATGGGTACTGCTGCCCATCGGCGGGGTGCTGCGCCGCGGCCGGATGCGCCGCTATCCGCGCCGCGACCGCCCAATTGGACGATCTCGGCGACCTAATAACCGACTCGGTCGCCACCACCACCCAACTGGACGATCCCAGCGACCCCACACCCAACACGGCCGCCACCACTATCCAGCAACCGTTCACAGGGGCGATGCGGGCGGCCGACCTTCGGCGCCACCCGGCAGTCGGTCTAAGGAACTCAAGGCTCGGACGTGCTGCTCACCCAACTCTGCGCCGTATCGGCGACGGCGGTGAGCAGGCCCAGGCGGTACTCCAAAACCTGGGCATCAGCGTCGGAGGAGAACAGCCCCGCGACCTCGCCGGGTGCCAACACCACCCAGGCGCCGGTGACACGAAGTGCTGCGGTCAAACCTGCCAACCAGGGCGCGAGTGACTCCGCCTGCTGGTCACCCACATAGGCAAGCTCTCCCATCCGAGTCAAAGGCTGTTCAGTCAGACCACGAGGCACGAAGCGGCACATCCACCGGGACGAGCGCTCATCGAAGAGGGCCAAGGCGGGCAGATCATCGCTGGACCTCAACCGGATGAGTTGTTGAGGCTGCCGTAGCGACCATGAAGCCTCGCGCTCGTGCACCCGCGTTTGCCAGGACTCCACCC
>DATGSR010000056.1:0-3208 GCA_035302405.1 Beutenbergiaceae bacterium
TGGCACATGGTGGACCGCGGGGAGTGGACCAGCGACGGTAACCGCATCCAGGTGACGTGGGTCGATGGGCAGCAGCCCACGGAGTTGTCCCTGGAGCGCGACGACCGGGAACTGGCCGCGGTGTTCCGCGAATTGGTGGAAAGTTCCCTCGTGCACTCGGAGGTAGAAAGGTTGCCCGGCGGCGGCATCCTGCGCGGCACAATCCGCCGTGATGAGAACGGTGAGTTGTTCTCCCAGGTGAGTGTCACCGGGGTTGTCCGGGAGGACCACGACCTTCACGAGCGGGCCCAAGTACTGGAGAGCCGGGTGCGGGCTCAAGTGGGGTTGCCTTCCTGAGCCCACTGCCCCGTACCCGCGAGCCCCGGTGATGTGTCCTGGACCACGCGAGGTGGAGATGGTTCCACTCCGAAACGGTGCTAAAGTCGTGTGGGCTAACGCGATCCCTCGTAGCTCAATAGGCAGAGCATCCGACTGTTAATCGGACGGTTGCTGGTTCGAGTCCAGCCGAGGGAGCGATAAACGCACGCCGCTGTGTGAAGGCGGCAGGGGGCGCTCCGGGATGCACCGGTGCACACATGCGGGGTGCTTGTCCGCTAACCCTCGACGCTGGCGTGCACGTTGGATGATTGGGCATATTGGCGCGGCCTGCACCGGCGCCTGAGTGAATGAAGGAGCGCGTGATGGGCTACCGCTACAACTCCCCACCAGGATGGCCGCCACCACCGGAGGGATGGACCCCGCCGCCGGGTTGGCAGCCGGACCCGTCATGGCCGCCTGCGCCTGAGGGCTGGCAGTTTTGGGTCGACGACGGCGCTGGTGCCGAGGCTGCGAACGCTCCCGACCACAGCGCAACTCCGGCGGACGGTGCCTCCGCTGACGGCGGTAGCGGGGACGCCCCCACCCAGATGATGGGCACTCCGACGCAAAACTTCGGAACGACGTCTGCGCCCCAGACCCCTGGCGGTCAACCAGGCGAGGCTGCGTCGGCGGCGGGTGCCACGTCCAACTATCAGTACGGGCCCAGCGGACCGTTGGAGGACCCGGCGGACCCGCCCTACGACACCGGGTTCCTCCGAGCCGGCGCTCAACAACAAGGCGCTGGTCACCCGCCCGCGGGGGCGCCCCCCGCCGCCGGCTACCAGAGCCCGCAACAGGGCGGCTACCCGCAAGGGCAGGGCGGGTACCCGCAACAGGGCGGCCAACCCACCGCGCCTGGAGGTTTCGCGCCCGCACAGGCCGGCGGCCACCCTCCCGCGCAGGGTGGTTATGCGCCCGCCCAAGGTGGGTATCCTCCCGCTCAGGGCGGGTATCCCGGGCAACCCGAGGGCTATCCGGGTCAAAGCGCGCCGGATTCCAGCGGCAAGAAGAAGAACACCGGTCTCATCGTGGCGATCGTCGCCGCTGTGGCCGTGGTGCTCGGCCTGTTGGTGTGGGGCGGCATCGCACTCTTCGGCGGGGATGACCCCGACCCGGCCCCGACCGTCCCGCCACCGACCGCGCCGTCGACGTCGGAACCTACTGAGGAACCGACGGAACAGCCCACCGCGGAGCCCACCCCGGAACCCACCGAGGAACCGACCGAGCAACCCACGAACGACACCGGCGGATCCTCGGGTGGCAACGATGAGGCCACCATCCTGTCACTGGGTGAGGAAGCGGTGATCGAGGGCACGGAATCCGATCCTGAGGTCACCATGACGGTGACCGGGGTGGAGCCGTGGGAAGACTCGAACTCGATGTTCTGCAGCGAACCCGAACTGGACGGCTTCATCGCCATCGACGTCGAGGTGACCACGCACGGATCGGACTATGAGTTCAACGTTCTCAACCTTTCGGCGGCAGACGCCGACGGCGAGAGCATCAGCGACGTCAACCCCTTCACCGGATTGCTGTGTGAGAACCCCGATGCGCTGCCAACCGAGTTGAGCGGGGGCGAAACTCACACCGGTACGATCATCTTCGACGTGCCCGATGACGCCAGTTACGTGATCTGGGAGGACTGGCTGGACTTCGCCGGCGAGTCCGAGGTCTTCCTATGGGAGTACTGATCCGCGCCTAATTGCCCTCCCTGGCGGATGAGCCCGGAACTTGTCCTACGGAGAAGTGAAGGAGGACCGGACCGATGAGACGCGACATTCGCATCTACCCCGATCCGGTGTTGCGCAGCCCGTGCGACCCAGTGAGCACCATCGATGACCGGGTGAGCGCCCTTGTGCAGGATCTGCTGGACACCGTGGACGCCGATGATCGTGCCGGCGTGGCGGCCAACCAGATCGGCGTGAGCCTGCAGGCCTTCTCCTGGCACGTGGACGGACAGATCGGTTACATCATCAACCCCGAGATAGTGGAGTTGTCCTCCGAGACCCAACATGGTGATGAGGGCTGCCTCTCGGTCCCCGGGCTGTACTTTCCAACCACGCGGGCGGCGTACGCCAAAGTTCGCGGCGTCGACCTGGACGGGCAGGACGTCACGCTCGAGGGGGAAGGTTTGATGGCTCGCGCCCTGCAACACGAGATGGACCACCTGCAGGGCATGGTGTTCCTGCAGCGGCTCGAACCCGAGGTTCGCAAACAAGCGATGCGAGAGGTCCGCGAACGTCTCTTGTCGTTGTGACTTGCCCGTGTGGCTCCTGTGGTGCCGGCGCCTGGCGGGTAGTTTCACTCGCTCGATGAATCCGGAGATGTGGGGAGCGAACGTTCGCTTTCACCAGGGCCGGGCGGGCGTTTATGGGGCAAAGATGCACAAAGTGGCCCGAATGCGGCATGATAGGGGTAACAAGACCGCGATGCGGGTTTGATCCGGACGGCAACGAGAGCGTTGGGGAAGACGTATCTCGACCAAACGGAGGGACCAGCATGTCAGGTGTGATCACCCGCGGTGTCATATTCGTGCACTCAGCACCGCGCGCGTTGTGCCCGCATATCGAATGGGCAACCGGCTCGGTGCTGGATACTCGTGTCGTCTTCTCCTGGACGGATCAGCCGGCCGCACCCGGCCTGCTCCGGGCGGAGATGTCCTGGACCGGCCAGGCCGGAACCGGCGCCCGGCTCGCCTCGGCGCTACGCGGGTGGACCCATCTACGCTACGAGGTGACCGAGGAGGCCTGCCGCGGCAGCGACGGCGCACGCTGGAGCCACACCCCTGACCTGGGCATCTTCCACGCCCAGACCGACGTGCACGGCAACGTGGTGGTGCCCGAGGATCGGA
>DATGSR010000057.1:0-51382 GCA_035302405.1 Beutenbergiaceae bacterium
GCGTCCTTGAGCATGCCGATCACTTCCTGCAAGTTGTCCTTCGATTTGTCGCTCACCCGCACCTCGTCCCCGGTGATCTGGGTCTTCACGCCCTTGGGGCCCTCATCGCGGATCAACTTGGTGATCTTCTTCGCATTCTCCGCCGACAGTCCCTCCTTGAGGGTGGCGAACAGCCGGTACTCCTTACCGGAAGGCTGCGGTTGATTGTTCCCGGTGTCGATCGCCTTCAACGACACCCCGCGGCGGACCAACCGGCTTTGGAAAACGTCCAGGATCGCCAGCACCCGTTCCTCCGAGTTGGCGCTCATCACGATCGCTTCGGGGCCGGACCACTCGATGGCGGCGTCCACGCCGCGGAAGTCATAGCGCTGGGCGATTTCCTTGGCCGCCTGGTTCAAGGCGTTATCCACCTCCTGGCGATCGACTTTGCTGACGACGTCGAACGAGGCAACGCGGGCCACGGTGGTCCTCCTGGGGGTTGTGGTGGGTGCTGCGACAAGCGCCGGGCGCGTGCGCCGGCACATCGCGATCGGGTCGGGCAGATGTGATCTTCCCGACCCCGTGGTCACGGGCACGCCGCAGAGTTGGTATTCTGCCATCGGCGTACCAACGACCATACGGCGGGTTGCCCGAGCGGCCAAAGGGAGCTGACTGTAAATCAGCCGCGTTACGCTTCGCAGGTTCAAATCCTGCACCCGCCACCAGTAGGACCCGGATCTCGACTGAGATCCGGGTCCTTCTTGGTTCTGGGACCGCCTGTTGCCTGCTCGTCGGCGCTTGCCCGCGGGCGGTCTCGTTCATATGCCAGTCCCGCCGCGGGCCATGCGGTCGCGTACCGGCGAGCGCACCGCAACAGTCCAACTGGTTCGCTCGAGCGACCAGAAGCGAACCCACCCCACCCAAACCATCCAATTGGTTCGCTCGAGCGACCCAATCCGGAACAACGGCGCCGCAACGGTCCGAACGGTCCGCTTGGCTGCCCGCGCCGGCCGGATCAACGTGGCCGGGGCGACCACTCAGTGCGGGCCGCCCGCCATGCGGTGCAGGCGCTCGATGCGCTCATCCATCGGCGGGTGGGTGGCGAACAGCCGAGACAGCGCCTCGGCCCGGAACGGGTTGGCGATCATCATGTGCGAGACATCGGCCAGGTCGCCGGCGGGTTTCAGCGGGCGGGCCTGGGCGCCGCGTTCGATCTTTTGCAGCGCCGAGGCCAGCGCCAAGGGGTCACCGGTCAACTCCGCGCCGGCGGCGTCGGCGTCATACTCGCGGGTGCGGGAGATTCCCAACCTGATCAATGTGGCCGCGAACGGGGCCAGCAGTGCCATGGCGAGCATTCCGATCAGCGCCAGCGGCCCGCCGGTGCGCTGCCGTCCCCCGCCGCCGGTGAACAACAGGAATTGGGCCACCGAGGTGATGACACCCGCGATCGCTGCTGCGACCGATGAAGTGAGGATGTCGCGGTTGTACACGTGCATCAACTCATGGCCCAGCACGCCGCGCAGTTCACGCTCGTCGAGGAGTTCCAGCAGCCCCACGGTGCAGCACACCGCGGCGTTACGGGGGTTCCTGCCGGTGGCGAAGGCGTTCGGAGTTCTCGTGGGTGAGATGTACAACCGGGGCATGGGTTGATTCGCGCGAGCGGATAACTCCCGCACGATCCTGTACATCTGTGGTGCCTGCGTCTCACTGACCGGCTGGGCATGCATCGCCCGGATGGCGATCTTGTCGGAGTTCCAGTAACTGATGAAGGTCATCACCACCCCGATGCCGGCGAATACCCAGATCAGCGAGGCGTTCCCGGCGCCGGAGGCCACGAGCGCGCCCAGCCCCAGGAGCACCGCCCAGAGCACCGCGAACAGGCCCGCGGTCTTCAGCGTGTTTCCCACTGCGGTGCCCATCGCGGAGGTTCCCCTCTCAGCCCGCCGGAGAGGTGGGGTCGATGCCCGCTTGTGCTAGTTCGGTTGCCCGGGAGATCTGCGTCATCTCCTCGCGCGGTACGACCTTGACTCGTTCGCGGCCCTCCGCTTCGCCCAGAGCCCGCTCGTGGGCATCGAGCAGTTCCCACCCGTTCCAGGTGGTGTAGGGGACCCCGTCGGCGCGCAGGCGCTCCAGGATCTCATCCTCGTCCGCGCCCCGGGCGGTGCCGGCCTGTGCCGCGGCGGTCAGGTCCTCCACCAGATTGGTGATCGTCTCCTTGGCATCGGATTTGGTGTGACCGATGAGTCCCACCGGGCCGCGCTTGATCCAACCAGTGGCGTACAGCCCGGCGATGTGCTCCCCGTGTTCGTCGAGCACCCGGCCGGCCTCATTGGGAATTACCCCGGCCACGGGGTCGAAGGGGATGTCCGGGATGGGCGAGCCGAAGTAGCCCACGGCCCGGTAGACCGCTTGCACGTCGAACTCCTCGAATCGGCCCGTGCCGCGTACCGAACCGTCCCCGACCAACTCGGTGCGCTCGGTGCGCAACCCGGTCACGACGTCCTCACCGAGGATCTCCACCGGCCGGTGTAGGAAGTGCAGGTGGATGCGCCGGGAGGCGGTCATCTCCTCCGGGTCGCGCATGGTCCAGTCGGTCAGTGCCTTGACGACCTGACGGGTTTGGTTGCTGGCCTCGATCGCCTCCTCGGAGGCGTCGTCGAACTCGAAGTCCTCGGGGTAGACCACCACGTCCACATCGGGCACTCGGCCCAGTTCGCGCAGTTCCAGCGGTGTGAACTTGCTTTGCGCCGGACCGCGCCGGCCAAAGATGTGCACGTCGGTCACCGGACTGGCGGCCAGCCCCTCGGCCACGTTCTGCGGGATCTCGGTACTCATCAGGTCCCGCACGTGCTTGGCCAGCATCCGGGCCACGTCCAGGGCCACGTTGCCGTTGCCGATCACCGCCACCTGCTGGGCCTCCAGCGGCCAGGTGCGCGGCACATCCGGGTGTCCGTCGAACCAGGAGACGAAGTCGGCGGCGCCGAAACTGCCGCGCTTGTCCACCCCGGGGATGTTCAGGTCCGCGTCACGGATCGCCCCGGTGGCGAAGATGAGCGCGTCGTACTGCTCCCGCAACTCCGCCACGGAGAGGTCGGCGCCGATGTCCACATTCCCGATCAGGCGGATGTGCCCGCGCTGCAAGATCTTGTACAGGGAGTTGACGATGCCCTTGATCCGGGGGTGGTCCGGGGCTACGCCGTACCGCACCAATCCGAAAGGCGCAGGGAGGCGTTCGAAGAGGTCGATGGCCACATCCAGGCCGGATTCGGCGAGGATATCGGCGGCGTAGATGCCGGCAGGCCCGGCCCCGACGATGGCGACCCGCAAACGTGGAGTGGGAATGGTGCTGCCTTTCGACGAGAAAAAGACGGTCCTTAGTCAGTGTAGGCAAGCCTAACCAGCCTCGGCACAGCGGGTCGTGTGTGGCTTGTCTCATCACCTGTGCTATCACGACCGGCGGAATGGGAAAACGGGTAGGTTCACGCCGTGCCCCTGACACCGCATCCACAGCCCGAGCAACGTGACTTTCGCGTTGGCATGGCCGCCGGTGTGGGGGCGTACGCGATGTGGGGCGTGCTGCCGCTGTACTTCCCGTTGATGGCCGGGGCGGGAGTCTGGGAGATCGGCGCCCACCGGGTGTTGTGGTCGATGGTGCTGTGTGCCTTGCTACTGGCAGTGACCCGCAGGATGCGCCAGGTGCGGGTGTTGCTGCGCAGCCGGAAGGTGGTTGCCGGGCTGGCGCTGGCGTCCACGTTCCTCGCGGCCAATTGGGTGACATTCCTGTACGCCGTGCTTACCGACCGGGTAGTGGATGCCTCACTGGGCTACTTCATCAACCCGATCATCACCGTGCTGCTTGCGGTCGTGGTACTCCGGGAGCGGCTGCGGCCCGGGCAGTGGGTGGCCATCGGCACCGCGGCCGTGGGCGTGGTGGTGATCACCATCGGGTACGGGACGCTGCCGTGGATTTCGGTGGTGCTGGCAGGAAGTTTCGGCATCTACGGGCTGGCGAAGAATCGCACCGGCCGAACGGTGCCCGCTCTGCCGGGGTTGTTGGTGGAGACCGCCGCGCTCACCCCGGTGGCGCTGACCTACGTGATCGTGCTCGCGATCCAGGGCGCCGGCACCTTTCTGTCGGCGACGGCGCACACCGCTCTGGGTCCGCCCTGGCACAGCCTGGCTCTGATCGGCTCGGGAGTTACCACCGCGGTGCCGTTGATGTGTTTCGCGGTGGCAACCGGGAAACTGCCGTTGAGCACGGTGGGGTTGCTGCAGTTCATCGCCCCGATCATGCAGTTCACGATCGGGGTGACGATCCTCGGTGAGTCGATGCCGCCGGCCCGGTGGGCCGGGTTCGTGCTGGTGTGGGTGGGGTTGGTTCTGTTGGGAGTGGATGGGCAGCGAGCACGACGGCGACCGGCCGGCCCGGTGCCGCCGGCACCCCAGTAGAAAGTCCCGTACCGCCGGCGACCCAGCAGGCACCTCAGTACCGCCGGCGACCCAGCAGGCGCTTCAGGACCCCGGCAACCTCATGCGGGTCCGGTACTGCCGGCAACCCAGTTACTGGTCCGATTCGGCGGGGACCTCAATAGGGGCGCGCCGCCGCCTCGCCCGGACCGGTCTCAGCGTGCACGGCGAGGCCGGGTGCGTGAGTACAGCAGCGCGAGGGTGATCAGAGCCGCCGATCCCACCAGCCACCACCGCGTCAGGTTCTGAGCCGGGGCCATGGGATCCGGCGGTTCGGCCAACTCAATGTCCGACGTCGGCGCGGGCATGGGTTCGCTCGCTCCGTGCACCGGTGAGGGCGGGCCCGGTGCCGAACCGTCGTCGATGAATTGCAGGGCGGCCACTGGTTGGATGATCCCCCACCCCACTCTGTCATCGCGCTCCCACGTGCCGGCGCGGGAGGCGGTGGCCTGCAATCGGTGAGCCCACTGTTCGGCAGTTTCCTGCGGGTACCGGGCAGCGATCAGCGCCGCGGCCCCGGAGACGTACGCGGTGGCCCAACTGGACGACGGCGCACTGTCACCTTCATTGAAGACGCAATCACCCCCGTACAGGAAGGCGCTGGGCACCTGCTGCCCGGGCGCGGCTACGTCCACGTCAGGTGTCTCGAAGGACGCCACCGGGTGCCACACGCCGTCCCGGTCCACCGCCGATACCCCCAGCACACCGTCATAGGCCGCCGGGTACCGCGGCTGCTCGCCCTGCTCCTCGGCGGTCTGGCGGTTGCCGGCGCTGGCCACGATCAGGGCGCCGGCGTCCTGAGCATCCTCCACCGCCGCACGCAGATCCGGGTGGTCGCGGTCGGTGCTCAGGGACACGTTGATGATTTCGGCACCGTTCTCCGCGGCCCACTGGATGCCGGCAGCGATCCGCGCCGGGGTGAGGTGGACATCCTCTCGTTCGGCCTGCTCCCCGCGGCCGTAATACACCCGCACCGACTGGATGTCCGCACGTGGCGCCACCCCCACCACACCGGAGCCCTCCACCTGCCGAGCGGCGATGATGCCGGCCACGAAGGTGCCGTGGCTGTCGGCATCCCGGTTGTACGGGTCGTCACCGTCCACGACGTTGACGCCGTCACTGACCACGCCCCGCAAGTGCTCGTTCTGGACGTGAACGCCCGAGTCGACCACCGCAACGGTCACCCCCTGGCCGCGGGAGATCTCCTGAGCCCGATCAACCCCAAGGGCGCCGAACGCCGGCGGCGTCGCGCCCAGGTACTGGGGATCGTCGGCGTCACACTGCTGCCCGGTGGTCTGCGCGCGGGCAGGCGCCTCCGTCCCGGGCACCACCCCCGCCCACAGCAGCCCCGAGGACAAGGTAGTCGCGGCCAGCATCGCGAGCGCTCGCCGCGCCCCGCGGCGTCGCACCCCATTGCGCAGCACCGCGCCGCGCAGCACCGCACCGCGCCGCGCCCCGCGGCGTCGCACCCCATCGCGCAGCACCGCGCCGCGCAGCACCGCACCCCGCCGCGCCCCAGGGCGCCGCGCCCCACGCCGCAGCACCGGGTCGCCGTCGGGCCGATACCGGCTCACTCATCCTCCGCCGGCTCAGCCACGTACTGATCCATCCCGTTGATGGCCTCCACGGGCAACCCAGAGCGCGCCGATTCCACCGTCAGTCCCGGGCCGGGGCGGAACAGCCCGGCCCATGCCGCCGGGACCGGGGGCGGCTCGACGTCGGCGTAGCCGAGTAGGTCGAGTACCTGCCGGTGCCCTTGCGGGATGTGGTACATCGTGCCCCGCTCGTCCACCATGATCCAGGCACCCTGCGCGCCGCCACCATCGAGGCGCACCAACGCGCCGTGCCCGGCGTCCACCTCCACCGGCCCGCGGCTCATATCCTCCTCCGCGGCCACCACGTGCAACCGGGTCTGCCCGTGCCCGCTGCCCTCGTCGGACGCTGCCGCCGCCGTGCCGGCCCCGGTGTTGTTCTCCTCCTCGGCTGCTGCGCGGCTCAGGTGCACGCACGGGGTCGTCTGCCCGTCCAACACCTCCGGAATCTGCCTGGGCCAGTCGGAGGGCACCAACGATGAACCGGGGTCCACCTCCAATTGTTGCCGCTCGCTGTAGTCCAGGGTGATCACGTCGTCGGGCCCGAGGCCGCTTCCCAGGTAGTACAACGCCACGGCCATCGGGGTGAGTTCCACCAGCACACCCTCGTCGTCGAGCACATGCGGGGCGCCGGTCTGGCCCTGGGCATTGCGCAGCAACACCACCGACCCCACGGTCAGGTCCACGTCCAGACCTGCCGCCGGCCCGGGCGGCACGGCACCGAAGTCGGGCACGGAGAAGCGCTCCAAGGGCGTGCCCTCGGTGAAGATGTTCAGCCAGCGGCCGCTGACGTCACGGGCGTCGTCGGGATGGAACTCCAGCACGTGGCTGAGGGCGTTGAGGTCATCGGTGTCCAGTGCGTACCGGTAGCCCTCGTACACGTAGTGGATCTGGTCATCCACCCGGACCAGGGCCGCGTTGGTGGTCTGCGGGTCCTCGCGGTCGGCGCGCAGTGAGGTCCACTCCGCGTCCGGTTCCACCGCGCAGGACAACCACTGGTTGTTGATGAGGTTCTGCGGCGGTGGCAACGCATCAGGCGCCCCGGGGATGCCGACGGTCACATCGCCGCGGGGCACCTCCTCCAGGTCCGACTCGCTCAGGTTGACCACTCGGAAGGTATCGGCGAAGGCGAGCAGCCGGGCGCTGGTGATGTTGTGCACCGGGTGCAGTTCACCGTTGACCGCCACGTACCGGGCGCCGGTCTCCTCCACCACCACCAGGGAGTTGACCTTCCAGTCCTCGTCCTGCTCACCGGTGAACAACCCGGCGATCAGGCTCCCGCCCACCACCAGCACGCTGAGCACCAGGCTGGTGATCACCCCGCGCAACGGTTTGGCGGGCTCCAGTTCCCGGCCGCCCGGGGCGCCGGAGACGAAGGCGGTGAGCAGCCGCCGCCGGCTGAACGTCTGAGCCTGCAGCAGTTCCTTTTTCGAAGCCACGGACTACACCAGCCCCGCAGCCACCAGTGCCAGCGGCGCCAGCAGCGCCAGGCAGGCCAATTCGGCGGCATCCGCCAGCCGTCCCAGCCACAACCGCTGTTTGGGTGCGACCAGTGAGAATCCGACGATCGCGGCGGCGACCACGCCTACCCCCAGCGTGACCCCCACTCGCCAGGTTGGGTGCAGCAGTGCCGCCACTACACCGGTGAGCGCCAGGCCCAGCACCGCCAAGGACATCACCGCGGCCACATCGAAGCGGGCGTAGGACTCCCGCACGCTGAGGATCATGCCGCTGTAGGCGGCGAGCAGCAGCGCCAGCCCGAACAGACCCGTGGTCAGCACCATCGGCGTGGCCACCACCGTGAGCAGACCGACGGCGATCCGCAGCGAGACCTGGATGCGGTGGCCGCGGTGCCACAGGCCGGCCACCTGCGCCCGGTCCACCTCCGGTGGATCGGCGAGGATCTCCTCATCGTCCCGGGCGCTGTCCACCCGCAGCGGGGTCGCGGCGAGCGCCAGCCAGGGGATGCCGATACCGGCGAGGCCGGCCAGTGCCACGGTGATCGCCAGCACCACGGCCGGTTCCAGACCGGCGAACTCCACCACGGCGCCCACCGCGGCGATCGCCGCGCCCAGGATCGTGGGGATGAGGGCGTATTCGCGGTTGTCGCGCAGTAGGAGTAACGCCAGTGCGCCGGTCACGGCGGCACCTGCGCCGGCATATAGAGCCGGGGCGCCCCACAACGAGTGCGCGCCGGTCAGGGTGAAACCTGTGACGGCCGCGTACAACGCAGCCACCTGGACCAGGGCGACCGGTGCCGCCGGGGGCCCGCCGATGCGCCCGATCACCGCGGCGGAGACCAGCAGGATCACCGCGGTCAGCGCGGCGGCGGAGGTGATGAGCGTGGAGGCCCCGCCCAGCCCGGCGCCGGTGAGCATGATGGCCACGGTCACCAGCAGGGTCACTGCGGCGAGCACCGCGGTGGTGGCCGCGTCCTGCGCGGACCAGGGCCGCTGCTCGCTCTCCACCACGTCGGCCACGGCTTCGACGATGTCGTCGTACACGCGCACCTGTGAGGACTCCGCGCCCGAAACCAGGGTCAGCACGTCACCATCGGCCACGCCTTGGGCTTGCAGGCTGCGGTCGTCGTCCAACTCCGAGCCGTCGGCGCGGGTCAGCCGGAATCCGGCGTAGACGCTGCCGGGTTCGAGCAGGTTCAGGTGCCGGGCCAGTCCGGGGGTGATTTCAACCACGGGTACACCGGCGGGAGCGGCCAGGTCCATGCGGCGGTCACCGGCCACGATGGACACCCGGACCAGGTGGGCCACGGCCCGCTCGGCGCTGGTGATCTCACTCATGTCTTCCCCGCTCGGGTCTCCCGCTCAACTCATCGGCGAACCGGTTCATCGATCCGCCCCTACTCTGCCACGACCCCTCACGTGCTCGGCGCGGTCCGGGTCCGCTCGCAGGGCACCACCGGGGCGGCGGTCCCGGCCTACCGGTAGGGCGTCACCGGGGCGGCACCGCGGCCCCGGGAGACGCCGGGTCAGGCGTGCCACCGCTGCACGGTAACGGATCGTTCACCCAGGTTGATGCGCCCGTCCTCGGGGACCGCTACCCGCTTGCCCGGGAAGACCCGCGTGGTGGCACCCGTGGCGCTGAGGACCACGGTCCCATTGGCCGAGCCGCGGTCCTCCACCCAAAGGTCCTGGCCGTCGATCCCGAACGCCGCATGGGTGCGTGACAGGGAACGTCCCGGGTCGTCCACCGCCACCAGATGGGCGACGTGTTCCCCGGGCCGCGGCTGGGGGCGGCGGCCGATCAGCCCGGCGCCGCTGACCGTCACGGATTTACCGTCGTCCATCGTGAGCACGAACACCGTTGCGCTGTGGGCCGCGTCCCGCAGGTCGTCCAGGTCGGACATCTCCGCGGGATCCAGCGTCCGTGGGTCGACGCCCTCGCTCGGCGAACTGGGAACGCCGCCCGCCGGGGTGCCTGGGCCGCCGGTCGCCGGAACGCCCGGCCCACCGGGCCGGTTCGCGCCATGGGCGGCGGGGTTGAAGGTGTGTGCCGGCAGCGAGCCGGTGGACGACGACGCAGCCGGGCTTTGCCCGCGCGGTTCGGGTGGAACGGGGGGTCCGGCGGGTGCTGGTGCATTCGGCCTGCCGCTGCTGTGGGCCATGTTCCCGCCGAGTGTGGGTGGAACGCCCGCAGGGCCGGCGGGAGGCGCGGGCGTGGCCGCCGGAGGCGCGCCCTGGGCTGCCGGAGGCGCGGGGGCCGAGGCCGGAGCGGCGGGCGGCATCGACCCTGGCCTCCCCGCGGACGAAGCCTGACTCCCTCCGGACGAAGCGGGGCTGCCGGCGGATGGGGCCGGGGGGGCAGGTGAGGGCGGGGCACCAGACACGGACCCGTGGCTGTGCGTGGCCGGGCCGAGACGGTCGGCGGGGTTGGGCGCGCCGGGCACCGGCCCATGCCCGAACGCGGGCGAGGGGCTAGGGGCGGGCACACCCGGCGCCGAACCGTCACCGGATGCGACTGGCACCTCGCTGGAGGTCGGCGCGGCGGGCACTGGCCGATGCCCGGGCGAGGGTCCTGGGGCTCCCGGCTGCGATGCGGCTCCCGGCGATCCCGGAGCCGGCGCAAGCCCCGGCATCCCGGGCGGGGGCGCAACTCCCGCCATCCCCGGCGTGGGCGCTGCTCCCGGTGCCCCCAGCGCGGGTGCCGCTGCCGATACCCCCGGCGCAGGCTGCTGGGCAGGCGTCTGCGATCCGAAGCTCGGGGCCCCTGCCTGTGGCGGAGCGTAACTGGGCGTGAGCGCTTTTGCTCCGCTGCGTACATCCACCACCCGGGTGCCGGCCACCCGGTCATGCCAGGCCTGGCCGCGCCCGGTGCGGTCGAATGCGCTGGTGGCGATCAGCAGGAACTGACCGATCAGCGCCAAGGCATGCGAAGCGCCCAGCAGCGCCGACCTGACCACGCCGCGACGCAGCCCCGGGGCGTAGTCCGCCTTGACCTGGGCGGCGCGGACACCGAGCAGCAGTTTGCCGAGGGTGCGCCCGGAGCGGGCTTCCCACACGGCCAGGCCCACCGCCAGTTCGGCGGCGACCACTGCGGCCAACAGCACACTGCTCGTGGGTAGGTACACCGCCGCCGCCAACGCGGCGACGAGCACCAAGTCGATGAGATGGGCGAGCAGACGCCGTCCCGGCCTGCTCCCGGGCAGCGCAACTGGGGTGCGGCCGGGCGGTGGTGCAGATGGGATCTGCGGCCCGGGCGCTGCCTGCACGCTCATTGCCACTCCCCTGTCCTGCTCACGGGCGGTGAGTCTAGCCCTAACCACCCGTGACCGTTTGGAGACCCTGGACGGCCCCGGCCGCGACCAGTGCTGCCGGTAACGCCAAGCCCACCGTGAGCCCCTCGACGATGTCCCCAAGGCGGGAGAACCGCACCGACCGGTATCCCCGCGCTATCGGCACGGCCAGGTAGGCGAACCCCACGGCCACCACCAACGCCACGATTCCCCATGTGAGCAGATCCGGGAATTGGTGTGCACCAAGGGCCAACTGGGCCAACACCGTGAACAACGCCACCCGCGGCGGCAGTTTGTCCGCCAACCGGCGGAAACTGCGGGGGGCCAACGTGAGGAACACGACGACGAGACCGACCAAGGCGACCGTGCCCCACCCGCGCAGACCGCCGGGCTCGTAACCGGCGAGGACGGCCGGTGTCGTGGCCGCGACCAGCACGCTGGCCGCGATCATCCCCGCACGCTCGCGGTGCTCAGCCTGCCGGATGCGCCGGGCCACGTGCTCCGGGCGCACCCGGCCCGGGGACTTGGGCAGCACCCCCCGCACCGACATGGCCGTGCGGGCCAGGAACGGCATGTCCAGAACCTGCTCCTCGGAAATGTCCAACGCGGCACCGGGCATCGCTCGGATCAGCAACGGCGTGGCACCCAGCACCAGCGCGGGGGCCACGTAAGGGGGTAGCCCGAGGAGGAACTCCACCGCGAACAGCGCGGCCGCTGCAGTCCACACCCCCGCGAGCACCGCTGCGACCCCGTCGGTGGGGTCTTGCGTCCGCCGGCTGACCGCGAATCGCAGCACCGCCGCGACCGCACCGCTGAGCAACCCGAGCACCACCGCCAGCCGCGGGGCCCCGTACTGTCCGGGGTCGGCAACCAAGAATCCGGCCGCGAATCCGAAGACCGGCGCCAACACCGTTTCCACCAGCACACCCGGCCCGGCCGCCGATGCGGCCCCAGGTGCACGGACGCCGTCGGCCATCCTTCCGCCGCCTGGCCCGGGTTCGAGATGCCCGCGCCGATCCGCCGAAGGACCCACCTCCCCGGGGCGGCGGGCCTGCCGTGGCAACGAGCGGCCCGGTGACGCCACGGACGAAGGCAACGACTGCCGTCCGGGCGGCCCCTGCCGTACCGCGAGCGCGACGGCGAGGGCAGCGAGCAGTATCGGCATCCCCGTGGCAACCGGCCGGGGGTAGGCCGTCGGGGACACCATCGTGGCCAGATGGGTGAGCACCATGACGGCGGCCAGCGCCACCCCGAGCGCGCATACGCCCCACCGCGCCGTGACGGCTGGCAGGCGCTGGTAACGGCCGGCTCCGGATCCGGTGGGGCCAGCCGCACCCGAACTCGGCGGCACGTCGGGGACCACGGCGAGGATCTGCCCCTCGGTGACCTCATCGGCCAGCGGGGCCTCGAGGTCGACCCGACGGCCCTCGGGCGTCGTGACCACACGACCGGAAACGTTCATCCCGGCGGTATGCAACACGTCCGCCAGTCGTGCGTCAGGATTGACGGCGAGGTCCACACGTTCACCGTCGGCGAGCAGCACCACGCGCAGCAAAGTGGTCGACGTGCTCACCTGACCCCCGGTCGGACTAGGCATCGGACTGGTCTGCCCATACTAGTGTTGTCCAAGGTCGTCCAGAGGCCCCGCCCACCCGCGGGGATGGAGGTTGAGAAGGTGACAGCCCAGGCAGAACGCCTCAGCCCGCCTACGGCACCGACCGGCCACCTCCAGCTCCAACCGCCCCCGGAACTCATCAAGCCCGAGGGCGCTTCGAACACCCTCATGACCGCCCTGCCGATGGTGGGGTCGATGGGGTCGATCGCGCTGATCTCCTTCAGCCAGGCCCCCGGGCCACGGATTTACATCATGGGCGGGATGTTCCTGTTCATGGCCCTGTCCATGGTGGGGATGAACATCTGGCGGCAGAAGACCCAGCACGCCCGTGAGGTCACCGACATGCGCCGGGAGTACCTCGCCTACCTGGCCGAGATGCGCGAGACCGTCCGCACCGCCGCGCGGCGCCAACGAACGTTCCTGGAATGGTTCCTGCCCGATCCCGGCTCGCTGGTGATGGTCGCGGAGGAACGCACCCGGGTGTGGGAGCGGGACAGCGGCGACGGCGACCTGTTACGCACGCGTGTGGGGCGCTCCACCCAGCCGCTGGCGATGACGCTGGAGGCTCCGCAGAGTTCACCGGTGTCCCAATTGGATCCGGTGGCCGCCAGCGCGGCGCACCGGTTCCTTCTCACCCACGCCAACCAGCCGAGCCTGCCGCACAGCATCGACCTGCGGGACGTGGCCCGGGTGGAGGTGGCGGGTGAGGAGCGCCAAGCCCGCGCCCTGGCCCGGGCGATGATCATGCACCTGGCCACGTTCGTGGAGCCCGCGCAGTTGCAGATCGCCGTGATCGCCTCCTCCACGGTGCAACCGGAGTGGGAATGGATCAAGTGGCTGCCGCACGCCCAGTCGATGCAGGAACGCGACGGCGTGGGCGCGGCGCGGATGATCGGGGAATCCCTGGCGGAGGTGGAGTCGCTGCTGCCCTCCGGGTTGGCGGACCGGCCCCGGTTCCAACGCGGCGGGGCGGTGACCGAACCGCACGTGGTGTTCGTGCTCGACGGCGGGCACGTGCCGGCCGGGAACGCGCTCATCACCGAGGACGGAGTCAGTGGCGTGACCGTCCTGGAACTTCCCGACACGTGGGATGAGTTGTCGGACTGGGACACGCTGCGGCTGCTGTTGCACCCGCCGATCACCTCGGGCCCCGAACGGGGGCGCATCCCGATGCAGGTGCTGCACCGCGGCCACCCGCCCGAACGCGTGGTGGCCGACCAGATGTCCATCGCGCAGGCGGAGGCCACCTCGCGGCGGTTGATGCCGATGCTGGTCACCGGCGCCGAGGAAGCGGCGGGGCCGAAGCAGGCGGTGTCGGCTGAGTTGACCGACCTGCTGGGCCAGCCGGATGTGCGTGACTTCGACCCGAAGGTGGCGTGGAAGCCTCGCCTGCCCAGAGACCGGCTGCGGGTGCCGATCGGCCTGACCAGCCATGGCCAGCCGCTGGCGCTGGACATCAAGGAGTCCGCCCAGCAGGGCATGGGCCCGCACGGGCTGCTGATCGGGGCCACCGGGTCCGGTAAGTCCGAAGTGCTGCGCACGCTGGTGCTGGCGCTGGCGATGACCCACTCCTCCGAAGACTTGAACTTCGTGCTGGTGGACTTCAAGGGCGGGGCGACGTTCGCGGGGATGGCGGACATGCCGCACGTGTCCGCGATCATCACCAACCTGGGTGAGGAGCTCACCTTGGTCGACCGCATGCAGGATGCGCTCAAGGGCGAGATGGTGCGCCGTCAGGAGGTGCTGCGCGCCGCGGGCAACTTCGCCAACGTGGCGGACTACGAGAAGGCACGCAAGGGCGGGCGCACCGACCTGGAACCGCTGCCGGCGCTGCTGATCGTGGCCGATGAGTTCTCCGAACTACTGGCCGCCAAGCCGGAGTTCACCGAGTTGTTCGTCGCGATCGGGCGATTGGGCCGGTCCCTGCAGATGCACATGCTGCTGTCCACCCAACGGCTGGAGGAAGGACGGTTGCGCGGGCTGGAGTCCCACCTGTCCTACCGCATCGGGCTCAAGACCTTCTCCGGCGCCGACTCCCGGGCAGTGATCGGGGTACCGGACGCATTCGAGTTGCCCGGCGGTGGCGGTCATGGGTTCCTCAAACCCGATGCCTCCACACTGATCCAGTTCCGGGCGGCCTACGTGTCCGCGCCGCCCAAGACGCGCCGGCGCAGCGGTGGCGAACAGCGCACTGCCGCTCCGCCCCAGCAGGTCCGGTTGGAGCCCTACACCGCGGCCCCGGTACTGCTGCCCGAGCCGGAGCAGGAAGAGCCGGAGCCGGTCCCCAGCACCGAGCCGGAGGAGAAACGCGTCACCTTCGATATCGCCGTCCAGCGAATGAAGGGACAGGGTCCGCCGGCACACCAGGTGTGGCTGCCCCCGCTGGAGAGGCCCTCCACGTTCGATGAGATGATGCCGGACCTGGCTGCGGACCCGGAGTTGGGGCTGATCTCCCCCGCTTGGCGGAACAGCGGCGCGCTCACGTTCCCGTTGGGTATCGTGGACCGCCCGTTGGAGCAGCGCCGGGACACCCTGACGCTCTCCCTGGCCGGGGCCGGCGGGCACATGGCGATCGTGGGCGGGCCGCGCAGCGGCAAATCCACCGTGGCTCGCAGTGTGCTGACCGGCTTGGCACTGACCCACACGCCCCTGGAAGTCCAGTTCTTCGTGATGGACTTCGGAGGCGGTACGTTCACCCCGCTGGCCCAGATGGAGCATGTGGCCGGGGTGGCGACCCGCTCCGAACCCGACGTGGTGCGCCGGATCCTCGCGGAGGTCACCGGGCTGGTCAACGATCGCGAGGTGTACTTCCGCGAACACGGCATCGACTCGATGGAGACCTACCGCCAGCGCCGCCGGGAGGGCCGGGCCGATGACGGGTACGGAGACATCTTCCTGATCGTGGACGGCTGGCCCACCCTGCGGGCGGAGTTCGACCAACTGGAGATGGACATCCAAGCCTTGGCCGCGCGCGGCCTGACGTTCGGGATGCACCTGGTGGCGGCCACCGGCCGGTGGATGGACTTCCGCTCCCAGGTCAAGGACGTGTTCGGCACCAAGATCGAACTGCGGCTCGGGGATCCGATGGATTCCGAGGTTGACCGGCGGGTGGCGCAGAACGTGCCTAAGAACAAGCCCGGCCGGGGCCTGGTGGTGTCCAAGCACCACATCCTCACCCCCCTGCCGCGGATCGACGGCGACGGGGATGCTGAGAGCCTGGGTGAAGGTGTGGAGCATCTCATCGCCCGCGTCAACGAGAGTTGGACCGGCGCGCCGCCGCCGAAACTGCGGCTGTTGCCGGAGGAGGTCACTGCCGAAGAGATCCTTGCCCAGGCCGGTGAACGGGACCGGGAGACGATCCTGTTGGGCTTGGATGAGGCCGCACTGTCCCCCGTGGGGTTCGACCCGCGGTCGGAGTCTCACCTGTACCTCTTCGGTGATTCCGGGTCGGGCAAGTCCTCCTTCCTGCGGGGCGTTGCCCAGGAGGTGCAGCGGCTCTACAGCCCGGAACAGGCGCAACTTTTCGTGGTGGACTTCCGCCGGTCGATGTTGGCCGAGGTCCCGGAGGACTACCTCGCCGGGTACTTCACCACTGCTGAACAGGCGACGGAGGAATTGGCTGCCCTCGCCCAGTACCTGCGCACGCGGCTGCCCGGCCCGGATGTCACCCCGGAACAGTTGCGGGCCCGGTCATGGTGGAGCGGGGCCGAGGTGTTCGTGCTGGTCGATGACTACGACCTGGTGGCCACCTCCAGCGGCAACCCGGTGGCCGCGCTGCAGCCGCTGCTCGCGCAAGCCTCGGACGTGGGCCTGCACCTGATGCTCACCCGACGCACCGGTGGGGCGAGTCGGGCGATGTTCGAGCCGGTGATCCAGTCGTTGAAGGACCTGGCTGCGCCCGGCCTGGTGCTGTCCGGCAGCAAGGACGAGGGCGCCCTCATCGGAAACGCGAAGCCCTATCCCGCTCCGTCGGGGCGGGGGCAGTACGTCACTCGGGCCAAGGGGATCCAGGTGGTGCAGTTGTCGCACAACCCGCCGACAGTCTGACCGCGCGCAGCACGGGTTCAGGCCACCCCTGTGCCCAGCCGGCGGGTGGTCAGTCCGAAGGCTCAACGGCGGGCGGTCAATCCGAGACCCAGCCGGCGAGTGGTCAGTCCGACGGCTCACCGGCGGGCGGTCAATCCGAGACCCAGCCGGCGAGTGGTCAGTCCGACGGCTCACCGGCGGGTGGTCAGTCCGGGACCCAACCGACGGGCGGTCAGGCCGGCGCCCGGCCCCGCACCTGAGGAGTCGAGGCGGCCGCGAGCGTCGCCCTTGCAGCCGGTAAAGTGGCGCGGCCGCTGCGGACAGTGCGGCCGGTGCAGCCGCAACTGTCTCCCCCCTGGCCGGGTCAGGCCAGGCGGTCCACCAACAAGCCGGCGAAGGACACCAGGGCGCGCTTGGCGCTTGACTCCTGCAGCGGTTCCAGCGCGGCGACAGCATCGTCCGCCCACGCCCGGGCACGGGCACGTACCTCCTCGACTACCGGGTGCTCACGCAAGCGTTCCACCACACCGGCCAGCACCTCGTCGTCGGACAAGTCCTGCTGCAGGGCCTCCAGGATCGCCCGGCCCTCCGGGTCCAGGTCCTCACCCTTTGCGCGTAGCAGCAGCACTGGCATGGTGGCCACACCCTCGCGCAGGTCGGTGCCCGGGGTCTTGCCGGTAACCGCCGCATCCGCGGACAGGTCGATGACGTCGTCGGCGAGTTGGAACGCCACCCCGACTTTCTCTCCGTAACTGACCGCAGCCTGCTGCACCTGCTCGCTGGCTCCGGAGAAATAGGTGCCATATCGCGCAGCAGCCGCGATGAGCGATCCCGTCTTGTCCGACAGCACCTGCAGATAATGCTCGATCTCGTCCTGCCCCCCACGCGGGCCAAGGGTCTCGTGCATCTGTCCCAGCACGAGCCGCTCGAAGGCGTCGGCCTGGATCCGCACCGCCCAGGGCCCCAGATCCGCCACGAGTTGGGAAGCGCGGGCGAAGAGCAGATCACCGGTGAGAATCGCCATCTGGTTGCCCCACACCTCGTGCGCGCTGGGTGCGCCGCGACGCAGCGGGGCCGAATCCATGACGTCGTCGTGGTAAAGCGTAGCCAGGTGGGTCACCTCGGTGGCCAGCGCCGCTTGCCGGACACGGTCGTCGATCCCGTCGCTTCCCAGCATCGCGGTGAGCAACACCAGGGCGGGGCGCATCCGCTTGCCGCCGGCTGCGATCAGGTGCTCGGCCGCCTGCTGGATCAGCGGCTCGCCATCCCTGGCGATCTGGGTGAGCCGCTCCTCGATGGCGCGTAGTTCCGCAGCCATCGTGGCGTCCAGTTGCGGATCACCCAGCGGTATCGGCGTAGTGGTCACAGCAGGAACATAGCGGCGCTGTCCAGCAGGTCCAGCACCGGTCCAGGTAGAACACCCAGGTACACGGTGCCGATCACCGCGACCGCGACAGCTACCACGGTCATCCCTTCACTGCGGACCACCACTGTGCTCCCCCGACCGGCAGCATCGATGCGCGGTTCGGTGAAGAACATCGCCACGATCAGCCGGACGTAGAAGTATGCCGCCGCAGCACTGGCCAGCACCGCGATCACCACCAGCGGCCATGCCCCGCCCTGCACCGCAGCCGCGAAGACGGTGAACTTACCCATGAACCCGCCGGTGAGGGGGATCCCGGCGAGCGAGAGCAGGAACAACGCCATGGAACCGGCCAACCACGGGTTGGTGCGTCCCAGACCCGACCACTGCGACAAGGACAGTGCCTCACCGGTGACGTTGCCGTTGACGTCCCGCTCGCGCACGAGTGTGACCAGAGCGAAGGCGCCCACGGTGGCAAGCCCGTAGGCCAGCAGGTAGAACAACATCGATCCGATGGCCGTTGCCTCCAACGCGATGATGCCCAGCAGGAGGAACCCGGCGTGCGCCACGGAGGAGAATGCCAGCATCCGTTTGACGTCGCTTTGCACGATGGCCAGCACGGTGCCCACCACCATCGTGATGATGGCGATCACCCACATCATCGGACCGAAGTCCCAGGCCAGGCCCGGGACGACGACGTACACCACCCGCATCATGATCATGATCGCGGCGATCTTGGTGCCCGCGGCCATGAATCCGGTGACCGGGGTGGGGGCGCCCTGGTACACGTCCGGGACCCAGTTGTGGAACGGGACCGCACCGATCTTGAACAGCAGGCCCACCAGCAGCATCGCCATGCCGGCGAGTAACAGTCCGTCCATCCCGGCGGTGGCGGGCACCGCGGCGGCCAGTTCGTCCAGGCGCAGGGACCCGGAGTACCCGTACAACAGCGCGATACCCATCAGCACGAAGCCGGTGGCGAACGCGCCGAGCAGGAAGTACTTCAGGGCCGCTTCCTGGGACAGCAGCCGGCGACGGCGGGCCAGTCCGGTGAGCAGGTACAGCGGTAGGGACAGCACTTCCAGCGCGATGAACAGTGTGAGCAACGTGCCAGAGGTGGGGAACACCAACATGCCGACCACGGCGAACAGGGTCAGCGGGAAGACCTCGGTCTGGACCAGGCCTTTCTCCCGGGTCATCGCCTCATAGCGGCTGCCCGGGGCGGCTGAGGCACGGGCGGCGAAGGCCTCTTCCCCACCGGCCTTGTCGGCGATGACCAGCACTCCGACCAGTGAGCACAGCAGGATCACCATCTGGGTGGCCAGGGCCGGCAGGTCCTCGATCACGGCGCCGCCGACCAACTCGCTGGCACCGGAGTCCTGAACGACGCTCCAGCGCCAGCCCACGGCCACCAGGGAGGCACCGAGCGCGCCTATCGCCAGCACGGTTTGCACCCCGCGACGAACCCGCAGCGGCAGGAACGCCTCCAACAGCACGCCCACCACGGCGGCCCCGAACACGATCAGGACCGGGGTGAGTGCACCCCACTGCACAACCGGCGGTACGAAGGTGTTCATCAGGCGCTCCCGAGAATCGCAGCGAATGAATCAGCGACACTGGACAGCAGGTCCAGCACCGGGGCGGGGTACACGCCCAGGAAGACGATGGCCAGGCCCACCGGCACCAGCAGCGCCTTCTCCCGGACCACCAGATCGGGCAGGGTTCGGCGCACCGGCAGCCCCTCCGGCTCGGCGACTCCTTCCACCTGACCGGTGACCGGCCCGGTGAACACGCGCTGGTAGGCCATCAGGATGTACAGCGCGGACAGCACCACCCCGATCACCGCGGCCACTCCCCAGGCCGGGTGCACTTCGTAGCTTCCCAACAGCACCAGGTACTCAGGCACGAACCCGCTCAGCCCGGGCAGGGCCAAGGCACTCAGACCGGCGAACAGGAAGGTGCCGGCCAGCACCGGGGTGACCCGCTGCATCCCGGAGTAGGAGCGCATGTCCGCGCTGTGACCGCGTTGGATGAGGAACCCGGCGATCAGGAACAGTGCGGCGGTGGTCACGCCGTGGGCGAGCATGTAGATCATCGACCCGACCATCGCGGTCTGGGTGCCGGCGAAGATGCCCAGCACGATGAAGCCGAAGTGGGAGACCGAGGTGAAGGCGATCATCCGCATCAGGTCGTTCTGGCCGATGGCCAGCAGTCCGCCGTAGATGATGGAGATCACCGCGAGCACCATGATCACCGGTGCGGCCTGGGCGGAAGCGCCCGGGAACAGCGGCAGCAGGATGCCGATCATGGCGAAGGTGCCCACCTTGTCCAGCACCCCCACCAGCAGGGTGGAGGTGCCCGGGGTGGCCTGCGCGGCGGCGTCGGGCAACCACGTGTGCACCGGAACCATCGGGGCCTTGATCGCGAACGCGATGAAGAAGGTCAGGAAGACCCAGAACTGCGTGGTGGGGTTCCCGGCGAACACATCGGTGAGGTTGTCCAACCGCATGCCCTGCGGGTCACCCCAGGTCTGGGTGAACACCACGATCAACCCGGCGAGCATGATCAGCCCACCGGTGAGGGAGTAGATCAGGAATTTGATGGACGCGGCGCGGCGCTGGGGGCCCCCGAATATCCCGATGAGGAAGTACACCGGGAACAGCATCGCCTCGAATGCCAGGTAGAACAGGAACAGGTCCCTGGCGGCGAACACCAGCACCATCAGGCCCAGCAGGATCAGCACCAGGGCGACGAACCCCGCTTGCCTGTTCACCAGGGCAACAGCGTCATCCGGGGCGCTTTCGGGTGCACGAACCTCACGCCAGGCCGCTACCAGCACCACCGGCACCAGGAACGCGGCGAGCAACACCATTGCCAGGCCGAGCCCGTTGACACCCACGTCGTAACTGACGCCCAAAGCCGCGATCCAGGAGGCGGTGGTGGAGAACTGCACCTGGTCGGCAGCGCCGAGGTCGAAACCGGTGGCCATGACCACGGCCGCGCCGAGCACCACCAGGCTCACCACCAGGCCGAGGGGCCGGGCGATGCGGCGCAACGGTTTGACCAGCCAGATCACGACCGCCGCCACCACCGGCACGGCGATCATCGCCGTCAGCCAGGGGAAGTCATCAAGTCCGAACATGCATCTTCCTCCGGCTCAAACTCGCGTAGCGAGGACGAGGACAAGGACCACGATCACGCCGATCACCATGGTGGCGGCGTAGTTGCGGGCGTACCCGCTCTGCAACTTGCGCAGCGACTGGCCCAGCGCGCCGGTCATGCGCGCTACGCCGTGTACAGCGCCGTCGACGGCGCCGCGGTCGGTGGCCACCAGGGTGCGGGTGAGCACCTGACCGGGCCGCATCACCAGGGTTTCGTTGATCGTGTCGCCGTACAGATCCGCGCGGGCGGCCCGCGTGAGGGCCGAGCCCCGCGGGGCTTCCAGCGGCACATCGCGCACGGCGAACTCCCGGAAGGCGATGAGCGCGCCGAGGACGACGAGCACCATCGTGAGGGTGATCAGCAGCCACCTGGGCAGCACCGGGTCGGGTGCCTCGGTTCCGGTGACCGACTCCAGGAAGCCCAGGAACGGCACTCCCTGGTACAGCACCAGCCCCAGAGCGACTGAACCGGCGGCCAGGATGATCATCGGCACCGTCATCGTCCAGCCGACTTCCTTCGGATCCCGCTCCGGGCCCGGGCCCTGCTGTGCGGGCAGGTGCCAACGGGCCTTGCCGTGGAAGGTCATGAAGTAGAGCCGGGACATGTACAACGCGGTGATTCCCGCACCGAGGAGAGCGGCCCCGCCGAAGACCCAGGGCTGCCAACCGGTACCGCTGAACGCGGCCTCGATGATCAGGTCCTTCGACCAGAATCCGGAGAACGGGGGCACGCCCAGGATCGCCAACCATCCGAGCGCGAAGGTGACCCAGGTGACCTTCATGACGGTGCGCAACGCTCCGAACTGGCGCATGTTCACGTCGTCGTTCATCGCGTGCATCACCGAACCGGCACCGAGGAACAGTCCGGCCTTGAAGAACCCGTGGGTGACGAGGTGGAAGATCGCGAACGCGTAGCCCACCGGGCCGAGCCCCGCGGCCAGCACCATGTACCCGATCTGGGACATCGTGGAGGCAGCCAATGCTTTCTTGATGTCGTCCTTGGAGGTACCGACGATGGCACCGAAGAGCAACGTGACCGCACCCACGATCACCACGACCAGTTGCGCGGCGGGCGCGGCCTCGAAGATCGCACCGGAGCGCACGATCAGGTACACCCCGGCGGTCACCATCGTCGCGGCGTGGATCAGGGCCGACACCGGTGTGGGGCCGGCCATCGCGTCCCCCAACCAGGCCTGCAGCGGCACCTGGGCGGACTTACCGCACGCGGCGAGCAGCAGCACCAAACCGATGACGGTGAGCACGCCCTCGTTGGTGCCCGGGACGGCGTTGAAGACAGTTTCGTAGTCCACCGAACCGAAGGTGGCGAACATCGCCATCATCGCCACCAGCATGCCCATGTCCCCGACACGGTTCATGATGAAGGCCTTCTTCGCCGCGACGGCGTAATCGCTGCGCTGGTTCCAGAACCCGATCAGCAGGTAGGAGGCCAGGCCCACCCCTTCCCAGCCGACGAACAGCAACGCGAAGGAATCCCCGAGCACCAGCACGAGCATCGAGGCCACGAACAGGTTCAGGTAGGCGAAGAACCGCCGCCGGTCCGGATCCTGGGCCATGTAACCCACCGAGTACAGGTGGATCAGGGTGCCCACCACGGTGATGAGCAGGGCGAAGGTGATCGAGAGCGGGTCGACCAACAGGCCGGCACGGACGGTGAAGTCCCCGGCGGTGATCCAGTCGAACATGTGCACCCGGACGCTGCGCTCGCCGTCGGAGACGCCGAGCATCTCCGCCAGGATCACGATCGCCAGCACCGCGGGCACCGCGGAGGACAGCAACCCGAGCCAGTGGCCCCACCGGTCCGACGCGCGTCCCAGGAGCAGCAGCAGGGTGGCGCTGGCCAGCGGGATGGCGACCAGCAGCCAGGCAAGATTCACAGTATCCACGCCGCAGACCCCTTAGTTCCTCAACAGGTCGACGTCATCGATGGACGCCGAGTTGCGTGTCCGGAAGATGGCTACGACGATCGCCAGACCGATAACGACCTCGGCGGCGGCGACGACCATCACGAAGAATGCCAGCACCTGGCCCTCCAGGTTCCCGTGCATCCGGGCGAAGGTGACCAGCATGAGGTTGCCGGCGTTGAGCATCAACTCCACGCCCATGAGCGCGACCAGGGCGTTGCGCCGCACCAGCACCGCCAGGGCGCCGATCACGAAGAGGATGGCAGCCAGGACCAGATAGTGGGTCAGGCTCATCCGTCGACCTCCTTGGTGCTGGTGTGGTCCGCCGTGGCTTCGATCTGCTCGATCTGGTCGGTATCGACCTCACCGCGCTGCCCGCGGATGCGCAGCACGGTGGTGATCGAGTGCTCGATCGGTTCGCCGGTCGCATCCAGGGCGGGCATGTCCGCAGCGTTGTGCCGGGCGTACACCCCCGGTGCCGGCCGGGGAGCGACGCTACCAGTTCCGCCGGCGTAGTCGGCCAGGCGCTGCCGGGCCAGGTCCGCCTGCGTCACCTTCGGTTCCACTCGTTCGCGGTGCGCCAGGATGATCGCCCCGACGGCGGCGGTGATCAGCAGCGCAGCGACCAACTCGAAGACGAAGACGTACTCACCGAAGATCAGCCGGGCCACACCTACCGCGTTGGAGTCGGCGTTCGCCGCCGCCAACCCCTGCCCTTGCGGCAGCACGGCCCGGGAACCCACCGCCACCAGCAGCAGGATCAGCCCGAGACCGGCGCCGGCAGCGATCAGGCGCTGCCCGGGCAGGCGTTCGGTGCGCGATTCGGAGGCATCCACACCCACGAGCATGATCACGAACAGGAACAGCATCATGATCGCGCCGGTGTAGACCACGATCTGGGCCACACCCAGGAACGGTGCCTCGTTGGCGATGTAGAAGACCGCCAGGCTCACCAGCACGGCGATCATCGCCACCGCAATCCGCACCGGGCGGCGGGTGAACAACAGGCTGAGCGCGCACAGCACCGCGATCGGCGCGAGCACCCAGAACAGGACGGTCTCCCCGGTGGATATCTCCAGGCCCGCCTGTGCGAGCGGATTCATCGGCCGGATCCCTTCTGCCGTTGGCCCGCCAGCGCATCGGCCCGGTCAGCGGTCCCGGAGCCGGCTGCCTTGGCGGCCGCCTCCAGGGACTCGTCATCGGGCCGATGTTCGCGGACCCACTCCACCTGTTCGGGGGTGGGGCCGGTGACCTTCTCCTGGTAGTAATCCACGTCGGTGGTGCCGGGCACCATCGGCAACGGGGTGTTGAGCATGCCTTCCCGAAGCGGGGCGAGCAGGTCGTCCTTCTCGTAGATCATGTCCGCCCGGTTGGTGCTGGCCAGTTCGAACTCGTTCGTCATGGTCAGCGCCCGGGTGGGGCATGCCTCGATGCAGTAGCCGCAGAAGATGCACCGCAGATAGTTGATCTGGTACACCCGCCCGTACCGTTCCCCGGGGGAGTACTGGGCCCCGGGGGCATTGTTCGCGGCCTCCACGTAGATGGCGTCCGCTGGACAGGCCCAGGCACACAACTCACAACCGATGCACTTCTCCAGACCATCGGCGTAGCGGTTCAACTGGTGGCGCCCGTGGTAGCGGGGGAACGTGCCAACCTTTTCGAACGGGTACTGCTCGGTGGCGACCGGTTTGAAGATCGTGGAGAAACTCACCCCGAATCCGGCCACCGGGGCGAACAGTTCCTGCAACGCGTTCTTGTCCAGGTCGGCGTCGACATCGAACTGCTGGGGTGAGGCCGGCGGGCGCGCGCGGTCGACGGCGCTCTCCTCGCCTCCGGACGTGCTGTCCCTGGAGACGTCCTTGCCTTTACCCTGCTCAGCCATCGTGGGTCTCCTTGGTGTCGGGGGCTTCGTCGTCGGGGTCGGTTCCCGCCGTGGATCGCTGGGCGGCCTCCGAACTGTCCCCGGCCGGTGCGGTCACCTTGACCTTGCGCGGGGAGGGCGGCAGTTTCTGTCCCGGCATCGGTGGCACCGGGAATCCGCCGGCGAAGGCATCGAAGTACTCGCCCTCCACCTGGTCGCCCTTGGTGTGGGCGACCTGCTTGCGGCGCGCGTCGTCGGAGTGCTCGGCAAGTTCGGCCTTCTCGCCCTTATCCGGCAGTAGGGCGAGCACCAGGGCGATCGCCAGCAGCACGCCCGCACCGGCGAACAGCCAGGTACGCAGGTCGTAGGTGCCCACCACAGTGAACTGCTGCAGGCCCTGCCAGACGGCGACGATGACCACCCAGGCCAGCGCCACCGGGATGAGGACCTTCCAGCCGAACCGCATGAACTGGTCGTACCGGAAGCGCAGCAATGTGCCCCGCAACCAGACGAACACGAACATCGACATCCACAGTTTCAGCAGGAACCACAGCACCGGCCACCAGCCCTCGTTGAGCATGCCGTCGCCGATCTGCGACAGCGGCCAGGGGGCGCGCCATCCGCCGAAGAAGACAGTCACCATGATCGCCGAGACGTTCAGCATGTTGATGTACTCGGCCAGGTAGTACCAGGCGAACTTCATCGAGGAGTACTCGGTCTGGAACCCGCCCACCAGTTCGCCCTCGGCTTCGGGCAGGTCGAACGGGAGCCGGTTCACTTCTCCGACCATGGAGATGAAATAGACCACGAACGCCGGCACGAGCGCGAACGCCCACCAGGTGGTCTCCTGGGCCGCCACGATCTGGGAGGTGGACATCGATCCGGAGACGATGAGCACGCTCACCAGCGCCAGGGACATCGACAGTTCGTAGGAAATCACCTGAGCCGTGGAACGCACCGACCCCAGCAGCGGGTAGGTGGACCCGGAGGACCACCCGCCCAGCACGATGCCGTACACCCCCAGGGCGGTGATGCCCAGGAAGTACAGCACCGCAACGGGCATATCGGTGAGTTGCAGCGGGGTGACGATGTCGGTGAAGGGGATCTGTGCCTCGGGGCCGAACGGGATCACCGCAAACACCATGAACGCGCTGAACACCGAGATCAACGGGGCGAGCAGGTAGATGAACTTGTCCGCACCCTTGACCGTGATGTCCTCCTTGAGCAGGAGTTTCAACGCGTCCGGGATCGATTGCACCAGCCCGAGGGGTCCGCGCACGTTCGGGCCCAGCCGTTGCTGCATCCGGCCGATCAGTCGCCGTTCGAACCACAGCGCGAAGAGCACCGACAACAGCAGGAACAGCAGCACCGCGACCGCTTTGCCGATCATCACCCCCAACGTGTCGTTGGAGAAGTCGGCGGCCGGGGCGGTATGCGCCAGGAGTGTGGACGGGCTCATGAGGTGACCTCCGCAGTCACGGCACTGAGGCTGACCGTCTGCCCGGCGGTGACGCCGAGCATCCGGTGTACTGAGGACCCCGGGGAGTGCTGGGGCAGCCAGACCACCTGGTCCGGCATCGGGGTCAGGACCAGCGGCAACGTGATGGCACCCTTCGGACCGGTCACGGTGACCTTACGGTGCCCCTCCAGCCCGGCGTTGGCCGCGGTCCGGGCGGACATCCGTGCCACCGGGCGGTGCGCCGTGCCGGCCAGATGGGGCTCGCCGTCCTGGCCGCGGGCGGCATCCAGCATCAGCCGCCACGTGGCCAGCACGGCCTCGGTCGGTTCGCTCACCGGGGTGATCTGGCCGGCGGGTTCCTCAGGCGCAGGCACCCGGGCGGCGCTCCAGCCACCTAGTTCGGCCAGTTCGGCGTGGACCTCCGGCACCGAGCCGGTACCCAGCTGCACACCGAATTGGCGGGCGAGCAGGTCCAGCGCGCGGGCGTCGGAGATGTCGTGGGTGGTGAAGACTTCCTCGAAGGGCCGCGGGCGGCCTTCCCAGTTCAGGAAGGTGCCCGACTTGCGGGTCGGGGGCGCCACCGGCAGCACCACATCGGCGTACGGCGTGACCAGTGAGTGGCGGACTTCCAGTTGGACGACGAACCCGGCATCGCGGATGTCCCGTTCGGCCTGGGCGGGGTGCGGCAGGTCGGACAGGTCGACGCCGCCGATCAGCAGACCGCCGAGTTCACTGGAGCCGGCGGCGGTGAGGATCTGGGTGTGATCCCGGCCGGGCTGTTCCGGCAGCGTGTCGGCCTCCCAGAGTGCGGCCAGATCCACCCGGGCCTCGGCCTCGGTGACCGGGCGTCCGCCAGGGAGCAGGTTCGGCAGCAGACCCGCCTCGACGGCTCCACGGTCCCCGGCCCGCCGCGGCACCCACGCCAGGCGCGCCTGGCGGGCACGCACGTAGCGCAACAGGGCGCTGTACGCCCCAGGGCTCCCAGCGAGGCGTTCGCCGGCCAGGACCACCACGCCCGGCTGTGCCAGGGCGGCGGTGACGTCCTCATCGAGGCTCAGATCGCCGTCGCCGGCGAGGGCGTCCAGCACTTGGGCCTCTCCACCCGGCGGGGTGGGGATGAGGTTGGCGCGCATCTTGGTGGTGCCCCGTGAGGCAAGCGGCGCGATCGTGGTGACGTGCACCTTCCCGGCGAGCATGCCCTTGCGCAGCCGCAGGAAGATGGTGCCGGCCTCCTCCTCCGGCTCCAGGCCCACCAGGAGCACCTGCGCAGCGCGTTCCAAGTCAGCGAAGGTGACGTCCATCTCCGCGGCGGCGACCTGGTGGCCGAGGAACTGAGCCTCCTCCTCGGAGTGCACCCGGGCGCGGAAGTCCACGTCGTTGGTGCCCAGCACCACGCGGGCGAACTTCGACCAGGCGTAGGCGTCCTCAAGGGTCAACCGACCGCCGGGCAGCACGCCGACGCCGCCGTTGGTACGGGCGCGTTGCAGCCCCTCAGCGGCGACGGCCAATGCTTCGGACCAACTGGTGGCGACCAGTTCGCCGGTTTCCTCATCGCGCACCATCGGTGCCTGCAGCACGTCCGGGGCGCTCTGCCAGGTGAAGGCGAAACGGTCCTTGTCGGTGATCCACTCCTCGTTGACCACCGGGTCCTCCCCCGCCAGGCGCCGCACCACCACGTTGCGCCGGTGGTCGACCCGGATCGCCGAGCCGCAGGCGTCATGCTCGGCGATGGACTCGGAGGACACCAGGTCGAACGGGCGGGCGCGGAACCGGTAGGTGGCCGAGGTGAGCGCACCGACCGGGCAGATCTGGATGGTGTTGCCGGAGAAGTAGGAGGAGAACGGGCGCCCCGACACGTCGGTGGCAGCCGCGCCAACCGAGCGCACCGCACCGCCACGGACACCGGCGGCGCCGCCCGGGCTGGCCAGGTCCAGGCTGTCGGCGTAGTCCGGCGGTTCCTCTTCCCCGAGCGGGATGTAGCCCAGCACCGCTTCGTCGAAGGTTCCGATCTGTTGGGCGTGCAGGCCATGCACGTCCATCCCGGGTGAACCTCCGCCTCGACCCTGCAGGTCGATGAAGGGGTCGCCGGCGATCTCGTCCTGGAAGCGGGTGCACCGCTGGCACAGGATGCACCGGTCACGGTCCAGCAGGATCTCGGTGGAGATCTTGATCGGTTTCGGGAAGGTGCGCTTGACCTCCTTGAACCGGGATTCCGGGGCGCCGTTGCTCATCGCCTGGTTCTGCAGCGGGCACTCTCCGCCCTTGTCACAGACGGGGCAGTCCAGCGGGTGGTTGATGAGCAGGAACTCGATCTGGGCGTGCTGTGCCTTGTCCGCCACGGGTGAGGTGTGCTGGGTGGACACCACCATGCCCGGGGTGGCCTCCAGCGTGCAGGAGGTCTGCGGTTTGGGCATCGGGCGCAGGTTGCCCTCCCGGTCCGGGACCGAGACCTCCACCAGGCACTGCCGGCAGGCGCCCACGGGCTTGAGCAGCGGGTGCTCGCAGAACCGGGGGATCTGGATGCCGATCTGCTCGGCCGCCCGGATCACCAGGGTGCCCTTGGGCACTGCGACCTCCACCCCGTCGATGGTGAAGGTGACCTCCGGCTCCGGGGCGAGATCGCCGGAGGCGGAAGTGGACGTAGTTGCCGTCATCGGGTGACTCCAGAGAACACAGCGTTTGCTTCGTAGGGGAACAACTCCCATGCCGGGGTGTGCATCCCTTGTTCGAACTCCTCGCGGAAGTACTTGATGCCGCTCTTGATCGGTTGCGCGGCGCCGTCGCCCAGGGCGCAGAAGGACCGGCCGTCGATCTCATTGGCCACGTCCAGCAGCGTGTCGACGTCGTTCTCGGTGCCCTGGCCCGCTTCGAGTCGGTGCAGGATTCCCTTCATCCAATAGGTGCCCTCCCGGCAGGGGGTGCACTTACCGCAGGATTCATGGGCGTAGAAGTCGTTCCACCGGGACACCGCGCGCACCACGGAGGTGGTGTCGTCGAAGATCATCAACGCCCGGGTGCCGAGCATCGATCCGGCGCCGCCGACCTCTTCGAAGTCCAGCGGAATGTCGATGTGTTCCTCGGTCAGGATCGGGGTGGAGGATCCGCCCGGGGTCCAGAACTTCAACCGGTGCCCGTCGCGGATCCCGCCGGCCATCTCCAACAACTCCCGCAGCGTGATGCCCAGCGGGGCTTCGTACTGACCCGGGCGGGTGACGTGCCCGGAAAGGGAGAACAGGCCGTGGCCCTTGGACTTCTCGGTGCCCATCGAGGCGAACCAATCGGCGCCGTGGCGGACGATGCCCGGCACCGAGGCGACGGATTCGACGTTGTTGACCACCGTGGGTCGGGCGTACAGGCCGGCCACCGCCGGGAACGGCGGTTTCAGCCGGGGCTGGCCGCGCAATCCCTCCAGGGAGTCCAACAGCGCGGTCTCCTCCCCGCAGATGTAGGCACCCGCACCGACGTG
The DNA here is from genome assembly GCA_035302405.1 of Beutenbergiaceae bacterium. GTDB lineage: Bacteria > Actinomycetota > Actinomycetes > Actinomycetales > Beutenbergiaceae > CALKWS01. The sequence goes on from DATGSR010000057.1 coordinate 29,662, forward strand.
CACGGTGATCTCCAGGTCGTAGCCGGTGCCCATGATGTCGGTGCCGACCAGACCGGCGGCGCGTGCTTCCTCCACCGCGGCCATCAACCGGCGGATGACGTGCACCACCTCGCCGCGAATGTAGATAAAGGCGTGGTTGCAGCCGATCGCGAAGGATGTGATCGCCACCCCCTCGATGAGCGAGTGCGGGTTGGCCATCATCAGCGGGATGTCCTTGCAGGTCCCCGGCTCGGACTCATCGGCGTTGACCACCAGGTACCGCGGCCCGCCGTCCGGTTCGGGCAGGAAGCCCCACTTCATGCCGGTGGGGAAGCCTGCACCACCGCGGCCGCGCAGACCGGAGTCCTTGACCGCGGTGATCAGTTCCGCCGGATCGGTGCGTAGCGCGGTGCGCCAGGCCTCATAGCCCTGGGCCTGGTCGATGTAGGTCTGCAACGACCAGGAGCGTTCCTTGTCCCAGATGTCGGACAGGACTGGGGTGAGCGTGCTCATTCCGTCGTTCCCTCCTGGTCATCACTGCCCTGCTTGCGCCGCGCGGGGTCCTGCCCCTCGGTCGCTTCCACCGGGCCGGCGTCCTCCGGCTGCTTGCCGGTGCCGGTGGGACCGGCCCCGCCCGGCCCGCTGGGGCGCGTGTCGCCGTCGCTGATCGGGGGACGTTCGGAACTGGAGCCGGCCTGCCCGACCCGCGGTGCGGCGTCGTCGGCCATCTCCTTACCCACCGGGCCGCCGCCGGCGGCAAAACCCGGGGCGTGCCAGCCCTCGGTGCGCGCCAATTCCAGGCCGGCCATTGTGGCCGGTCCCCCAGCCGTTCCCTCGCCGGCGCGGCCGTCGTAGAAGCCTGCGAGCACTCGGGAGGTTTCCTTGAACGTCGCCACCCGGTCCGAGCCGCGGGTGGGGCGCACGTCCTGACCGGCCAGGATCGCATCCACCACCTCGGTCGCCGAGGCCGGCGTCTGGTAGTCGAAGAACTCCCAGTTGATCATCATCACCGGGGCGAAGTCGCACGCGGCGTTGCACTCCAGCCGCTCCAAGGTGATCTTGCCGTCCTCGGTGGTCTCGTCGTGGCCGATGCCCAGGTGCTCCGAGAGCCGGTCGAAGATGATATCCCCGCCCATCACTGCGCACAGGGTATTGGTGCACACCCCCACGGTGTACTCCCCGTTGGGCCGGCGCTTGTACTGGGAGTAGAAGGTGGCTACGGCGGACACGGCCGCCTGCGTGATCTGCAGGGTGTCGGCGCAGAACGCAATGCCGGCCGGGCTGATGTACCCGTCCTCGGACTGCACCAGGTGCAGCAGCGGCAGCAGGGCCGAGCGGGGCTCGGGGTAACGGGCGAGGATCGCTTCGGCGTCAGCGTCCAGCCGTGCGCGAACCTCCGGGGTGTAGTCACCCGTGTGCGTGGTCATCAGCGGTCCACCCCTCCCATGACGGGGTCGATCGAGGCCACGGCAATCACCACGTCGGCGATGGAACCGCCTTCGCACATCATGCCCAGGGCCTGCAGGTTGTTGAATGAGGGATCCCGGAAGTGGGCGCGGTAGGGCCGCGTGCCGCCGTCGGAGACCAGATGCACTCCGAGGGTGCCCTTGGGGTGTTCCACCTGGGTGTAGGACTGCCCGGCGGGCACTCGGAACCCCTCGGTGACGAGTTTGAAGTGATGGATCAGGGCCTCCATCGAGGAGCCCATGATGTGGCGGATGTGGTCCATCGAGTTGCCCTGCCCGTCGCTGCCGATCGACAACTGGGCCGGCCAGGCGATCTTCTTGTCCGCCACCATCACCGGGTGCTTGCCCTGACGGTCCTGGGCTTCCAGGCGGTCCAGCACCTGTTGGACGATCTTCAGCGACTCGCGCATCTCGGCGAATCGCAGCACCGTGCGGGAGTAGGAGTCCTCATCGGTGGAGGTAGGTACCTCGAAGTCGTAGGTCTCATAGCCGCAGTACGGCTCGGCCCGGCGTACATCGAAGGGCACCCCGGCGGAACGCAGCAACGGCCCGGTGGTGCCCAGCGCCACGGCACCGGCCAGCGGCAGCACGCCCACGTCCTTGGACCGGCCGATGAAGATCGGGTTCCGCAGGGAGAGTTTCTCCAGTTCGGCGATCGAGCGGTGGATCTCGGGGATCTTCTCCCGCACCATCGCCGGCAGTCCCCCGGGCAGGTCCTGGGCCACGCCGCCGGGGCGGATGAAGGCGTGGTTCATCCGCAGGCCGGTGATGGCCTCGAAGATCCGCAGGATCTCCTCCCGGCCACGGAAGCCCACGGTCATCATCGTGGTGGCGCCCAACTCGTTGCCGCCGGTGCCGATGGCGATGAGGTGGGAGGAGATCCGGTTGAGTTCCATCAGCAGCACCCGGATCAACGTGGCACGTTCGGGGACGTCGTCGGTGATGCCCAGGAGTTTCTCCACCCCCAGGCAGTAGGCGACCTCCTGGAAGAACGGGGCGACGTAGTCCATCCGGGTGCAGAAGGTCACGCCCTGGGTCCAGGTGCGGAACTCCATGTTCTTCTCGATCCCGGTGTGCAGGAAGCCCACACCACCGCGGATCTCGGTGACCGTCTCGCCCTCGATCTCCAGCACCAACCGCAGCACCCCGTGGGTGGAGGGGTGCTGGGGGCCCATGTTGACGACGATGCGTTCGTCGCCGGCGCGCTGGGCCGCTTCGACGATCTCGTCCCAGTCACCGCCGGTGGCCGAGTACTCGGCTGCGCCCTCGGCGAAGTCCGGGGCGGCGCCGGTTGCTGTTGCAGACATCAGTTGTATGCCCTCCGCTCGTCCGGGGCCGGGATGGTGGCACCCTTGTACTCCACCTCGATACCGCCCAGCGGGTAGTCCTTGCGTTGCGGGTGCCCGGGCCAGTCGTCGGGCATCTGGATGCGGGCCAGGTGGGGGTGGCCATCGAAGATGATGCCGAAGAAGTCCCAGGCCTCGCGTTCGTGCCAGTCGTTGGCCGGGTAGATCCCGGTCAAGGTCGGGATGTGCGGATCGCCCTCCGGCACCGCGACCTCCAACTGGAAGGTGCGGTTGTGCGTGATGGAGTACAGCGGGTACACGGCGTGCAGTTCCCGGCCGGTGTCCTGCGGGTAATGCACCCCGGATACCCCCAGGCAGATCTCGAACCGCAGGTCCTGGTCATCGCGCAGGCTCTTGGCGACCAGTTGCAGGTGGTCCCGGTTGATGTACAGCGTCAGCTGCCCCCGGTACACCACGACTTTCTCCACGGCGTCGTCGAAGGCGACCCCGGCCTCGGCCAGTACCTCGGCCAGGATGTCCACGATCTCGTCGAAGTAGGAGCCGTAGGGCCGCTCGGACTGGCCCGGCATGAACACGGTGCGCTGTAGCCCGCCGAAGCCAGAGGTGTCACCGGGGCCGGTGACACCGAACATGCCCTTGCGGACCTTGATGACGTCCAGTGGCGTGCGACCCTCGGGCTGGACCACCTGTTGGCCACCGGCTTCCTGGGCCTCATGGGCCACATGCCGGACCTGCTCGGCGTCCTTCCCGGTGGTGCCGCTGTCCGGCTTACCGCTCTCGGTGCTGTCGCTCACGCCAGCAGCCCCTTCATCTCGTGGGTGGGCGGCGCGTTCAGCGCAGCTTCCTCCACCTTGCGGATGGTCTCCTCACGGTTCACGCCGAGCGGGGCCCCCTTGATCACCTGGTTGTGCAGTTCCAGGATCGAGTGGATCAGCATCTCCGGGCGCGGGGGGCAACCTGGTAGGTAGATGTCCACCGGCAGCACGTGGTCCACACCCTGCACGATCGCGTAGTTGTTGAACATCCCGCCGGACGACGCGCACACCCCCATGGAGATGACCCACTTGGGGTCCGCCATCTGGTCGTACACGGTGCGTAGGACCGGGGCCATCTTCTGGCTCACCCGGCCGGCGACGATCATCAGGTCCGCCTGTCGCGGGGAGGCGCGGAAGACCTCCATGCCCCACCGGGCGATGTCGAACCGCGGGGTTCCGGCGGCCATCATCTCGATGGCGCAGCAGGCCAGGCCCATCGTGACCGGCCACATCGAGGAGGAGCGGACCCAGCCGACCAGATCCTCCACCTTGCCCAGGATGAACCCGGAAGGGAGTTTCTCTTCAAGTCCCATGTCTATCGCCTCTCAGTCCCAGTCCAGTCCGCCCCGGCGCCATTCGTACACGAACGGCACCGTGATCAGGACAACGAACGCGATCATCGCGACCAGCCCGAAGATGGCCAATTCGCTGAAGGCCACCGCCCACGGGTACAGGAAGACCACTTCGATATCGAAAATGATGAAGGTCATCGCCACCAGGTAGTACTTCACCGGGAAGCGTCCCGTGCCGCGCGCGTTCTCCGTGGGCTGGATGCCGCACTCGTAGGCATCCACCTTCACCTTGTTGTAGCGCTGGGGCCCCAGCACCCGGCTCGCGAGCAGTCCGCCCGCACCCAGCAGGAGCGCCAGGCCCGCCAGGATGAGGATCGGGACGAAGGGGTTGTGCATGATGACCTCTTCCCTCACGCGGCCCGGACGATCCGGGTCATGGCCGTGATCACCCGGTCGATGGCGTCCCCGCCGCGGGTGTCGTAACTATCCGAAAGCAACTTCAGCACGAACTGCATCAGCAGCGGCCGGGGCAGTCCGTACTTGGTGCAGATGCGCATGATCTCGGGGCGTTCGATCAAACTCACGAACGTGCGCCCGAGGGCGAAGTAACCGCCGAGGTCCTCCCGCATCCGGTTGGCATAGGTAGCCAGGGTCCGTTCGCGCGCCAGGTCGTTGGTGCGCACATGCGCCTGTGCGATGACGTCGGCGGCGATCCGCCCGGCCTGCAGGCCGTAGGCGATGCCCTCGCCGTTGAACGGGGACACCATGCCGCCGGCGTCACCCACGAGCATCATGCCGCGGTAGTACATCGGGGTGCGGTTGAACGCCATCGGCAGCGCCGCGCCGCGCACGGGGCCGATCTGGTTCTCCTTGGTGAATTCCCATTCGTCCGGGGAGTTCTGCATCCAGGTGGCGAGCATCGAGCGGTAGTCGAGTTTGGTTGCTTTGCCCTTGGAACTGACCGATCCCAGCCCGACGTTCGCGGTGCCGTCGCCCAGCGGGAAGATCCAGCCGTAACCCGGCAGGAGGGCGGACTCGTTCGGCTTGCCCTCCCACAGTTCCAAGTGGGATTCCATCCACTCCGAGTCGTGGATCGGGGTGCGGAAGTAGGTACGAACCGCCACCCCCATCGGCCGGTCGTCGCGCTTGGTCAGACCCAGTTGGGTGGCCAGGCGGGAAGAGACGCCGTCCGCGGCCACCACCACCGGGGCGTGCAAAGTGCGTTCGGGCACGTCCGGCAGCCGTTTGCCGTTCTCGTCCACCTGCCGCACCCGCACGCCGATCACCCGTCCGGTGCGTTCGTGCAGCACCGGTCCGGCCACGCTCATGCCCTCCATGAGTTTGGCACCGGTGGCCCGTGCGTGGTGGGCCAGGGTCATGTCCAGCGACGCCCGGGCCTTGGCCATTCCGAAGTTCGGGTAGCGCTGGATCTCCGGCCAGGGCAGTTCGATTACGTGTCCTCCGCCGTGCACGCGCAGACCCTTGTTGCGCATCCATCCGTCGTCCGGTGGGGTGGGCACGCCCATGCGCACCAGTTCACTGACCGCCCGCGGGGTCAGCCCGTCCCCGCAGATCTTGTCCCGGGGGAAGGTTGCCTTCTCCAGCAGCAGCACTTCCAGGCCGGCGCTGGCCAGGTAGTGGGCGGTGGCCGAACCGGCTGGCCCGGCGCCGACGACGATCGCGTCTGCGTCAGGGGTGTTCGCCAGGGTGGCCACGCTTCCCTCGCCTTCATTCTTTGCTGGGTTCTGGGCGGATGTTGCCGTTCCGGAGGTGCGGATGCGCCCGTTTCGGAATCGGTCTCGCAGCGTTCCGGACCGATCCACAGTTAGGCTACCCGCTCCGCGATGGTCGCTATCGCTAGCCTGCCCCGGCGGGCGGAAAGGGCGCAAATCCGCCGATTTCCGTGACGAGGCAGTTGCGTTATTCAAAGCTCGAGGTCCTGCGGCAATGCGCCGACCAGCACGTTCCTGACCGCAGAGGGGTGGCTGGGTCGAGGGCTGACGACGACGCCTGGGCTGTGAGTGAAATCACCACTTTGGCGCGTGGCTGCGCGGACTCACTCGGCCTTGACGCCCCGGTGCAGGGCGACGATTCCTCCGGACAGGTTCCGGTAGGAGACCGAACGCCATCCGCCCTGGTGCAGCAGGCCGGCGAGCGATTCCTGGTCGGGCCAGTGCGCGATCGACTCCGACAGGTACTCATACGCCTCGGTGTTGGACCCCACCAGCCGGGCCAGGCGGGACAGGATGTGGTCGCGGTAGAGGCCATACATCCCGTTCCACGCCCGGTTGGGCGGTGTGGAAAATTCGCAGACCACGAGCCGTCCGCCGGGTTTGGTCACCCGGGCCATCTCTGCCAGACCGGCCACCGGGTCCACCAGGTTGCGTAGCGCGAAAGAGATCGTTACCGCATCGAAACTGGCGTCGGCGAAAGGCAGCCGCAGCGCGTCGGCCACCACGAAGGCCAGGTCCGGGCGGCGGGCCTTGCCCACCGCGACCATGCCGGGTGAGAAGTCACAGGAGACCACGTCGATACCCGCATCGGCATAGTCCTCGCTGGACGTACCGGTGCCGGCGGCCAGGTCCAGCACCCGTTGGCCCGGCTCGGCCGCGACTGCGCGGAACGTCTCGCGCCGCCAGAGCCGGTCCATACCCATGGACAGCACGTCGTTGGTCAGGTCGTAATTAGCGGCAACGCCGTCGAACATGCCGGCGACTTCGCGGGGATCCTTGTCCAGGGATGCGCGTGACATGGGTCCATCCTGGCGCACGCGTGGCGGGCCGTGCACCGCCCGGGTTCGCTTATGGCACCCATACCCCTGGCGGCGCGGGCACCGACACACGCCTGGCGGCAGGCGAGGCACCACCTACTCGGGCCGGACACCACCAACCCGGGGCGGAATCACTACCAAGGGCGGAATCACTACCGGGGCGGAACCACCAGCCCGGGCGGGACCGCCCACTCGGGCCGAACACCACAGGCTCTGGCCGCGAAGCCGCATCCGGTGCGGGTGCACATTAGGGTGAAGCGGTGATGTCGGCTTCGCTTCCTGAGTCCCGATCGGCAGACTCCCTTTCCTCCTCCCCGTCCCTGCTGGTGCGCACCCGCGAACTGGACACTGCGGGCACCGTGCTCACCGACCGGGACCTGCTCGAACTGCTGCCGCAGCCTGAGGCCAGGGCCGCGCACGTGTGGGTACGGCGCGGCGAGGGGTTGGTCGGCTGGGGCGAGGCCGCGCGGATCACTACCGAAGGCCCCGACCGGTTCGATGCGGCCGTTCGGGCCTGGCGGGAGATGGCCGAGCACCTGGTGGTCCGTGACGATGTGAAACTTCCGGGCACCGGCGCGGTCGCCTTCGGGGCGTTCTCCTTCGCTCGCACCTCCACCGCCCAGAGCGTGCTGGTGGTGCCACAGGTCGTGTTGGGCACACGCGAGGGCCGCACCTGGATCACCACCATCAGCGCGGTGGATGACCAGACCGGGCCCACGCTCGGCCCCCCGCCCAGCCTGGAAGAGATGCGCGCTCAGGCGCGACCCACCCGCACCAACGGTCCGGTACAGGTGCTGCCCGGAGCGCTGGACGCCGAGCGCTGGGTGGAGCAGGTTCAGGCGGTGATCGCCCGGATCCGGGCCGGTGAGGTGAGCAAGGTGGTGATGGCGCGGGAGGAACACGCCCGGCTGGCGGAGCCGTTGGACGTGCGTCCGGTGCTGACCCAACTGGTGGACTCCTATCCCACTTGCTGGACGTTCGCCGTCGACGGGTTGATCGGTGCCACCCCGGAACTGCTCGTGCGCCGCGAGCGCGGCCTGGTGTCCTCCCGGGTGTTGGCCGGGACGATCCCGCGCACGGGTGATGACGAAGCCGACCTGATGCGCGCTGCGTCGCTGGCCCGCTCCTCCAAGGACCTGGAGGAGCACGAGTTCGCCGTGCAGTCCCTGGCGGACTCCCTGCGCCCGGTGGTGTCTTCCACCAGCGCTCAGGACGCCCCGTTCGTGCTGCACCTGCCGAATGTGATGCATCTGGCCACCGACGTCACCGCCGTCCTCGCCCCCGAGCACGCCGGGTTGACGTCGCTGGACCTGGCCGCGCGGCTGCACCCCACGGCGGCGGTCTGCGGCACCCCGACTGCGGACTCGGCCGAAGTGATCGCCGAGCACGAACAGATGGACCGGGGGCGCTACGCCGGCCCGGTGGGGTGGATCGGCGCCGACGGCGACGGGGAGTGGGGCATCGCGCTGCGGTGTGCGCAGGTGGAGCCCTCCGGCCGGGACCTGCGGTTGTTCGCCGGATGCGGGATTGTGTCCGCTTCTGACCCGGCGGCTGAGTTGCAGGAGTCGGAGGCGAAGTTGGCGCCGATGCGCTCGGTGCTGGGCATGTGAACCCGGCGGCGGACCACGTCGCCGCACCATCCGTGCCGCGCCACGCACCACAACCATCCAATTGGCCTGTTGCGGCGGGCTCGCGCCGCACAAACTCGCTCAACCGCGCCAATCGGACGGATCTGTCGATGCTCAGTGCCTGGCCGCTAGTCCAAGGGGCACGCGCCAGCGCGTATCGAGGGTGAAGGGGCGGCCACCACAACGTGTCCAGGCTTCGTGAATGCGAAGAAGCGCCTGCTCGGGCTGACGGAACACATCATGTGCGATCAGGGTGAGCACCGTCCAGCCGCGGCCCTGGAACCACTCGCGGCGTCGGATATCGGACTGCCACTGGTCCAGGTCGGCGTGGTGGTGCTGTCCGTCGTACTCGACGGCTAGACGCAAATCGGGCCAGCACAGATCCGGCCGGTAACTACCTGAAGCATGCGTCAGGGACAGGTTGATCTTCGGCTCCGGGAAACCTGCCCAGATCAGGAGCAAGCGCACCCTGGTCTCCATCGGCGACTCCGCGCCATTGCGCACCAAGGCGGCAGCTTCCCGAGCCCGGCCCAGACCCAGACCCGGGACGGAGATGAGGTCGCGGGGAGTAGCGTTCTGCATGCGGACGATCGCGTCGCCGGCGACCACGAGGTCCGCCAAGCGCAGATCCTGGGCGAGTTCGGTGAATAACTGAGCGCCCGACGAACATGGGATTCCGTCGACAGCCCGGTCGCCCACCGCAGTAGCGCGGAGGTGGCTGCGCAGGCCGGGACGACGACGCCGGTGCGCCTCCGCAGTAACCGTGATGTGGATGTCGGGGTCAACAGGAACCGGGACGCGCTGCAGCGCGGCTGCCGTCGAATGCGAGGCGATCGCTCCGGGTGGGTGCAGCACGAGTGCGGCTCGAGCGCGAGCCCGCAGGTCCACGTTCATCTCCGCGCCGAGGTAGACGCCACGGAACAGCCGTTGATACTTCCGCGGGTTCTTCAGGCTCGCGGGCGTGACCCCCATCGCCACGGCCTGGCGTGTCGTAAATGGTCTTGTCCGGTCGAGCGTAGCCATGGGCCGACCCTGACAGATCGTGGCCAACCAATGATGAGGTTATCCACAGCCTGGTGCCTCGCCCGCGCCGCGCGCGGCGCCAGAACCGACCATTGCCCGGTTCCGCGGACTCCAAGGCCTCGCTCGTACGGCCCGACCCCACCAATTGGACGGTTGCAGAGCGAACTACTCCGGCCCACACCACCCATACCAACCAATTGGACGGTTACAGCGGACCCCACCCGCCCACACCACCCGCACGAACCAATTGGACGGTTACAGCGGACTCCACGAACCCGCTCGCACGGCCCGACCCCACCAATTGGACGGTTGCAGCGCGCTGGACGGCCGACCGGCGTCAGTCGCCCCGGACGGTCCCTTCCAGCACGGTGCCACCGGCCACGGTACGCGGCTGATCATCGCCGTGTAGTTCGGCCTGCCCGCGGATCGCCACGTCGGCGCCGAAGGTCCAGTCCCCGCGCACAGTCAGGGCCTCTGCCTCCAGAAGCGATGGCGCATGCGGGATCCGGGCATCGAAGTCGGCGATCGTCTTGTAGTAGGCCGGGTCCAGGTCCACCAACGGCGCCGGCGCACGCTCGCTCAGGGTGTGATCCTCGACCAGGTCATAGACGTCCGAGCGCAGCACGAGTAGATCGTCGGTGGTCTTGACCGGACGAAACCGGCTCCGCTCCACCTCGATGGCCTGGGCGCCTTCGAAGACCTCCACCGCCGCGCCCATCGCGGTTTCGATCTGATACACCGCCGGGGTGGTTTCATCAGCCGGATCCACCGTCTTGCGGTTGCGGATCAGCGGCAGGCCGAGCACCCCGCCGCGCTCATTCAGGGTGTTGGCCAGCACCTGCAGGTCGAACCACAGGTTGTTGGTGTGGAAGTAGGCGTGGCGGTCGATGTCCATCGCCGCGTCCAGGTCCTGCTCAGGGGTCTGGGCGGTCTCCCGCAGCACCAAGCGCCCATCGGCGCGACGGCGCACCAAGTAGCCTCCCTTGACGTCGGCTGGAGTCCGCTGGCACACCTCGGCGGCGTAGGGGGCGCCGGAGGCGGCGAACCAGGCGGCGATACGTGCGTCCGGGGCCGAGCCGAGGTTGTCGGAGTTGGAGATGGAGGCATACCGGTACCCGGCGGCGAGGAGTCGCTCCAACATCCCGGAGACCTCCAGGGCGGTATATAGGTCACCGTGGCCCGGGGGGCACCATTCCAACGACGGGTCGTCCGGCCACACCACCGGGGAGAGGTCCTCCACCAGCAACTTGGGTTCCTGGTTCTGCAGGAAGTCCAGTCCCAGGTCGTCGACCTCGATGTCGGGGTAGGCCGCGAGCGCCGCGAGAGTGTCCTGCCGGGTGTGGAAGGAGTTCATGAACAGCAGCGGCAGTTTTACCCCGTAGGTTTCCCGCGTGTGTCGAACCTGGGCGACGATGATGTCCAGGAAACTCTTCCCGGCGCGCACCGGCAGCAACGACTTGGCCCGGTCCATGCCCATCGAGGTGCCCAGTCCCCCGTTGAGTTTGATGATCGCGGTGTGCGCGATCGCCTCCCGCGCCTGCTCTGGGGTGACGTCCACGGCGTCGAGGCGGGGGACGTCGGTGAGCGGTTCGATCTCCGCCTCGGGGATCATGCCGGTGGCCCCGGAGGCCAGTTCGCCGTAGTAATGAGTGAACACATCGATCGCGCGCGGGTGCACACCGGCGTCGCGCATCTTTTGTTGGGCTTGCTCCAGGCTCATGCTGCCCACGGTAGCCGGGCGCGTCCGGACGTGGCAGTTCGGGCAGGCTTCGAGCAGGCTTCGGGCAGGTTTCGGGCCAGGTTGCGGGCAGGCTCAGGATGAGCCAGCGCTGGTCGCCTCGACCACTTCGGCGCGGATCGCGGCCTGCAGGTCCAGGGCCCGTTCCCGGGCGCTCGCACTGTCCAGGGGCACCTCGATCACGCTGCGACCCCGGGGCGGAGCGGCCAGCAGGGAGCGCAGGTGTTCGGCGGTGTCCGCGCGGTGGTGGCTGGCGCCGAACCCGGCGGCAAGGGCCGCCAGGTCCAGTCCCTGCGGGGTGCCGAAGATCCGCGGATAGATCTCGGCGAGTTCGGGCTGCCCGTGCTCCAGGGTGGCGAAGATCGACCCGCCGTCGTCGTTCAGCACCACCAACTGCAGGTCTACCTCTGGTTCCAATCGGCCGCGGGCCAGGCCGCCCACGTCGTGCTGGAAGGTCAGGTCCCCGAGCAGGGCGCGCACCGGCCCCCCGGTGGCGAGCGCCACGCCGGTGGCGGTGGAGATGGTGCCGTCGATGCCCGCCAGGCCGCGGTTGGCCAGCACCGGCACGGACGGGAACCCCTCCCCCGCACCCGCGGCCAGGTCCGCCTCCCGGACCGCCATGGAGGAGCCCAGCACCACGGCCGCGGGCCCGCCCGCACCGGCATCAGCCGCTGACCGGATCACCATCCGTGCCACCGATGATCCGCCCAAGGCATCCCGATGTGAGTCGCCGAGCTCGTCCAGCACGGATTCGGCGCGGACGGAGGCTCGATGCCACCTGGCCCACCAATCACGCTCCTGCGCAGTGGGCACATCGAGCACGGTCACCGCCCTGGTCACCATCGCCGCGGTACCGGCCACGTCCACCCAGTCCGGCCCGGGCCCGGCTACCACCACCTGCACCTCGCTACGGGCAAGCAGGGCGGAGATCTGCCGGCTGAGGGTGGGGCGGCCGAGCACCACCACCCGCTGGACCTCTGCGCCGAGCACGTCCGCCAGCACCCGCGGGGCCGCCACCGCTTGGGCCGCTCCACGCACCCCTGATGTCGGTTCGGCGAGCACCGGCCACCCGCTGGCAGCGGCCAGGTCCATCCCGGCGGCTCCGGCGCCGTCACCAGCCACGATCACCGTGCGGGGCCCGCGGGGCAACAGGGTGGGCACGGTCTGGGTGAGGTCATCGCCGGTGACGATCTCGCCGTTGGGCTCCTCCTGCGGATCCCACGGCGCCGCCGGCGTGAGCGGTTCCCGGAAGGCGACGTTCAGGTGCACCGGGCCGGGATGGGCGCTGCGGATGCCGCGAGCGGCGACCACCGCGCGGAGCACCGCTGCGTTCACCCCGGTGGTGGCGGCTGTCGGGGTGCTCGCGGCGGGCAACTCCCCCTGCCAGCGCACCGCGGTGCCGAAGATGCCCACCTGGTCGGTGGTCTGGTTGGCCCCCACGCCGCGCAGTTCATGCGGTCGGTCGGTGCTGAGCACCACCAGCGGCAGGGCGGCGTGAGACGCCTCCAGGACCGCCGGGTGGAGGTTCGCGACGGCGGTGCCGGAGGTGGTGACCACTGCGGCGGGGCGGTACCGGGCGATGCCGAGGGCCACGAACGCGGCGCTGCGCTCATCGATATGCACGTGCAAGGCGAGCCACCCGGCACGCTCTGCGGCGTGCAGGGCATAGGCCAACGGGGCACTTCGGGAACCGGGTGAGATCACCACGTCCCGCACCCCGGCGGCCACCAGGGAACGCACGATCTGCCGGGCGGTCAGCGCCGCCGGGTGGTCCGGTGTTATCACCTGGGTGCCGTTCTGGTCACGACGACCACCGGTCCGCGGTTTCAGTCATGGCGCCCATTCTGTCCTGCCAGCGAACTGTGGTGGCGGCATCGGCGCGGCAGCGGCGCAACGCCTCGGCCTCCGGCTCCACCCGGCCTACCGGCAGGTGTCCGTCCACGGGGATCAACGGGTCGGCGGCGACGTCGTCGGTGAACAGCCGCACCGTCCCGAGTCCGCAGGCGTACGGCAACTCCGGCAGTGCCGCGGCCAGGGCCACCCCGGCGGCGATACCCACCGAGGTCTCCAGCGCTGAGGAAACCACCGCCGGCAGCCCCACGTCCTGGGCGATCTGCAGCGCGGCGCGGACTCCCCCGAGCGGTTGGACTTTGAGGACCATGATGTCGGCGGCCTCTGCCCGGGCCACCTCGAACGGATCGGTAGCCCGCCGGATGGACTCGTCGGCGGCCACCGGCACGTGTGTGGCCCGCCGCACCTGGGCCAACTCGGCCACGGTGGCACAGGGTTGTTCGACGTACTCCAGCCCGCCGGCGGCCTTGTCCAACAGGGCCAGCCGGGACAGCGCGGTCTCGGTGTCCCAGGCCCCGTTGGCGTCGATCCGCACCCGCCCGGCGGGGCCCAAGGCATCACGCACCGCTTCCAGCCGGGCCTGCTCATCGGCCACGGTCTGCCCCGGTTCGGCGACCTTCACCTTCGCGGTCCGGCAACCCCCGCCATCGCGCACGATCTGCGCCGCTTGTTCCGGCCGGACCGCCGGGACAGTGACATTGACCGGGATCAGCGAGCGCACCGGCTCCGGCCAGGGCACATCAGCGCTCTCCCGGGCCGCGCGCCACCAGGTGCGGGCCTCAGCGTGGTCGTAGTCCCAGAACGGGGAGAACTCCGACCAGCCCGCGTCCCCTCGGATCAGCACCCCGTCCCGGGTAGTCAGGCCCCGAAAGCGCGTGCGCAGGTCCACGGAATAGACGAATGACGACGACGGCGAGCCCACCCGCCCAGGATATGCCCGCCGTGGCCGGTCGGTCACCGGACGCACTGGCCCTGCCGGCTCCGGACGACGATGCGTACGACTTGGTGATCGTCGCGGCGGGTGGCGAGGCCGGGAGGGAATCTCGGCCTCGTTCCAACCGGAGAAATCCACCCTCACCGCGAGGAGGCCCGCCGGCCCGCCGGTCGGGGAGCACCCTGAATCTGCGCCGCCGGAAAAACCAGGGTCGGGGCAGGCTACTTCCCGATGCCCCGGGTAGGCGCACCACGCTGGACTGGAGCCATGCCTTTTACCGAACCGAACGCCGCCGCCCACCGATCCCCGCGTCCGGGCCGCCCGCCGGCCACTCGCCGATCCCGTCGTCGTCGGCTCTTGCTCCTCACCGGCGCCGCGTTCGGCGTCGTGCTGCTGGCCACCGGCACAGCCACCGTGCTCGCGCTGCTGGGATTGATCGGCGCCGCCCGCGTCGACACCACCGGGCAGGTGGAGTTCGCCCAGCCCCTCCCGGTCCCGCCTGTTGCCGAATCCCACCTGGACGCCGAGGGGCGGCGCGTGTTCGACCTCAGCGCACAGGAGGGCAGCACCGTCTTTGCCCCCGGCGCAGCCCCGACCGACACCTGGGGCGTGAACGGGGACTACCTCGGGCCGACCCTGCGCGCCGAGCGCGGTGAGGAGGTGCTGGTGAACGTGACAAACGACCTGCGCGAGACCACCACGATGCACTGGCACGGCATGCACCTGCCGGCGGCGATGGACGGCGGACCGCACTCGGAGATCGAACCGGGCCAGACATGGTCGCCCACCTGGCTGATCGACCAGCCCGCGGCCACGCTCTGGTACCACCCGCACACTCACGGCCTGACCGAGGAGCACGTGGGCCGGGGCCTGGCCGGAATGTTCATCCTCGACGACGAAGACACCGCCGACCTGGACCTGCCGGCGGACTACGGCGTCGACGACATTCCGCTGATCGTGCAGGACCGCAGTTTCGATGACGATGGCCGCGTCACCACCGCCG
Organism: Beutenbergiaceae bacterium; assembly: GCA_035302405.1. Lineage (GTDB taxonomy): Bacteria > Actinomycetota > Actinomycetes > Actinomycetales > Beutenbergiaceae > CALKWS01. Next base: position 44,688 of record DATGSR010000057.1, read on the forward strand.
CGGGCTTCGGACCCGCCGGGGCGCTGGGTGATGAACTGGTGGTCAACGGTGCGCTCGGACCCTACCTGGAGGTCAGCACCGAACGGGTCCGGTTGCGGATCCTGAACGCCTCGGCGGCGCGCACGTATGCGTTCACGGCCGACGACGGTCGCGACCTGATGCTGATCGGTACCGACGGCGGGCTGCTCGAGGCGCCGGTGGCCCAGCAGGAGGTAATGCTGTCCCCCGGTGAGCGCGCCGAGATCGTGGTCACGATGGAACCCGGTGAGGTTGTGGTGTTGCGTTCCGGTCCGCCCGACCTTGGCGTCCGGGCGATGCAGGACCGCTCCTCCGGCGGGCAGGACCACTTCGATGTGCTGGAATTGCGGGCGGGGCCCGACCTGACCGAGTCCCCGCCGCTGCCCGATGAACTGGTGACCATCCCGCGGCTGGAAGAGGCCGATGCGACCGAACACCGGCACTTCGAGATGCGGTCCTTCGAGATCAACGGCCGATCGATGGACATGAACCGTGTCGACTTCACCGCCACCGCCCGCACCACCGAGGTGTGGGAGTTGCGCAACGCCCACGGTGACCCGCACAACTTCCACGTCCACGACGTGCAGTTCCAGGTCCTCGACGTCGACGGCGACCCGCCGCCGCCGCACCTGCGCGGCTGGAAGGACACCGTGTACTTGCCGCCCGACGTTCCGGTCCGCGTGATCATGCAATTCGGTGACTACACCGACGCCACGGTGCCCTACATGTACCACTGCCACCTGCTGTGGCACGAGGACGAGGGCATGATGGGCCAGTTCGTCGTACTCGAGGAGGGTGCCCAGCCGGTGACCGAGTTGGCGGGCGACCACGGTCACCATCACGACGGCGGGCCCGACGAAGGCGGGCACGACCACGGCGGGCACGGCCACGGTCACCATCACGACGATGCGGAGCAGGATCACGGCGGGCACGGCCACTGACGTCCCGTGCTCGCAGGTGGCACCGCGGCCTCATCTATGGTGAACACCGTGAGCGATCAGCCGACTTCCAGCCCCGAACTACCCCACCAGGTCTCAGAGATCTTCGATCCCACCCGCTGGCGGGATGTCCCGGGATTCGACTTCACCGACATCACCTACCACCGCGGGGTGGAGCGCAGCACCGGCGACTCTGGCGAGGACGCCCGTGACCTGCCGGTGGTGCGGATCGCCTTCGACCGGCCCGAGGTGCGCAACGCGTTCCGGCCGCACACCGTCGATGAGCTCTACCGAGCCCTGGACCATGCCCGGATGAGCCCGGACGTGGCCGCGGTGCTCCTTACGGGCAACGGCCCCAGTCCCAAGGACGGCGGTTGGGCCTTCTGCTCCGGCGGGGATCAGCGGATCCGCGGCCGGGACGGGTACCGGTACGCGGCCGGCGAGGGCGCGGAAACGGTTGATCCGGCCCGCGCGGGTCGGCTGCACATCCTGGAGGTGCAGCGACTGATGCGCACCATGCCCAAGCCCATCATCGCCGTCGTACCGGGGTGGGCCGCCGGGGGCGGGCACTCCCTGCACGTGGTGGCGGACCTGACCATCGCCTCCACCGAACACGCACGGTTCATGCAGACCGACGCCAACGTGGGCTCGTTCGACGGCGGGTACGGATCGGCGCTCCTCGCCCGGCAGGTCGGGGACAAACGGGCACGGGAGATCTTCTTCCTCGCCCGGGAATACTCCGCCGAGCAGGCCGAGTCCTGGGGCGCGATCAACGAGGCCGTCCCGCACGCCGAACTGGAGGAGCGCGCGCTGGAGTACGCGGCGATCATCGCCACCAAGTCACCGCAGGCGATCCGGATGCTGAAATTCGCCTTCAACCTCGCCGACGACGGCCTGGCCGGCCAGCAGGTGTTCGCCGGCGAAGCCACCCGGCTGGCATACATGACCGATGAGGCACTTGAGGGCCGAGATGCGTTCCTGCAACGCCGCGATCCGGACTGGTCCACCTTCCCCTACTACTACTGACACGTCGGCGGGGCGTTGGTCCGCGACACTCCTACTGAATCCTCACCCAACGCCGTAGTCCGCCATCCCCGTTTAGGCCTTCTCCGACTTAGACCTCAGCCGGCTCAGGCCTCCTCCCACTTAGCCCTCAGCCGGCGATGTACTCGGCGACGGACCAGACGACGGAGAGCACCCCTGCCCCCACCGCTGCGAGGGTACCGACCACCAGGAGGACGGCGAGCGCGGCGGGGATGAGATCGCGGCGCAACGGCACGTGGGCGACCGGCTCGTGCCCTGCCAGCAAGCGGACCGGCTCGTGCCCTGCCAGCCAGCGGCCAGGATCGTGCTGTGCCAGCCACCGGTCCGGCTCGGCGGCGGGCTGATCGGTGCGCGCGGCGGCATAGGTGGACGTGGAAGCGGGGGCGGGACTGGAAGTCATGCCTCGATGGTGCGCGCCGCACGGGCGGATCCACATCCGTCCCAGGGCCCTGATTCGCGCGCCGGTGTCCACCGGTCGGCGGGGACGGGGTCCCTCCAAGGTCGTAGAGACACCACGCGGCGCAGTGAGCCGAGCAGGAGCGGTCAGTCCACGCTCACCGAGGAACCGGACACCGGGAGCAACTCGATCCACGTGTTGCCCGGCGTCAGTTCGACGTCCTCGCCGTCCTCGGTCTGCACCTGCAGGAGATCGTCGTCGTCGTCCTTGGTCCACGTGCCGGTGATGGTGTGCCCGCCGCTGGCGATGATCGCCTCCCCGGAGCCCACCACCACCGTTTCGGGCACCGGTGAGCCAGAGGGGTCGGTGAAGGCGGTGTTCTGCACCTGTACTCGCAACACCAGCACGTTCGCGGCACCGATTTGACCCTCGTCTGTGGTCATGGCCGGCTCTCCTGATTCGGTGCGTTGCCACACCTCCTCATCCTCCGACCACGTCCAGCCCGGGCTGGTGTCGGGAAAATTGACCTGGATGGACGACGCCGAGGTGCCGTCGGTGACTGCGGTGGGATCCTCACCTTCCGGGGTGAACGTGAACACCGGCTCCAACTCGGCGGGTTCGGAGGCCTGGGCCAGGAAGTCGGCAGTGTTGCCGTACACGTTGTGCGGAGCGCTACGGTCCGGTGAGCGGTAGAAACCAGCGGCACCGCCGTCGTGGGTGAGGATCTGCAACGATGAGGAGTGCGCCAGGTCCAGGAAGGCGCGCTGCGCACCGGAGAAGATGAGTTGGCCGCCGTAGGGAGTGGCCAACGGCACGTCCATCGGCCGCAATGACCGGATGGGGCCGATCTCCTCGGGCACCTGGGAGTGGAACAGCGCCAGGAACCGGGTCTGACCGCCTTCGATCATCTCCTCGTAGACGATGTCGGCGCTGTGCAGGCCGGTCTGGGGCCGGGCGGCAGCGGAGTTCTCCACTTTCACCGACATGACCGGCCGCTCCTCGACTTCTCCGGGTACTCCGCTCAGCGGCCAGGTTTCCTCGATCGCCGGTTCCGGGGCGTGATCCTTGTCCGCCTCGGTTTCCGGGGTTTCGGTCACCACCTCCGGTTCGGGGGCCTGCGGGGAGGTGCAGCCTGCCATGGCGACCGCGGCCAGCAGCAGCACACCCGCGGTCCGGCGCATCGGCTTACGCATCGTCACCCGGTCCACTGTATGCGAACTACGCTGACCGGTTATGACCCCCACACTGACGGCCACCGAGTTGTTGCCGCGGCTGAGGACGGCGCTGGCGGGCGGCCCGCCGGTGCGGCTGGACCAGGTGGCGGGTACCGCGCCGGCACCGGCGCCCAGCGGCACGGCCGTGGTGGTGCGGACCTCTGGCAGCACCACCGGCGTCGGGCGTGCGGTTGCGCTCAGCGCGGAGGCATTACGGCACTCCGCCGGCGCCACACATGAGCGGCTGTCCGGGCCGGGCCAGTGGCTGCTGGCAGTCCCCCCGGTGCACATCGCCGGGATCCAGGTGCTGGTGCGTTCCACCCTCGCGGGCTACGAGCCGGTGGTGCTGCCCGATGGCCGATTCGAACCCGCCGCCCTGGCGGAGACGATCCGGTCGATGCGATCCGACGTTCCGCGCTACCTCTCCCTGGTGCCCACCCAATTGCACCGCGTGCTCGACGCCGGATCTGCGGTGACCTCGGCGGTGGCCACGTGCGCCGCCGTCCTGATCGGCGGGGCGCACCTTCCCGCGGGGTTGCGTACCCGGGCGGAACGCGCCGGCATCACGGTGGTGCACACCTATGGAATGACCGAGACCAGCGGCGGCTGCGTGTACGACGGTGTGCCCCTGGAGGGGGTGCGGGTACAACTGGCCGAGGGCCGGATCCTGCTCACCGGCCCGGTGCTCGCCACCGGGTACCTCAGCGAACCGCACACCGACGGCGACAGCGTGCCCAGTCGCAGGCCCACCGACCCGTTCATGATGGCCGACGGCGAGCGGTGGTTCCGTACATCCGACGCCGGCAGGTGGGTGGACGGCAGGCTGCAGGTGCTGGGCCGGGTGGACGATGTGATCATCACCGGGGGCGTGAATGTGCATCCGGTGTTGGTGGAGCATGCCCTGGCCGAAATGCCCGGTGTGGCGGAGGCCGTGGTGGTGGGGTTGCCGGACCCGCAGTGGGGCCAGTTGCTCACCGTGGTGCTTCGTCCTTCCGGTACGCCCGGTACGAACGGCCCCAACCTGACGCAGGTGCGGGCGCACGTGCGGGACCGGTTGGGCCAGGGTGCGCACGTGCCCCGGGCATTGGTGGCCGTGACCGAGTTCCCGCTGCGGGGCCCGGGCAAGATCGACCGGATCACAGTGACCGCGCAGGCCGCTGCGGCGTTGGCCTCCGGCGCCGGGCAACGCCACCGGGACTAGGTGCCGGCAGCCGCATAACCCGAAGCACCGCGGCTACCAACGAGCGCCGCGCCGAGAAGTGCCGATTGGCGTGAGGTCCCATAGCGATATTGCCTGACCTCCGATCGCGATGCGGGCAGCCCCGCAGAGATGGGGCGAGCCGCGCAAAGGTGAGGCGAGCCCCACAGAACTAACCCGGCGGATCCGAGCGCCGCGAGCGCGGCCGAGTGGTTGGCGAGGGTATTCTCTTCGGCGGTGTGGCGCTGGACGGACCAGCGCTGTGACTGGTGCAAGGACACGGCGGGCGCTGCCCGGAGCTGGAACGGAGGCCCATGGCCACGGTTGGAGCGTGGATCGAAGGGGCTCGGCTGCGGACGCTACCTGCGGCCATTGCGCCGGTGCTGGCCGGCACCGGGGCGGCCGCTTGGGCGGGCGCGGCCTCCGCACCCCGGGCGCTGCTGGCAGCCGGGGTCGCCCTGGCCCTGCAGGTGGGGGTCAACTTCGCCAACGACTACTCCGACGGCGTGCGGGGCACCGATGATGACCGGGTGGGCCCGACCCGGTTGACCGCTACCGGAGCCGTCGCGCCGGGCGCGGTGAAACGTGCGGCCTTGCTGTCATTCGCGGTGGCCGCCGTCCTTGGCCTGGTGCTCTGTTTCCTCGCCCAAGCGTGGTGGCTGATAGCGGTCGGCGCCGTCAGCATCGTGGCCGCCTGGTACTACACCGGCGGCACCTCCCCGTACGGCTACTCCGGGTGGGGCGAAGTGGCCGTACTGGTGTTCTTCGGTCTGGTTGCCACCCTGGGCACCACCTACACCCAGGCCGGCACGATCAACCCCCCGGCAGTCCTTGGTGCGCTCGCGGTGGGCTTGCTCAGTTGCGCGATCCTGATGGCCAACAACATCCGCGACATCCGCACCGATATCCCGGCGGGAAAACGCACCCTGGCGGTGCGGCTGGGTGAGACCAGGGCGCGCTGGGCCTACGCGGCGATGGTGCTGGGCGGCGTGGCTTCCGGCGCCCTGACGGCGCTGTGGGAACCGTGGGCGTTGATTATTCTCATGCTCGCGCTTCCGGCCGCCGCTCTGGTCCGGCGAGTGCTCGCCGGCGCACAGGGAAGCGCGTTGATCGTGGTGCTACGTGACACCGGGTTCCTGGTGCTTGGGGTGGGCTTGTTGCTCGCCGTCGTGCTGATCCTGGGCTGACGTTGCGCTGAGCCACAGGCAGCAACGCCCTAGGTCCGATCCCCCGTCACGCCCGCGCACCCAGCCGATTGCGTGATTCTGCACACACCTCAGCCGCTGGCCGTGTGTCCTTCACCTCGGGGTTTATCGGTTTCGTCGGCGTCGTCTCGATCCGCGTCGGAGGAGTCCTCCTGCGTGGTGGTCTCGGATTCGACCATGTCCAACTCGGCGTCTTCCTCTTCGGCGTAACGCTCCACCGAGCGCTCCACCCGCGTGGGTTGGCCGCCCATACGCCGTTCCAGAGTCCGCGCCGCTGCTTGCCGTTGCGGGTCCAGCAGGACGTAGGACAAACCGGCCCCCATCAAGACGGCGAGCACCACCAGCAGCCAACTGCGCACCCCGAGGACGTACAGCACCGCACCGGCGCCCAGCACCAGCCCGAGCCGCATCAAGGTATAGGTAAGCAACGCCATGATTACCAGCGTAGGCTTTTTAAATGCGTTACGTGCTCCTCGCTCTCCTGACCATCGGGATGATGACCTACGCCGTCATCGACTGCGTACGCACCGATGACAGCCGGATCCGCTTGGGCCTACCGCACTGGTTCTGGGTAGTGATCATCCTCGTGCTGCCCTTCGCCGGCGCGTTGACATGGCTGATCGCCTCGGGCGTCGCGCGGCGCAAACTCGATGCCCGGCCTGCGGGCCCGGCCAGGCCCAA
>DATGSR010000058.1:0-9769 GCA_035302405.1 Beutenbergiaceae bacterium
AACTCGCCCGGCCGAGCGAGGCTGGCGCGCAGGTGCCCGTCAACGTAGCCGACTCGCGCATCTGGCGCACCGACTGGGACTCCGGGCAGGCCATCGACCGCGGCCCTCGCACGCAGGCCTATCCCCTCGCCACCGGAACGCAGGAGCACCCGTTCCTGGTCGAGCAGCGGCGAGTACGCAGTCTGGACGACGAGCAGGTGCGCTGGCAGGTACGGGTGGACGGTGTGGGGAGCACCACGACGGTGCTCATCGCCCAAGGAGTGGCGATCGTGGACGGGCTCAGCGCGTTGGGGCTGGACCTCCAGACCGGTGAACAACGGTGGTTGCGGTCCCACGTGGGTGACCTGCTCGTCGTCGATGATCAGTTGGTGAACACCACCAGCACGTCGATCGAGGTACTCGATGTCTCCTGAACCCGCCCGTGCCGTACCGTCGGTGGGTGCACCGACACCGACCGCACGCCCGAGATCGATCCGCGGTCGCCGAGCAGCCACTACCGAAACACCCGGCGCCGAAGGAGAGTTCGTGACCCAACCCCAGATCACCGAAACCGAGATCACCGAGCAGGTGGATCTGGTGCGCCCGGACGGGCGGCTCAACCCGGAGGCGGTGGGCTGGACGAGGCGGCAGTTGCACAACACCGATCGGATCGGGCGCGGCCGCTACGCCCGCGGACGCAACAAGCGGTGGGAGTACTGGAACGTCATCACCCCGAGCCACATCCTGGCGATGACGATCTCCGACATCGACTACGCCGGCGTCCATGAGGTGTGGCTGCTGGACCGGGAACGCGGTGAGGCTTTCGGCGTGAACGCGATCAGCCCGCTGGCGAGGCGAACCACGCTGCCCGGGACCCTCGGCCGGGGGCCGGCGCGGGCCCATGCCGGTGACCTGGCGATCGCCGTGGACGAACTGGATGACGGAACCCGGCTGCGTGCGATCACACCGCGGGTGCGGTTCGACGTGGTCGCCCAGCGCCCGGAGGGGCACGAGGCGATGGGCGTGGTGGTGCCTTGGAGTGAGCGGCTGTTCCAGTACACCGTCAAGGACGTGGCCCGCCCGGCCCGCGGCCGGTTGTGGATCGACGGTGTGCGCCACGAGATCCCCGAGGGTTCCTGGGCCGTGCTCGACCACGGCCGGGGCCGATGGCCCTACCGGGTGACCTGGAACTGGGGCGCAGCCTCCGGTCACAGCGACGGGCACACCGTGGGGGTGCAGATCGGCGCGAAGTGGACCACCGGCACCGGCTCCACCGAGAATGCGGTGGTGGTCGACGGCGTGGTGCACAAGATCAGCGAGGAACTCACCTGGGAGTACGACACCGCCGACTGGCTGCGCCCCTGGCGCATGCACGGGCGCCACGCGGACCTGACGTTCACCCCCTTCTACGACAAGGCCTCGGCCACCTCCCTGGGCGTGATCTCCACCCGCGGCCACCAGTGCTTCGGGCACTACAACGGATGGATGCTCGACTCCGCCGGCCGGCGGGTGCAGGTCCGGGACCTGACCGGCTGGGCCGAAGAGGTGACCCAACGGTGGTGACCACCCACACCGTTCCCGCCGTCGCCGCCCGACCGGAACGCCTCGGAGCACACCTGGTCCCCGGCGGGATCGACGTGGTGGTACACGCCCCGTTTGCGACCGCGGTGCAGATCTGCCTGCTGGACCCCGACGGCGAGGAGTGGCGGGAACGCCGCTACGACCTGCTGCCCGGCACCCATGGCCGCTGGTCCGGCCATGTTCCCGGCGTGGCGGCCGGGCAACGGTACGGGTTCCGGGTGCACGGCCCGTGGGACATCGCCCACGGCCATCGGCACAACCCGCACAAGCTTCTGCTCGACCCTTATGCCCGGGCGCTGGCCGGAACGGTGCAGCACGTGCCGCAGATCTACGGCGGGGTGGTGGATGAGGACTTCCGTCCGGTCTCCGATGATCCCGACCCCCGCGACTCCGCCCCGTTCGTGGCCCACGGGGTGATCATCGATGAACCCCACCCGGTGCCAGAGCGCCCGCGGGTGCCGTGGTCCCGCACGGTGATCTACGAAGCGCACGTCAAGGGCCTGACCCGACGTCTGTCGAAGGTGCCCGAGGAGTTGCGCGGCACCTATGCGGGTCTCGCCCACCCGGCCACCATCGACCACCTGCGCAGCCTGGGCGTGACCGCGGTGGAACTACTGCCCATCTTCGCCAAGTTCTCCGAACCGGCACTACAGCGCCGCGGGGCGGTGAACTACTGGGGTTACAGCACCCTGGGCTTCTTCGCCCCCGAGCCCTCCTACGCCACCGCCGCGGCGCGTGCGGCCGGTCCGCAGGCCGTGGTCGCCGAGGTCCGGGACATGGTCGCCGCACTGCACGAGGCCGGTCTGGAAGTGATCCTGGACGTGGTCTACAACCACACCGCCGAGGGCGGGGTGGATGGGCCGATGCTGTGCTGGCGCGGCCTGGACAACGCCGGCTACTACCTGCACACCACCGAAACCCGCGGTGCCTACCTGGATGTGACCGGCACCGGGAACTCCGTGGATTTCCGTTCCCAGCACGCGGTGGCGATGGCGATCGACTCGATGCGGTACTGGACCCAGCACATCGGGGTGGACGGCTTCCGCCTGGACCTGGCGGTGACGCTGGGGCGCAACGGCACCGAGTTCGACCCGAGACACCCGTTGCTGGCCGCAATGGCGATCGATCCGGTGCTCGGCGGCGTCAAGCAGATCGCCGAACCGTGGGACGTGGGCCCGGGCGGTTGGCGCACCGGCCAGTTCGCCGCGCCGATGGCCGAGTGGAACGACCGCTTCCGCGACGTCACCCGCGGCTTCTGGCTCACCGATGTGGCGGCCATGCGCGGGGGCGGGCGCGGCCAGGATTTGCGGGACCTGGCCACCCGGCTGGCTGGTTCGGCGGACCTGTTCGGCCACACCGGTATCCCGGGCGGGCGGGGGCCGACGTCGTCGATCAATTACGTCACCGCCCACGACGGTTTCACCCTGGCGGACCTGGTCTCCTACGACGTCAAGCACAACTGGGCCAACGGGGAGGACAACCGGGACGGGTCGGATCACAACAACTCCTACAACCACGGCGCGGAGGGCGCTACCGCGGATCCGGGGATCCTGGCGGCCCGGCGCCGCTCGATGCGTGCGCTGCTGGGCACCCTGCTGGTGTCCGCGGGCACCCCGATGCTCACCGCCGGCGACGAGATCGGCCGCACCCAGCACGGCAATAACAATGCCTACGCCCTGGACGATGAGCGGGTGTGGGTGGATTGGGAGTTGCAGCACTGGCAGGAGGACCTGCTGGCCACCGTCACCCACCTGATCTCCCTGCGGCAGGAGCACCGAGCATTGCGCAGCAACCGGTACACCACCTTCCGGACCGAGCACCAGGACTGGCGCGATTACATCGCCTGGTTCGACCGCACCGGTGCCCAGATGCGCCTGGAGACGTGGTACGACGCCGAGGAGCGGGTGCTGCAAATGCTACGCAAGCCGCCGCCGCTGGACGCGCTCGAGGCGCTCGTGCTGGTCAACGGCACACTCCAGGACGCGGGCGTGCAGTTGGCCACCACCGGCCCGACCCGGTTGGCGTGGGATGCCGCCTGGGAGCGCCCGCAGGAACAAGGACCGGTGGTGCAACCCGGCGAGGAAGTACACGTCCCGGCGCTCAGCATGCAGATCTACCTGGCCGAGCAGGCCTAGCATCCAGCAGCAGAGTCTGACCCACCGACCGTTGCCGAGCCTGTGCCACCGGCGGCGGCCCTCTTGGCACGACGCAGCATCTGCCCCGCTGGCATGCCCTGTTCGCACGACGCAGCATCTGGGTGCCGCCGTTGGGGGCGCCAGTTGGCCGGTAACCGGGACGTATTAGGCTGGCCCGGTGACTTCTGACATCTCCACCGACGGGCCCCATCTGGACAGCGCCGAGGCCCTGGACCGGTCGTTGGGCGCGGCCCAGGCCCGCAGCGACGAGATCGAACAGCAATTGGCCACCAACCCCAGCGCGTTCCGCATGCTCACCGGCGATCGGCCCACCGGACGACTGCACCTGGGTCACTATCTGGGCACACTCGTGAACCGGGTGCGCCTGCAGGATCTGGGAATGCAGACCATGGTGCTGGTGGCCGACTACCAGGTGATCACCGACCGAGACTCCGCCGAGGGCCTGCGCGACGTGGTACTCGAACTCATCACCGACTACCTGGCCGTGGGCATCGACCCGGCCAAGTCCACGATCTTCGCCCACTCCGCGGTCCCCGCGCTGAACCAGTTGATGCTGCCGTTCCTGTCGCTGGTGACCGACTCCGAGCTGCGCCGCAACCCCACCGTCAAGGCCGAGTACGAGGCCAGCGGCGGGCGCCCGATGAGCGGACTGTTGCTCACCTACCCGGTGCACCAGGCCGCGGACATTCTGTTCTGCAAGGCCAACGTGGTGCCGGTGGGCAAGGACCAACTCCCGCACCTGGAGATGTCCCGGGTGATCGCCCGCCGGTTCAACGAACGCTACGGCGGCGGGGAGCAGATCTTCCCCGCCCCGGACGCGCTGCTCTCCCCGGTGGTGAACCTGCTGGGCACTGACGGGGAGCACAAGATGTCCAAGTCCAAGCACAACACGATCGACTTGGCGATGACCGAGGACGAGACCGCCAAGGCGCTCAAGCGTGCGGTGACGGATTCCGACCGCAACATCACCTACGACCCGGCGAACCGTCCGGCGGTGTCCAACCTACTGTCCATGGCCGCACTGTGCTCGGGCCGGGATCCCCATGAGTTGGCCGCGCAGATCGGCGACGGCGGCGGCGGCGCACTGAAGGCGGTGGTCACCGAGGCGGTGAACGAACGCCTACGCCCGGTGCGTCAGCGGCGCGCCGAACTGGCCGCGGAGCCCGGCTACCTGCTGCAGGTCCTACGGGACGGCAACGCGAAAGCGAACGAGATCGCCGATGCGACCCTGGCTGAAGTCCGCCAAACCATGGACATGGTGTACTGACACCGCCTACCGTGCCGCAATGAGCAGGCACCACCCCGGAACAACTCCGCTCTCACGGCACCTCGGGGCCAGGTTGCACGCGGGGCAGGCAGCCGGGGCACCGTGACTTCCCAGTCCGGTGACCTTCCCGGCAGACAACGGCCCGGAGTCACCGACCCCAGCGGTCACCGGCTCGCGGTGCGCACCGACGTGCCCTGATCGCAACGCACATGGGGGCGGCATGGGACGCGTGGAGGACTTCGAGGATCTGAGGCCATACCTGCGCGCCATCGCCTACCGGATCCTGGGCACGGTCAGCGACGCCGAGGACGCGGTCCAGGAGGCTTGGCTTCGTTATCAGGACACGCCGGTCCAACCCGATTCCCCGAAGGCTTTCCTCGCCACGGTCATCACCCGGATCTCGATCAACGAACTGCGCTCGGCGCGCGCACGCCGGGAGCACTACGTCGGCACCTGGCTGCCCGAGCCGCTGCTGGAGGACCCGTATCAGGATCCGGAGCGCGCCGCTGAACTGGCGGAGTCGGCTTCGATGGCCGCGTTGCTGCTCCTGGAACGGCTCAGCCCGCTGGAGCGCGCGGTCTTCGTACTGCGGGAGGTGTTCGACTTCAGTTTCACCGAGGTGTCCTCGATCGTGGAGCGTTCCGAAGCCGCATGCCGGCAACTCGCGGTCCGGGCCCGCCGCCACATGCGCACCGATCGCCGCCGCTTCATCGCCGGCGAGCACGAACACCAGCGCCTCGCTGAACGGTTCATCGCTGCCCTCACCGCGGGCGACCTGGAGGACCTGCGCCGCCTATTGGCCGCCGACGCGCAGATGACCGCTGACGGCGGCGGGAAAGCTCCCAGTCTGCCCCGGGGAGTGTCCGGTGCGGACAACATGGCCAGGCTCATGGTCGCGGTATGGCCGCGCCTGGCCGGCATCGGCGTGTCGATGGAGCCACGCCAGGTCAATGCGCACCCCGGGATCCTGGTGCGGGATCCCGCTGGCAAGGTGCTGGCCGTCCTCGCCCTCGAGATCGGGAACGGGCAGATCCACTTGATCCGCTCGGTCATCAACCCGGACAAACTCGCCCACCTCGGCCCAGTCGCGGACGCGTGGTCACTTCAGGAGGCCTACCGGCGCCGCGGCCGGGCCTGACCCGCCGGAATTGACCCGCCGGAACTAATCGCCGGACCTGACTCGCCAGAAGCGACGCACCGGACCGGACTCGCCGGAACTAATTACCGGACCTGAGTCGATGTCACAACGCCGGGACGCATCTTGTCTATCGGGAGACGGACACACAACCCCGACCCCTTGGAGACTCCGATGTCCAACCTCGACCTCGATACCCGCACCAGGGCACGGTTACCGCTCACCGCGTTGACGGCGATGGTGGTGCTCGCCGCTGTCTTGGCCAACCTCGGCCTCTACATCACGGCACGCGCGCTGGGTGCCTCCATGCGCATCGACCCCTACGGCAGCGCACCCAATCATCTCGTGATCGGCGGCGATGTGGCCTGGAAGACGGCCGCGCCGCTCCTCCTCGGCGTAGTCCTGCTGCTCCTACTGGCACTCACCGGCGTGCGCTGGCGCTGGCTGACCACTGCCGGCATCCTCGCCGGCGCCGCGGTAGCGGTGGGAACCAGCCCGGTCGTCTTCATGGGTTCCCACGACGCGATCACCGGCGCCACGCTGGCAGGCATGCACCTGCTCACCGGAGCGGCCTACGTCGGCATCGGCACGTGGATACGGGCCCGGATGCAAATCGGATAGCCCGGATGCAAATCGGATACATGGCGGAGACGGTGCGGTCGCAGCGTTAGTGGCGCCTCGATCCGCCGGGGCAGGACGCGCAACTCGACCACCAGCAGCCGCACGCCCACCCTGATCAACGCATCCCCAGCCGCACGCCCACCCTGATCAACGCACCTTCAGCCGCACCGTGAACGTCGCGCCGTAGGCGTGGTGCGTGGTCGCGGTGATGCGGGTGCCGCCCCGGGCCGGCTCCACGCGCACCCCGTCGTCGGCCTCCACCACCGTCGGAGCCCGCCCGCTGCGCATGATGAGGGTGATCTGGTCCCGTTCCATGGTGGGGTCGCTGACGGCTATGTGCACCTCGTCGCCGTCCTCGCGCAGCAGCACGCAGGCCGGGCCGTCGATGGTCAGGGTCCGGGCCGTGTGGGAACCCTCAGTGAAAGTGTTCGCCGCGATCAGCTCCAGGCCCGGATGGCGGATCGCCTGCATCCGCTCGGAATTGGACAGCACACTCAGCCCCCCGTCCCGGTACGCCTCGGCCTGCTCCGGGGTGCCACCCGGGATGATCACGTAAGCCAGCTCCGGTGCGCCGTGACCCATGGTGGCGGTGAACACCTGCCGGGTGACATCGGTGTCGGGATTGTTCGCCCGGACGTCGCGCAGATTGCCGGTGACCTGCTCGTGCTGCACCCGCACCGGCGGGCCGTCCAGGAACGAGTAGGCCACCGCCGCCCCGGTCGTGCGGTTGGCCCACCGCAACCACGCCGGCCGGGCCCGATTGCCCGGGTTCCACGGCACGCCGCCGGGGTTGGCACCCGAGATCTCCACGTCGTCATCGGGCATCGCCACCCGCGCATCCACCGTGGTGACGACCTGTCCGCGGTTGTACGGATCACGCACGCCCGCGGCCAGGACCACGATCGCGTCGTCCAGGGCGAACCAGGACTTCGCGCCCCGCAGCCCGCCGTAGGCCACGAAATCGTCCGGCAGGATGCCCGCCTGCTTGTCCCGCCACGCCACGTCGTCGGCCAGCACCATCGCGGCCGAGCCGAAACCGTCCAGCGTGGCGCCCCCGGAGTGGGTGTTGGTGCTCAGCGGGAAGTAGACGTAGGTGTTCTGGGACTCCGAGGAGGAGGTGAATTCCAACGGATGGTCGGGGTTCTCGTACCAGAACTGACCGTAGGAGTCCGGGACGGTGGCCCGCTCCTCGTCGGGAGCGCTCACGCCCGGCAGCCGGTAGGGGGAGACCGTGGCCAGGAACTCCGCACCAAAGGCCTCCTGCTGGTCCTGCCCGGACAGGTACAGGTGGAACGCGCCGTCGCCGGAGAACCACGGCCTGAGGTTGTCTCCGTTCATGTATTCGTACTTACTGATCCGCGCCGACGAACGGGACAGGGCGAAGGCGAAGCCCTCCCGGCGGTGCACCGCGCGGTCCATTGCATTGAACGCCAGATGCGTCCGGGCGGGGTTCAGATCGGCTGGCTCGACGTCGTCGTCGGCCATGATCTGCGCATGCCGCACCACCGATACCGGCGATGTCCAGGAGGAGGTACCCGGCGGGCTGGCGGCCACGGTGGCAAGGTGCTTGACGTAGGCCGCGAGCGCCTCGGCGCGTTCGGGCCGGGAGTAATCGATGAGATCCACCACCGCCTCGGCCACAGTGCCAACGTCGGCGTACCCCGAGGCGGTGCGGGAGACCGCCCGACCCTTGACCGTCTCCATCATCCATCCCTCGAAGATCAGCGGGGCGAAACCGCGCGTGACCCAGTCGTCCACCACCTCGGGCAGGTCGTGCTGATCGTCCTCGGTAGCGCCGGTGCCGTCGAGGATCTTGATCGTCTGCAGTACCCGGGTGAGCAGGATGCGCCCGTAGGAGCCGGTGTAGGCCACCGTGTGGTGCTGGATGAAGGACCCGTCGGCGTAGTACCCGTCGGTGTTGCCGTGGCGCAGGTGGTACGGGTCGATGGTGGCGTAGGCGGTGGCCTGGTCGGTGATCGCCTTGGCGACCCGGGCGCCGTCGCCCGTCAGTGCGCCCTGCAGGATCCGGTTGGTGGTGATGTCGGCCAGATTGGCCCCGGTGTGGAACCGGGAGTCCAGATCCACATCGCCGTCCTTACCGTTGCGCAGATAGGCGTCCATGGTCGCGACGTAGTCCTGCACCCGCTCCGGGTCGGCTTGGTCCGCCAGCAGCACCAGGATGCGGGTGAGGTGGGTGGGGATGCCGATCTCCCAGGCATACCAGTTGCCGTAGTATCCCGCGGCGGTGTCTGCCAGGTAGTGGGCGTGCACCCGATCCAACTCCTCCAACACCCAGGCCTGGACCTCGGCGTTGTCCACCAACTCCGAATCCACCTGCGGGGTGCGGGTGGCCATGGCTACCTCGGCCAGGCGCTGGCAGGTTGCCGACAGGTTCCCCTCGCTGGAGCCCAGCGGCAGGCCGGCGAACACCTCTCCCGGGCCTGCGCCATCGGCCGCGGACAGCCGGGAGCGGGCCACGTCGTGGATCCGGTCCAAGCGCTGTGATGCGGCCGGATGGGTGTTCACCTCCGCGGTGCCGCACAGCATCGCGACCATGTTGTCCAGCACGCGGTCGTGATCGCTCACGGTGTGAGCCCTAGCCTGCACGGCGGGCCCGAGCGCGGCGATCGCGGCCCCGATCGGGGCCAGGGCGAGCAGGGTGCGGCGGGAGATCTGCGGCACGGAAACCCTTTCGTCGTTCGGCGGTGAACACCCGAACGATCCAAGCAGGGCCCGACGACGTGCGCAAGGGTCGCACGGTCGGCGCCCCGGGGGGCGCGGAGCGAAATGCCGCGGGCGCAGGGCGAAATAAGGTGCCGGTCGGGCCTGGGACGGCGTACGGTGCCGGGCATGGAACGCAGCACGGTGGCTGGTTCCGAAGGCACGTGGAGGCAACGATGGAGTGGGACCGGATCCGCACCTATGCGCTGGGGCTCCCGGAGGTGACCGAGAAGCCACATTTCGGGCGACCGGCGTTCCGGGTGCGCGACACCCTCTTCCTCAGCGCCCACCTGGACGAGGAGCCCTCGG
>DATGSR010000059.1:0-11585 GCA_035302405.1 Beutenbergiaceae bacterium
GTCGAAGGAGACCACCGTGCCTCCCCCGCTCATCTGTTCCCGGGCCAGGGTGTACTGGGGGTGGGACGTTAACAAGGGGTAACGCACCGAAGCCACCCGCGGGTGATCCTGCAGCCACGTGGCCAGCTCCAGGGCCGCGGCGCTCTGTGCGCGGACCCGCAGTGCGAGGGTTTCCAGACCCTTGACCAGCACCCAGGCGTTGAACGGGCTGAGCGTGGGCCCGGTGTTGCGGATGAAGTCCTGGATCGGCCCGCACACCAGGTCCCGGGGTCCCAGTACCGCTCCGCCCATGACCCGGCCCTGCCCGTCGATGTGTTTGGTCGCCGAGTACACGATGAGATCGGCGCCGAACTCCAGCGGACGCTGCAACACCGGGGTGGCGAACACGTTGTCCACCACCACCACCGCACCGGCGCGGTGGGCCAGTTCGGACACGGCGGCGATGTCCACGATGTCCATCATCGGGTTGGAGGGAGTCTCGAACAGCACGACATCGGCCGGGGTTGCCAGCGCCTGCTGCCAGTCCTCCATCCGGTGGGCATCGACGTAGTCGGTACGCACGCCCCACTTGCCCAACAGGTCCTCCAGCACCACGAACGTGGAGCCGAATAACGCCTTGCCGGCAACAACCCGCCCGCCCTGGCCGACCAGGGCGGCGAGGGTGGCGAACAGGGCCGACATTCCGGTCGCGGTGGCGTAGCACGCCTCGGCGCCCTCGAGCAGACGCAGGCGTTCCTCGAAGGCAGCCACGGTGGGGTTGGAATACCGGGAGTAGGTGAAGATGTCCAATTCCCCGGCGAAAGCAGCCTCGGCGTCGGCGGCCCGGTCGTAGGCGTAGCCCTGGGTGAGGAACAGCGGTTCTGCGACTTCCCCGTATTCGGTTCGCTGCTGACCGCCGCGCACCCCCAGGGTGGCCGCTCCCGCTCCGGCGGGCAGGGAACATCGGGGTTGGGGATCGCTCATAGTCGCCTCCATCGGTCCTGGCGGTAGCACCTTCCGCGTCGCGGTGGTTGCTGCAGCGTCCTCGAGCCAGATCTCTCGGCTGCTCTTGATGGGTCGCTGCTGACGGTACGCAGCGCGCAGCGGCCGACCAACCGCCGCTTCCGGGTGTCCCAGGTGCTGAGACGGCTCAGTGCGCCACTGGCAGGAGACGGTGCACGCACCCGTACGGCGCGGGTTGATGGGAGAATATCCGCGTGAGCACACCATCGTCGGGGAGTTCGGGCGCGTCGCCGGTGCACTCCAACTGGTCGGCCGATGTGCTGGGCCCACCATGGCAAGCCAGCACGATCGCACTGCGTCCAGATGGCGCCGGCGCGCCGGTGGCCACCCTGGTACGCCGCCGGGCGGTCCGCTCAGCGGCGGGCCCTTCGGCGCCCGCGGTGCTGTACCTGCACGGGTTCGCCGATTACTTCTTCCAGGCCGACCACGGCCGCGCCTGGGCCGAGCGAGGCTTCGACTTCTACGCCTTGGACATGCGTGACCACGGCAGGTCCATCCGCCCTGGACGGCGGCCGGGATGGGTGCCGGGGATAGAAACGCATGTGGAGGAGGTCAGCGCCGCGCTGCACATCATCCGCACCGACGGCGATGCTCCCGCGGGTGACGGCAGGCTCGACGGCGAGGGCAGCCCGGGCAGCAGCGAGGTCGCCGACGGCGATGCTCCCGCAGATCACGAGACACCCGGGAGCCCGGCCGAACCGACGGGCGGTCCGGCCGGGCGGCCGGTGCTGCTGATGGGGCATTCCACCGGCGGCCTGATCGCCTGCTTGTACGCCGACCGACATCCCCGCGCCGTGGCCGGCCTGGTACTGAACAGTCCGTGGTTCGACCTGCACCGCCCGAAGCCGGTGCGGACCCTGGCTCGACCGCTGATCCGGACGCTCGGGAACGTCGCACCGCTGCTGCCGGTGAGCGCGTTGGACGATGGCTACGGCCGGAGTCTGCATTCCTCCACCGGTGGGGACTTCGACTACCGGCTGGACTGGAAACCGTTGGACGCCTTCCCCATCCGTGCGGGGTGGCTCGCCTCGGTGCTCGATGCCCAACGACGCGTGCGCCGCGGCCTCGACATCCTCGCCCCGGTACTGATGTGCACCAGCGACGCCTCGGGCCACCCCACACGTCCCACTGCCGCGCAATTGGCGGGGACCGACGTGGTGCTGGGGGTGGCGGATATGCACCGGGCCGCACCCCGCCTGGGCGCCGATGTGCAGGTATTGCAAGTATCCGGCGGGCGCCACGACCTCGCGTTGTCGGACGAACCTGCGCGCAACTTCTACACCGAGAACATCCTGGATTGGGCCGAACAGAAGGCGGCTCCATCCACGCGACTTCGGTAAGCCCGAGGCTCACGGCGATCGATTCTCTGCCGGCCGGCTCTGCGGCATGCTGGCGGGGTTCGCTCGCGGTGCTCTCGCTGGGCATGGACGCCGGCGCCGTGCTCGACACACTCGCAGATCAGGGGATCGCCGCCGGTGTGCCGCGGGCCTATCATGTGAACCTGGGGGGCCCGTTATGGGGCGTACGGATTCCGATCTGGGACGAGGGACGTTGAGTCGTAAAACCATCGTTGAGTTCATCGACGATTTGGATGGCAGCCACGCGCACTCCACAGTGCGGTTCGGGCTGGAGGGACAGGTCTACGAAATCGACCTGTCGGAGAAGAACCTGACCGCGTTGCAGAACTTCCTGCAGCCCTACATCGACGCGGCGCGCAAGGTGCGTGACGGCGTGGTGGAACCCGACCTGAAGCGGGTGGAAACCGACGTCGACCCTCGCGCCGTGCGCCAATGGGCCCGGGCGCGGGGCATCGAGATCCCCTCCCGGGCACGTATCCCCCAGGAGATCATCGACCAGTTCCGGGCCGCGGGTTACTGAGTCGTCCGCGGCGCCACACCGTCGACGGCACTGCCCGGCAGGTCGGCGGCACTGCGGTAAGGCTCTGCAGCCCACACCGCCGGGCCGCTGCGGACGGCCAGCACGGTGGTGGCACTGATCCCGAACCGGTAGATATGCCCCTCGGGATGCTCGCCGGCGAAGGCGATGCCCTCCGGGGAATCCTGATGGATCACAAGCCGGGTGAAGCCGAACCGCTCTGCGGTACGGGCAACGGTGTCTGCCACCTCTCGCCACTGCTCGGGCGGGTAGACATCGGGGAAGTACACGGTGCCCAAGGAGACGGTCTCCGCCTGCGGGCGGTCCTCGTCGTCGGCTCCCGCTCTGGTGAAGGCCGGGACCGTGGGGGCCGGTTGCCATGGCTGGGGTCCGAACCTGTCCGTGAGCGCCTGGATGATCGCGGCGCGCAGGTCCACCAGGCGGGCCAGCACCTGCTCCATCGACTGCTGCACGGTCCTCACTATTGCACTCATCCTTACCGTGAAGCGGGCGTGGGCACGGGTGTGCTGAACCAGTCGCCGATGCCGCGGCCGTGATGCTCCACCGCGTGGTCGGGTTGTCCGGCGAGGATCTGAGCGAGGTTGTATTGGCTCGTGGATCCTTCGGTGAGGTAGGAACTGTGGCCCACCGACTCGGTGTAGGTGGTGCCGTCGATCTCCTCCTCCCGTGCGGACAACCCGGTCACGCCGTCCATGTGGGAGGGGTCGCGTCCGAACCAACTGGTGTCGGCGATGACGTCCCGGCGGGCCTCGATCATGTAGGCGGAATCCTTGGGCAGATCCAGGTCGCTGACGGTGTCGGTGCCGATCCCCGGGGAGCCCAGCACCACCGCGGCGTCGGCGCCGGTGTGTTCCTGCAATGCGTATCCGGTGACCGTGGAGCCGTAGGAGTATCCGATCGGCACCGTGTGCGCCGGGGCGTCACGGGAGGCGTCCATACCCCGCAGGAACGAGGCCAGATCCTCCCCGCCTGCCTCGGCGGAGGTGGCTGAGAGCACGCTCCGGCTGGGAAGCAGCAACCCCACGTCCAACTGTGGCGCCTCATACCCCAGCCAACTGATGGTGGCGATGGACTGGACTTTCCCCTGCCGCAGCGACTCGGTGGCCGCCAACTCCGCCAAGGACGCCATCGAGGAGTCATACCCGGACAAGGAGTCACGCACGTTGGAGGTGAACCCGGGGACGAACACCCCCACCGAGTCGGCGCTGTCCACATCGCCCACCGCCACGGCCGCTTTGAGTTCATGATCGCCGGTGATGTCCACGGTGAGGAGTTGGCGCCTGCCCCGGTCCAGCACGCTATCGATTTGGTCCAGGCCATCGAGCATCTTCTGCACCTTGCCCGCCTGGGTGAAGAAGTACGGGCTTTGCGGGGTCTGCAGTGCCAAGTCGAGCAGCCGGTCGTACTCGGCGTTGAGTTCCTTGCGGTACTGCGGCAGCAGCGCGCGGTTGGCCTCATCACGGGCCCAGGCGGGGATGCCGTCAAGGTTTCCGATCCACTCCGGGTTGTTCTCCAGAACGTCCTGCTGGGCAGCAGGATCCAACTCCCGCCACCAGCGGGCCACGTCCTTTTCCGTGCCCCCGGCAGGCGGCGGGTTCACCTGGGGCGCCTCGGCGTCCGGGCCGGTCAGGCCGAGTGTGGCCGCCGCACTGTGCAACGCATCGGCCAGGGTGGCGTCCGCAGCGGCGGCGGCTTGCAGCACCGCACTCAACCGCGCGGCGACCGTCTCAACCGGTGCATCGCCGTCGTCGCCGTGCACCATGCCGGAGGCCAAATCCACGCGGCAGTTGTGCCCGCGGGCGTAGTCCAAAACGTCCTGCAGATCGGCGAGGACCGTGGTGAGTTCGTCGGCTGCGGAGTCCAACGCCGCGATGACGCCGGAGAGTTCCTCGGTCAGGTCCTCCAGCGCGCTGCGTAATTCCCGGTGGGCAGCGCCGGCCGCGCCGGCCGCCTGGCCGGTCCATGTAGAGGGTGGTGCAGCCCCGTCGAAGGTGTCCAAGGCGTTGAGCAATTCCCGACGACGGGCGGTCACCTCATCGGCCACGGCCGCCACCGATGCCGGTTGCCAGGACCGCACCTGGCTCAGGGTCAGGCTCATCGATCGCCCCCAGCCGCCGGATGCGCATGCTGGTACGTGCGGAAGGTCATTGGAGCAGCGGGGCGGGTAGGTCGCGCGCGAGTCGATGGTGCAACCCGGCACTGGCGTCGTCGGTCATGCCGTAGTCGCGGGCACTGTCGGTCAGCGCTTGGGAGTAGTCGGCAACCGCGTCCTCCCAGCGGCGTGCGGCCTGAACCCACGCGTCCGCCAGCGCAACGGCCACCTCAGCGCTGCGGCCGCCCGGTATCGCGGCGGACAACTCGGTGAGGTCGTCCCCCAGGTGGCAGGCCGCCACGATTTGGGCGGCGTGGTCAGCCTCGGTCGCAGCGGTGCGCACCTGTTCGGCGTCTACCTGCACCTCGGCCACTGCTGACCTCCTCCCCCTGAGGCCGTTCATGCTTCAGATCAGCGCCGGCATGTGGGCTTGAAGGTGATCCTGGGCAGCGGGGGTCTGCCCAGGATCAACCTGTGCAAGACAGTAGGACAGGACCCGCTGGAAGGGGTATGGGCAGTTCTACCCATCACCTGATTCGCTGCTGCATAGGCGCGCCTCCTGGCCCTCCTGGCGGTGACCATGTGCCTGTCATCTGGCTACGACCGCTCCTGCACTGCGGTGCACGAGCCGCTAGATTGGAACTGTGAACACCCAGGTGATCGCCCACCGTGGCAATAGTTCGGTTGCTCCGGAGAACACGATGGCGGCATTCGAGTCCGCTTGGCGCGCCGGTGCGGACGTGATCGAGTTGGATATCCAGTTGACGGCCGACGGCCAGGCGGTGGTCATCCATAACGACACCCTCGACGCGACCACCGACGCCACCGGGCCGGTATCCACTCGTACGGCTGCGGAACTGGGTGAGGTGGACGCCGGGTCCTGGTTCGCGCCCAGTTTCACCGGCCAGCGCCTACCGCTGCTGCGTGACGTCCTCAGTTGGCTCCGCGAGCGCGACGGCCTGGGGCTTCTGGTGGAGTTCAAGGGCGAATGGGATCCGGCACCGGTGAGCACCGTGGTGGAGCAGATCGAGGACGCCGGCGTGGGCGGGCGGATAGTGGTCCAGAGTTTCGCCGTGTCCACCGTGCGCGCCTTGGCCGACGTCGCTCCGGATCTGCGCCGCGGTCTTCTCATTGACTCGCTGGCCGAGGACACCTTCTCCCTGTGCGCTCAGTTACGGGTCGCGCAGTGCAACCCGTCCGGGCTGATCCTCATGGAGCACCCGGAGACGCTGCAGTTGATTCAGGACCGGGGCATGCAGGCGATGGTGTGGACGGTGAACGAAGTCGCCCACTGGGACGCGCTATTGCAGATGGGCGCCGACGGCATCATCACCGACCGACCCGATCGGTTACGCGGGTACCTCGCCGGGCGCACCTGAGCCGGGCCCGGCCCCGCGGCGGCATGCCGAGCGGTGCGGTGGCCGACGCCGATCGCTGAATCGACAAACCCGGCCGAGGCCGGTCCCTGGATTGACAAACCCGGCCGTCGCCGGTTTCTAGACCGGCAAGGAGGGTGGCACGGGGCGGCGCCAGTAATTCATGGGCTTCGGCTGTGGAGGTTCGATACGCTGCGCGGCGGGCCTAACTGACGAGGGGGACCATGGAGATCACCGGGCTTGTGCTGGCCGGTCTTGCGGGCCTAGCCATCGCTGTGATCGGTGTGCTCTATCTGGTCAGACCGCGCCTGATCGCGGCGAGTTTCGGGCTGCCCGTGCCGACCGAACCAGAGGCCACCCCGTGGCTGCGACTCAAGGGTGCGCGTGACCTGACGACCGGGATCGCGGCCGGCGTGCTGTTGTGGGCCGCCACGCCTTCGGTGGTGGGGTGGGCGGTGCTGGCTTTCACCGTCATTCCCATCGCCGATGCAGCGATCATCCTGGGCGCCCGGCACGGTAACTCCAGGGCAGCCTGGGGTGTGCACGGGTCAACGGCGGCGCTGATGGTCGTCGCCGCGCTGATGTTGCTGCTGAACTGACCCGGCGGGCCAGAAGCAGCATGGCGCTACTTCAGGCGATCGGGCTCATCGGCGGCGGGATGGAAGAGATCAACTGCTGGACAACGCTGCGGAGTGACCCCACCCCCTCCGGCTTGAGGTGCGCGGCCAACTGAGCGGCCAGGCGGATGCGGATCGCCTCGACCTGGTCCAGGACCACCCGACCGTGCTCGGTGACGCGGTAGCCGTCCTGGCCGCGACTCACCAGGCCCCGGTCTACCAGCGCCCCGGCCAGGTCCCGCTCCCGGGCGCTGAAGTCGATGGCCGCATGCTCCGCGATCCGGGTGAGTATCCGGAGCTGGCGGTGGGTCAACCCAAGATGTTCTTCAAGATAGGTCGTGACCAGGTCACCGATGCGGCCCAACTGGCTGAGTTCCTCAGCGAGACCGAGCACATCGTCCTCGGTATTGCGGGGCGGAATATGGGCAGTTCGCTGCGTTGCGGGATTGCTCATTCTCACCAGCCCTTCCCGGAGACTTGGCACTTCATTGACGAAGCGTGAACCATTGGATGGTAGTAGGGCAAGACTACCTGGCACCATCTCCACCCATCAAAGCGGTCCTTCAAGTGTCTCACCCGCCGGGCGTCATGGCCACCGACCCACCCACCGCACACCGCCCGCGAGAACCCGGCGGCCGCAACGCTGCTAACGTCACGGAAGCAGAGCAGGCGGGCTGAGGTGGTCGATGGGTAGGTCGCACGGGCAGTCGCCGATCGAACAGTTCGGCCGGCGCGCGCCCCTGGTGGCGGCATTGATATTCCTGGTGGCGATCAACCTGCGCAGCCCCCTCACCACGGTGGGGCCGGTGCTGCCTCAGATCAGCGCGGACCATCACCTCAGCGAACCGATGGCCGGTCTGCTCGGAGCGCTACCGCTGCTGATGTTCGCCGTCGTCTCCCCCCTGGTGCACGTGGTTTCCACCCGGTTGGGCGCCGACCGGCTGCTGCTGGCCGCCCTCGTGCTCCTCGCCGCCGGCGTCACCCTCCGGTCCTTCGCGGCCACACCCGGCCTGTGGATCGGGACCGTGGTGCTCGGGGCCGCGATCGCGGTGGGCAATGTGCTGGTGCCGGTGCTGATCCGGCGTGACTACCGGCGGCGGATCTCCGGAGCGACCGCCTTGTACTCGGCGTGCATGGGCACCGTGGCTGCCACAGCAGCCGCGGTCGCGGTCCCGATCGCCAACCGCGCCGGCTGGCAGGCGTCGCTGGCATTATGGGCCCTGCCTCCGCTGGCGGTGGCGCTGCTGTGGCTGCCGCGCGCGCGGGCCGCGACTCCCTCCCTGGAACGCCTACCGGCCCCGGTTCATCCGCCGGTGAGTGTGTGGCGCCAACCGGTCGCGTGGGTGGTCACCGCCTTCATGGGGCTACAGTCCACCACCTTCTACATCCTGATCACCTGGTTGCCCACGATCAGCACCGCCAGCGGCTTCTCCGCGGCCCAGGGCGGGTTGCATGTGTTCGGGCTGCAGTTGGTGGGGATGGCTGCCGGGTTGATGATTCCCCGCTTGATGCGCCGGCCGGACAGTCAAGTCGCCGCGGCGGTCACGGCGAGCCTCCCGATCGTCGTGGGCGCGCTGGGGCTGCTGGTGGCCCCGGGGCTGACCGCGGTGTGGGCGATGGTGGTCGGCGCCGGCACCGGATCATCCCTGGTGGTGGCGCTGAGCCTGATCAGCATGCGCGGGCGCACCCAAGCCGAAACCACACAACTGTCCGGCATGGCCCAATCGCTGGGGTATTTGCTGGCCGCGGGTGGACCAGTAGTGGCAGGAATCCTGGCCGAACGAACGGGCACCTGGCAGGCACCGCTCGTGCTCATCGCCGCGATCGGCGCGGCCCAGACCCTCGCGGCAATCGTTGCCGGCAAGGACCGTCGTGGCACTCCGGGGCACTGAGTCGCGCAATTGCTGACCATCCAACGGCGACCTACCGTGGAGGAATACCTGAGGGAAAGGAGCCTTCATGAGCGCCCCAACCGGATACACATTCGACGACGAATCTCTCGCACCCTCACCGGTCACACGCGAAGACCTGCAGCGTCTGCTCACCGACGTCATGTGGACCGACGAGGATGAAGCAGCGCTGCGCCGAGCCGGCGACATCTTGAAGCCGCGGGTCTCGGAATTGCTCGACGTCTGGTACGACTTCATCGGGAACACCCCGCACCTGGTGCGGGTGTTCGGCGGTCCGGACGGCGAACCGAGCCAGGCTTACCTCACCGCGGTGCGGGGACGGTTCGAGCAGTGGGTGATCGACCTGTGCACCCGCCCGTTCAACGACCAGTGGTTGGCCTACCAGGAAGAGATCGGGCTACGCCACACCTCGGAGAAAAAGAACAAGACCGACGAGATCGACTCAACGTGGTCGCACGTGCCGATGAGCGACATGCTCGCCCTGGTGGTGCCGGTGACGCTCTCGGTCCGGGAGTTCCTCGCTGCTGGGCAGACCGACACTGCCGAGGTGGATGCGATGCACACCGCTTGGTTCAAGGCGGTCACCGTCACGCTGGTGCTGTGGAGCCGGCCCTATGTCGGTGATGAGTGGTGAGACCAAGAGTCTGAACCTCTACGGCGCTGAACCTCGGCCACCCCGCCTGCCGTCGTCGTCGGCACTTATGGCCGACGACGACGGCGTTGCGGCGCGCATCTCGGGTCAGAACACGTAGTCCTCACCACTGGCGCGAACCGTGATGTCACTGATGGTGACACCCCAGGGCTGGTTGATGACGTACACCACGTTCTGGGCCAATTCCTCGGGCGTGACCGTCCAATAGGCGATGTTGTCACTGTCCAATTGGTGTTCGGGCATCTTGCCGCTGTAGTACTTCTCGGCGTTCTCCGCGAACTGCGCACCCCGATGGGCGGTCAGCGGCGCGGCGGCCTCCTCATTCACGATTTCGGAAGCGAGATTGGTACCCGGGATGCCGGTGGGCTTGAGCGTCGTCACCTTGATCTTTCCCTTGGACTCGGCCCGCAGGGAGTCGGAGATCACCTTCACGGCGGCCTTCGTGGCGCTGTAAACACCCGAGCCGGCGATTCCGTAGTTGCCGTAGATGGACGAGATGTTGATGACCTGCCCGCGGCCTTGCTCGATCATCTGGTCGTAAACGGCGGTGATCCCGTTGACTACGCCCTTGATGTTCACATCGATCGACTTGTCCCACGCGCGCCATGCCTCTTTGTGATCGGAGAAGAACGCGAGGGGCATAATGCCTGCGTTGTTGAGCAACACGTCGATGCGGCCGAACTTCTCTACCGCAAAGGCCGCTGCGGCGTCCATCTGCTCCTTGTCGGCCACGTCGGCGACGTAATACTCAGCGCTTTGGCCCTTTGCACGAATTTCGTCCACGACTTCCTTGACGTTGCCCTCATTGACGTCGGTTGCCAACACCTTGGCGCCCATCTCGGCCGTCATCTGAGCGACCAACTTTCCGAAGCCACTTCCGGCGCCGGTAATGAATATGACCTTGTCAGAGACATGGTTAGTCAATTTTGATGCACTCCATTCAGTTGTCACAGCGGATACGCAGACGCGCGTCTATGCAAACGCATCTATCTATGACAACTGTCCCGGTCGCGGTTTTATTCCGCGGCCCATCGGGTGAGCGGGGATCAGCACCGTGCGCGGTGCTGGCTGGAGTCTTGCGCACTCCTTGCTGACAAGATGCGCGCCTACTGACAAGATGTGCGGCCCGAGCGAAGGAGCGAGAGTGAGATCAACCCAGGCGGCGTATCAGGCCGAGCCCGGTGGCCCGTTGGATGTGGACCGGGAACTATACCGGCGCATCGGCACAACCAACGGCCGGCAGCTGGTGGATTCCTTCGTGATCCCAATCCGTTCGGGACGGGCGTGGAAGGTTCCCGCTGGTCATGTGTGCCGGATCGTGACGATCGAGGGGCCGCAAGTGGCAGACCTGAACCTGTGGAACCTTCACGATCCTCGGGAGCGCATGTGGGCGGCACGAACCCGCCAATTGCAGGCGGCCCACGTGTCGCTGTACGACCGGCTGTGGTCAACCCTGCCGTTCCTGCGGCCGCTGGCCACGATCACCGGCGATTCGTTGGCCGATTACGGCGTAGACGGCGACGGCGGACGCGTACATGACCTACTGGGCACCCGCTGCGACCCCTACGTCAACCAGATGTTCAACGGTGAGCCCTTCGACTACCACTGTCACTCGAACCTCACCCGGGCGATCCGCCCGTGGCACCTGACGGAGTTCGATGTGCACGACGTGTTGAACGTGTTCCAGTGCACCGGATTGAACGACGACGATCAGTACTTCATGAAGACATGCCCGGCGCAGCGAGGCGACTTCTTCGAGTTCTTCGCCGAGATCGATCTACTCGCAGCGGTGTCCACCTGCCCGGGCGGTGACCTGTCCATGCCGATGTTCGGGCCCGGGGCAAAGGACGCCGAAGCGGTCTGCCGGCCGTTGGGTATCGAGGTCTATCGGATACCCGACGACGTGCTCACCGGCTGGTCGGCTCCGAACCGGGCCGGGTATGCCGGCGGCCACGGGTTAGCGGGGCGACCGTGGGCGGAACACTCGGGCGCCGCGCCCGAGTGAGCCTGCTCCCGCGCCGGTCGAGCGCCCCTGGAGCC
>DATGSR010000060.1:0-60286 GCA_035302405.1 Beutenbergiaceae bacterium
TGGTCCATCACCGCCTGCTTGACCTCTTCGGGCAGGGAGAAGACGTCGTCGGTGAACATCACGGTGGCGATGGCCACGTCACCGCCGGCGGACACCGTACGGATCTCCTCGGCATACCCGGCCAACTCCGTCGCCTGATCCAGGTAGGCGGTCTCCTCCTCGATCCCCGCCAGCCCCGCGGTGACGTCGTCGAGTTCGGCCTGGAGTTCGGCCATCTGGGACTGCGGCGCCCGATCGCCTCCATCTGCTCCAGTCCCGCGGTCAGTTCCTCCTGCGCCGCCTGTAGTTCCTGGCGGTTGCGTTCGATCTCGGCAAGGCCGTCGGCAAGGTCAGCCTGATCCTGCTCCCGTTGGTCCTCGGTGGCGAACGGGTCCACCACGTCGGTGACCTGGTCGAAGCCCTCCAGATCGTCCAGGGCGGTGCTCACCTGCTCACGTTGGGATACGGTGAACTGGCTGCCGTCACCGGTGGCGAACACCACGGTGGCCCCGGTGGCACTGACGTCCAACTCCTCTTGCAGTTCCTCATTGACCCGCTCGGTCTCGGTGCCCGGGATGGAGAACTGATCCTGCAAGGTGCCGCCGAAGGCGAAGAAACTGGCGATGGCGATGGCGAGCAGCACGAACCAGGCGGCGATCACGCGCCCGGCCTTGCGCGCTGACCACTGTCCGATCCGATGCAGCAACTTGGCCACTGATGGAGTCCCTTCGAGACGGAGTTGAACCGCCTCATTGGACCACGGGTGTTGATTAACCGACAACTGTTGGTTACGCGGCTCACAGTGGCACAATGCGCGGTATGGATCCACGCATCGCCCGCACCCATCAGGCGCTGCGCGAAGCCTTGATGGAATTGGCCCGCGAGCGTGACGTGGATGAGATCTCCGTGGCAGAGATCGCCGAGGTTGCCGGGATCAATCGCAGCACCTTCTACCAGCATTACCGGGACAAGGGGGTGCTATTGGCCGATGTGCTCGACGCCGTCACCCAGGAAGCGATGGAGTCGGTGACGGTCGACCTGGGGCCGGCAGAGTTACGGCAGGTGTTGCTGCGGTACCTCACTCACGTGCAGGCGAACCTGACCTTGTATCGACGGATCTTCTCCGACGCCGTCTCCTCCGGGGTGCAAGCCCGGATCCGGGAACGGCTGGAAGGGCTGCTGTTGAGCCGAACCGATCATGGCCAGGGCGAGGTGGCTGGCCTGCCGTTCCCGGTGGCCGCCGCCTCGATCACCGGTGCGGCAGTGGCGATCATCGCGGCGTGGGTGCAGGCAGAACAGCCCGCGCCGGCCACGCAGGTGGCCGAGTGGATCTGGCAGATGGTGCGCCTGCACGAGGCGTTGCCCGACCAGTCCTGACCGGAGTCGTTCAAGCCGGCTCGACCGGGGTTGCAAGCAGCACTAAACATCGTCACTCAAGCAACCCCGACTAGGTTGCCCCCGCAGTCCTGACCGGGCGCGGCGCCGGAGTTCGCCATTCGGCGGGCTTGCCGCGCCGGGTCTGTGTCACTCGGCGGGCTTGCCACGCTGGGGCTGTGTCACTCGGCGGGCTTGCCGCCCTGGGTCACCCGGCGTCGTCTGGCCTTATCCGTCGTCTGGCCTTATCGGACCCGGCGGCTGTTGCTTACCGGGCCTCATCAGGTGCGGCGACCACACCCTCGCGGCTCGCGAGGTCGCTGATCTGCCGGGCCATCTGCACGTCGCGCTCGGACAATCCGCCCACGTCGTGCGTCGTCAACGTCACGTCCAGGTGCGGGTAGCGCAGGTCCAGGTCCGGGTGGTGGTTCGCCGCCTCGGCGGCCTGCCCGATCAGGTTCACCAACCGCAGACCGGTGGCAAAATCCCCGGTTCGCAGGCGCGTACGCAGACTGTGATCCACCACCTGCCAGTCCGCGAGACCCTGTTCGCGTACCTGCTCCTCGGACAACTTCTCAGTCATAGTGCCCCGCCTCCTGTCGTTCGGCACTGACGTCGGCCCCTTCGGTGCGGGCCAGATGGTCCGCGTCCGCATCCGGGTCGGCAACCAACACCACCGAACCGCCGGCGCGCCAGATCGCCAGAATGGTGGTGATTACCCCGGGCGTCTCGGCGCGGACCAGGACCCGCTCGGGGCCGGTCCAGGCAGACCCGGCCACGTCGTCGAGATCTGCCGGGGTGGTGGGCATGACCAACTCATCCGGGTAGGTCATCAGGTCGGCGGCGCCGTCGAGAGCCCCAGCGGGCAGGTCCCCTTCGAAGGACATCGCCAGCGCCGGCAGCGCGACGCCGATGAGCAGATCCGCTGTGCCGGCCTGTTCTGGCCGATCGGTAATGAGCACGTCCGGGGCAGTCACCTGCGGGGACGGTGCATCGCCGCTGATCCGGTTGCCGAAACTCACCTGCGCCCCGGTCAGCCACGCACCGAGTGCCCACGTCAGGGCTCGCCAATGCACTGGAAGGTCGATGAACACCTCGGCGCCGTCGTCGGCGTCGGCCTCCTCGGTGAGCAAGTTGGCGACCTTGATCACCCAGTTGGCCAACACCTGGCCGGACAACTCCACCCGTTCCCCGCCCGGCCCGTACCAGGTGACCCGCGGCAGCGCGCCGTCGCGGCCCTGCCAGGAGGAGATCAGATCTGCGACATCGACCATGCCCCCAGGGTAGAGCCGTGGCAACGTGCGCGCAGAGCCCGGCAACGGGCGGTCAGAACGTGCCCGGTCAACACAGACCGGAATTTGGGGCTGCGAGCACCGACGGCGTAGGTGGGCTCGCCCTTGGGGCGTCGTACCGACGCGACGTGCTCCGACTATGTGGGGCCCTCGCGCCCACGTGACGTGCTCCGCCTGTGTGGGCCTTGCGCACACCTGCCGTCAGACGCGCCGTTCAGACCCGCTGTTCAGTGGCCGCCGGTCAGAACTGGGTGTGGACCAATCCCACCACCTGCTGGCCCTGGAGCACCGGCAGCGCGGCCCACTTGTCGAAACTGGTGCATGGGTGGGACACCCCGAACTCGATCACCTCGCCGACGGCGACCTGGTCCTCGGTGTGCAGGAACAGGTGTTGGTCGTTCAACCGAGTAGTGGTGCCGTGCACCGGGCGTGCCGTGCCGGTGCCCGAGGCGGGGTGCACCTGCAAGGGGATCGGCAGGTCGGCATCGAACGGGGCGTCGCGCCGTCCGGCCCCGCACAGCACCAGTCCCGGTTCGGGGGTGGAATGCACCTGTGCCCAAAGCCGCAGCGCCGGGCGTAGCCGTGCGGGCGGATCCATCCGCGACCACGGGTCGGCCCGGTCATAAAGCCCGTGGTCATGGGTCAGGTACGCCCCTGACCGCACCATCACGCGCACGTTCTCGGTGGTGCCGGCGAGCACCTGTTGCACCACGTCGAGGTAGGCGCTGCCGCCCACACTCAGCACCGGGCGGCCATGCACCACCGGGGCCACGGTCTCGGCGGACTGCAGCAGATCGGTGCAGAACTGGGCCACGGCAGCCAGCGCCTGGGCATCGGCGCCCTTGGCCACGCTGCCCTCGTATCCGCTCACCCCCACCACCCGCAGCCCGGCCGCGGTGGCGGCCTCGGCCAACTCGCGCACCTCGGTGAGGGTGCGCACCCCGGTGCGGCCCCCGGGGTGTCCGCGTTCGATCAGCACCCCGACGCGCTCGCGCACGTCCGGGGCCGCCAGTTCGGCGGCCAACAGGTCCACTCCGGTGCGGCTGTCGGCGTAGACCCACACCTCGAAATCCTCTTCGCCCGCGCGGGCTTCCTGCGCCAACCACGCGATCTCGCGGGGATCCACGAGTTGATTGGCCAGTAGTAGCCGGCTGGTTCCCCAGGAGCGTGCCGTGCGCAACTGGCCGCCGGTGGCCACGGTGGCGCCCCACGCACCGGCGGCGTGCTGGCGTTGCCACAGTTGCCGGGACATGTGCGTCTTGATGTGCGGGGCCAGTTCGAACCCGGCGCGGGTGCAGAACTGGGTCATCGTGGCCAGGTTGTCTTCCAGACTGGGCTGGTCCAGGGTCATCACCGGCCAGGAGAAGGGGCCGGTGAACAGGTCGGGTTGTTCGCGGGCGATGGTGTCCTCGAACTGGGTGGAACTGACACCTGCCGGTGGGTGCAGACCTTTGAGTACCATCTAGCCACGGTAACCCCCGGGGTGCCCCGGACGCTGGAAAGCGCGCTATACCAGCTCTTCACCACCCTCGCAATATCACGGTTGGGCTTGACTTTAGCGGGATAACACGCGTGTAATTTAGGCACGGACGGCGGCAGCGTCGCCGCACCGAGTGGAGATTGGGGAAGCACCGTGTGGAACATCTTGGGAGAGGGGCCTCTGACCGACGGGATGCCCGCGGCCGGTCCCGAGCGACAGCCGGAAACACCTGTGCTCTTCGACGCCTTCGCCCCCGATGAGGGCGTACTTGGCTGGCAGGAGCGCGCACTCTGCGCCCAGACCGACCCGGAGGCGTTCTTCCCCGAGAAGGGCGGCTCCACCCGGGAGGCCAAGCGGGTCTGCATTTCCTGTGAGGTGCGGGCCGAGTGCTTGGAGTATGCGCTGGAGAACGACGAGCGGTTCGGCATCTGGGGCGGCCTGTCGGAGCGGGAACGTCGAAAGCTCAAGCGTCGCGCGATCTGATCGCCCCATCCGCCCCTCCGAGCGCCCCGGATGACTGTGCCACGCCCTAACGTCTGCGCCGTCATAGTCGGGACCGTCGATTCCCCGTACCTGCCCGAAACGCTCGCCGCGCTGGCCGGGCAACGCCTGCAGCCGGACCGGATCGTATGGGCACTGCTGCCGGCGGAGCCGAACGCGGACGCCCAGGCCGGGCAAACCAGGACGGTTGAGGCACCCCTGGACGCACGCGGACAGCCGCTCAACCCTCACGGGGTGCTTGCCGCCGCGGGTCTGACCCCAAGCGGGGAACCAGATCAGCGCTCTCGACCGGACCAGCGCGCGCAACCCGAGGTGCAGGTGGTGCCTCTGCGCGGTGCGATGAGTTTCACTGCGGCCGTGCACTCCGCGGTGAACCAGGCGCGGGTGGACACCGGCTGGCTGTGGCTGCTCCATGACGATTCGGCCCCGGAGCCCGACGCGCTGACCCACCTGCTGGCCACCGTGGAACGCTCGGCCTCCGTGGCCATCGCCGGGGCGAAACAGGTCGACTGGGACGAACCGGATCGCCTGCTCTCCGTCGGTGTGAGCATGACCGTGGACGGTCAGCGCTACACCGGGATCGAGTCCGGGGAGATCGATCAGGGTCAACACGACGGCCGCGAGGACGTCTACGCCGTGGGCACCGCGGGCATGCTGATCCGCACCGACCTATGGCGCTCCTTGCGCGGCGCGGACCCGGTGCTCGGCCCGTTCGGTGACGGCGCGGACATGTGCCGGCGGGCACGGCTTGCCGGGCATCGGGTGGTTGTTGCCCCGGGCGCTCGCGTGCGGCACGCCCGCGCGGGCTACTTCGGGTTACGTACTCGCGGGGGAGCCCGCACACGGGAGCCGGTGGCTCCGGACCCGCGCCACAGTTTCACCGCGCGCCGCACCGCGCAACTGCACTCCTGGCTGGTCCGCAGTCCGCTGCTGCTGATGCCGTTGGTGGCGCTGGCCGCACTCCTGCTCGGCCCGCTGCGGGCGCTGTGGCAGGTCACCACGAATGAACTCACCCTCGCCGGTGCCGAACTGCGGGCGGCGCTGACCGCGGTACTCCGACCTCGTGCGGTGCTTCGGGCCCGCCGACGGGCCCGGCGCACGAAAAAGGTTCCCGCGCGGCGGCTTGTCCCGTTACAGGCGCGCTGGGGCCAGTTGCTGCGGGCACGGCGCAATCGGCGGTTGCAGGCCGCCGCCGAGCAACGGGCCGCACGGGCTCCCAGCGAGTTGGAGATGGCCGAACGTGCCGCTGTGGCCCGCCGCCGGCGACTCGCTTTCGGTGCGGTGCTGGTGGTGAGTAGCGCCGTCGCGGCGGTCACGATGTTGCCGGTGGTGTTGTCCGGGCCCCTGATCGGGGGCGCCCTCCTGCCGGTGGACGCCACCTTCTTCCAGTTGTGGCAGGCGGCGCTCAGCGGCTGGGTGAGCAGCGGCGACGGTTATCCCGGGCCCACGGACCCGTTCCTTGGTGTGCTCGGCGTGCTGTCTGCCGTGACCGGCGGACCCCTTGGCACACCGGTGCAGGTAACCGTGGCGCTCGTGTTGCTGTTGGCGATGCCGTTGGCCGCGATCACGGCGTGGTTCGCGGCCGGTGCCGCTACCCGCTCGGTGCTGGTGCGGATGTGGGCGGCCGGGGTGTGGGCCTTCGGGCCGCCGCTCCTGCTGGGGCTGGGTGATGGCCGGCTCGGGTCGGTGCTCGCGCACGTGGCGTTGCCGCTGGTAGGGCTGGGGCTGGCCCGCGCGCTGGGATTGGACCGACGCGACGTGGTCATCTCCGGGATGGTCGGCGCGAAGCGGGTGACCCAGCGTCCAACCGCGCCGCGTCGCGGACGGGCAGCCAAACGGGCCCGGCTCGCGGCCCTGGCCGCGGTAGGTCGTACCAACACTCCAGAACGGGAGGGCCGCGCCGAAACGAGCGCTGGACCGGAATCTGAGGGCGCCGCGCGGGAGCCGAAGAAACCCGCGCGGGAGTCAAAGAAATTAGTCGACGGCGTGCCCGGACACGCGGCGGATGACACCTCAGGGGATGTTGCCGAAGGCGCGGAGGACGACGGCGAGCAGGAGCTCGCGGAGGACGACGGCGAGCAGGAGCGCGCGGAGCGCGGTCGGGTGGAGGGCAACGACCCAAGTGACGGCGTCACCGGCGAAGCCGACACCGCAGGCGACCGTGACCGAGGCGACCGTGACCGGGACGACCGTGACCGCAGCGACCTAGACCGGGACAACCGTGACCGGGACGATGGGCAGCACGCCGCCACCGACCACGCCGCCGACGACGCAGCAGACGACGGCGGGAAAGCCGACGTAGACGGCGGGGACGACGCGAAGACCGGCACGGAACCTGCCGCTGGCAGCGAGGGGGAGAACAGCGACGGGGACGACGACCTCGACGGCACCGGACCGGAGGAGCCGGCCGCGGACGATGTCTTCGCCCACCTCGAGCCGATCCGGTCGAACACTGCCGATGGCCCGGACGTACAGGCCGAGCCCAGGGAACGCGCCACCGTGATCTCCCGGATGTCCCGGGCGCCGTCGACCGCTGCGGCAGCAGCCGCCGGGCTGGCCTTCGCCGTGGCCGCCGCGGG
This sequence comes from Beutenbergiaceae bacterium, assembly GCA_035302405.1. Taxonomy (GTDB): domain Bacteria; phylum Actinomycetota; class Actinomycetes; order Actinomycetales; family Beutenbergiaceae; genus CALKWS01. The sequence goes on from DATGSR010000060.1 coordinate 7,206, forward strand.
TGCGCCGGTCCTCCTCCCGGCAGGATTAGCCGGTCTGGTGCTCATTGCGCTGGTGCTGGGCCGCAGCCGGAACCTGCCGGCCGGCAGGGCCCGATTGGTGCTGGTCGCTCTGCCGTCGGTGGTGTTATCGGGCCCGGTCTGGCTGTATGCGATCGGTACCTGGTCTGATGGCGGCTGGCGGTTATTGCTCGCCGACCCCGGTGTGCCTGTCAACGCCGAGACCGGTCCCGCCTGGCTAGCGCTATTGGGCTGGCCGGCCGCACCCCAGCCCGGCATGGACCTGCCCGGGGCGGGACTCTTCGCGAGTCTGGACGATCAGGTGCTGCCGCTGGCCGCCACGGGCGCGCTGGTGGTGGCTGCGCTGCTGGCGTTGGTCCGCGGCGGCGGGCGCGGTCGGGCGGCACGCATCGGATGGTTGCTCAGCGCCATTGGATTGGCCACCGCGCTGGCATCGAACCGCACCGAGGTCGGCATCGGCAGGGGGCCGAGCGGCGCGGACGAACTGGTGACCGGATGGGCCGGCCCGGGCACCTCACTGGTCCTGCTCGGCTTCCTGCTCGCGGTGGTCAGCGGGCTGGACGGGCTCCGGGGCGCCCTCGCCGGGCGCTCGTTCGGCTGGCGTCAGATCAGCGCCGCGGTCGTGGCCGTGTGCCTGGTCACCGGGTTAGCGATCACGGCGACCGTCTGGCCCGCGGCGGTGCTGGGGGAGCGGGACGCGGGAAGCGACCCGAACGGGGACGAGAGTTCCGGTGCCCCGACCATCGCCCTGCGGGGCCGCGGGCCCGACCCGGTGCCGGCACTCGGACGCACGTTGCAGGAGACTCAGGGGACCCGGGTGCTCGCGCTGACCACCACCCCGCACGGAGTCGATGCCCAACTCTGGCGGGGCAACGGCCCCCAGCTGACCGAGACATCCACCGCAGTCACTGTGCGGGATGCGCTCGGTGTGCTGTATCCCGAGGGCGCGGACGGCGTAGACGGCGTAGGTGGCGCGGACGACGCGGGCGACGTAGACCGTGCGGACGACGCCTCCGCAGCCGGCGCGACGGGAGCCGACGACAGCCCCGGCGCCGACGTTCCCCCAGGTGTGGATAGTGCCGACGCTCACCTGATGGCCCTTGTGGCCGAACTGGTGGCCGGGGCGGTGGACGAGGCCGCCGGCCGATTGGCCGAGCACGCCGTGGGTGTGGTGGTGGTGCCCCCGGCAGACACCACGGCCACCGGGGTCGCGGTGACCGATGAAGCCGCCCGCACCCGCCTGATCGCCCAACTCGATGCGGTCCTTGGCTTGGAACGCGTGACCGAGAACCCCGCCGGGGTGATCTGGCGGGTCAACCCGGGGAGCACCGAGGACGCACTCGCCCGCGTTCAGGTACGGGATGGCGATGGCACCGTGCTGGGGCACGTACCCATGGAGCACGACGCCGGATCGGTCGCCTTGGACGGCAGCGGCACCGGCCGCACTGTGGTCCTGGCCGAACGCTCCGACGCGGCCTGGCGTGCGGACATCGGCGGCCGGGCGCTGCGAGCGAGCACGGAGGGCTGGCAGCAGCAGTTCCTCATCCCCGACGGCGCTGCCGGTGAACTGAACGTGTACTACCGGCCGACCCTGCACACCGCCGCGCAGGTCGTCACCGCCGTGCTCCTCGGACTCACGGTGCTGCTCGCCCTACCCACCCGCCGCCGCCGGGTGGAAGGTAGTCGCGTGGAAGGTGACCGATGACCCCCCGGCCCAGCGACCGCATGCGGCGCGTACTAAGGACCGTCATCGCGGCCCTGACCGGGGTCACGGTGGTGTTGGTGACCGGCGCAGTACTCACCGCCGGGCTGCTGCAACCGGCGCCCGAGCCTTCCCCGATGCCTGCCCGGTCGGTGGACATCGGCGCGAGCGGGCTGGTGCTGGTGTGCCCGGATGCGCCCAGGGTGGCCACCGACGACGGCGCCGGTGACATCGAGTACGACGACGAGTTCGGTACGGGCGCGCAAGGGCCGGTTACGTCCCTGCAGGGCCTCATCAGTGGCCGTGACGGCGCGGAACCGGGACCGGTGAGACTCACCGTGGGCAACCAGGAATCAGGTGAGGTCCGGGAGCAGACGGGTGTCGTCGTCGTCAATGAATCCGGAGTGGAGGAGCCGGCTGTTCTGGACGCCGAGCCGGAAGCAGGGAACACCCCGCTGGGTGCGGCTACCGCGCTGAGCCGCACCGACACCGGCGACCTGCGGGGGCTGAGCGCCGCGGACTGCCAAGTTCCCACCTCCACCCAATGGTTGGTGGGAGGCACCACGGAACTGGGCTCCTCGGCGCGCTTGCTGGTGACCAACCCGGGGCAGACCCCAGTCAGTGCCACGGTCGAGGTTTGGGGCGGGACCGGGCCGGCGGACGAGAGTACCGAGGTGCTGTTGGCGCCCGGCGAGTCCGACTCGGTGCTGCTGGAGACGCTGGCGTTGGAGGAGCGGCTCGCGGTGCGCGTCACCAGCGACGGCGGACAGGTCGCCGCGGCGGTCCAGGACTCAGCCCTCGACGGCGTGGTCCCGGCCGGCACAGACGTGGTGACGGCCACCACCGACCCGGCTCAGGCCACCGTCGTCGGCCCGTTCGAGGTGACCGAGGTGGAGGCGCAGGACCACCCGCCGGTGGTGCGGGTGGTCAACCCCTCCCAGGACGTGGCCACCATCGCCGTGGAGGTGCTGACCGCCGACGGCTCCCACGCCCTGGCAGGTGCCGAGGAGCAGGTGCTGGAGCCGGGTACCGTGACCGACATCTCCCTGAGCGGGGTGGAACCGGGGCCGCTGGCCGTGCGAATCGACGCCGATGAGCCGGTAACCGCGGCCGTGCAGCGAAGCATCGTCGGGCAGGCGGGGGAACTGGACCCGGGCCGGCCCGTGGTGGACCGGGCATGGCTGCCCGCCCGGGACGGTGCAGCCCGGGGCATCCTTCCCCTACCGGGCGAGTTGGTCGATGAAAACCGGGTGCTGCTGGCCAACCCGACGGCGCAGGCTCAGCAAGTGGAAGTGCAACCGATCGGCGGCGGGACACGCGCGGAGGCGCTGACGGTGGACGTGGCGCCGCACAGCGCCATGGTGCTGTCCGAGGAACTGCCCGCTGACGCGCTGGCGGTGGATGTCAGCGGCACAGCGGTGCACGCCACCACGATGGCGCACGCGGATGCGGCCGACGGCACGATGTTGGCGATGATCCCGCTCACCCCGGACGCCCAGATGGCCCAGCAGGTGCAGGTGCGGCCCGGGCGGTACTGACCATCGCCGGGACCCATTTCCGCGACCCCGTGGGCTGTGGATAACCGCGGCCGGGTTCGGCTCTGGTATGCCACGCTGAACTGATGGGACCGGGTGACAGAACGGCGTGGAAGGAGCACGATGGTGGCTATGACGGCCATGCCGCGCACGGGCGAGGAGTGGACGGTCGATGACCTCGACCAGTTGCCCGACGACGGCCTGCAGTACGAACTGCTCGACGGGTTGCTGCTCGTGACCCCGGCTCCGATTCCGGTGCACCAGCGCGCCATCGGAAATCTCTACCTGCTGCTGCGGGCGGCCTGCCCGGCAGGGTTAGAGGTGTTCCTCAGCCCTCTCGACTGGCGCCCGGACCCGCGGACGTCACTGCAGCCGGACCTAGTGGTGGTGCGTAACGAGGACGTCGGTGCCAAGAACGTCACCGGTCCGTTGGTCCTGGCGGTCGAGGTGCTCTCCCCGTCCACCCGCCGCAAGGATCTGCTCCTGAAACGCTCGAAGTACGAAGAAGCCGGGGTTGCCTCGTACTGGGTCATCGACCCCGAGGAGCCGTCGATCCTCGCCCTGGATCTGGTTCGGGGTTCCTACGTGACGACGGCGCGGGCCAGTGGCGAACAGCGCGTCGTGCTGAAGGAACCGTTCGAGGTCGAAGTGGTCCCGGCGGAGTTGGTCGAGCCTGCACCGTGAGTCCTCACCGAGAACCCTCACACATGCTCAAGGGCTTTGACCGGGCTGGGCCCTGTGGTGAGGATGCCCTATGGGGACGTACGCAATGCCGCCCCGGTCGAGTTCGTCGTCGAACGCGCCGGTTCGTCGATCCATGTCTGGCTGAGCGGGTCCGCGGAAGGTCCGCTGATAGTCCTGAGCCATCGGGCCTCGATGGACCATCGCATGTTCGACCCCAACCCGGGGCGCTGGCACATGCCGGCTACCAGGTAGTCACGTGGGATATCCGGGGCCATCGCCGGTCCCAGCCTATCGGGCACCTCCCGATTCGCATGGGGGACATGACTGAGGACCTGCTGGCTCTCCTGGACGAGGTCGGAGCCTCGATCCGGTCTGTGCCGGTGGGCAGTCCTTGGAGGGTTACATCGCCCAGGAACTGGTGTATCACGCTCCCCAGCGGGTGGCGGCGATGGTGATCGTCGGGTCGACCAATATCACGATGCCGATCTCGTGGTGGGAGCGGTGGGCGATGCGGGTCCTCACCTTGGGGGTTCATCGCCTGGCCGTGTCGCACCTCAAGGGCACGGTCGCCAGGTCCACCGCCCTCGACCCGGGCGTGCGCGAATACGCCGAGCGCGATCGGGGCCATGACCAAGAAGGACTTCATCCACATCTGGCGAGGTGTAGCCGCATAGATGCGACCCGAGCCCGGGTACCGGATCACCGTGCCGCTGCTGCTGACCCATGGCGAACATGACCGCACCGGCAATATCGCCCGGATCGAGCCGGCCTGGGCCGAACGCGACCCGCACTGTCGATATGAGCTGGTACCGGATGCCTCCCATAACGCCAACCAGGACAATGCCGACTTCTTCAACGAAGTTCTGCCGAACTTCCTGTCCGAGCACTACCCGTCAGGCACATGAGCAGCCACGTCCTGTGATCTGACCACGACCGCCTCGCCGGATCAGGTCGCCGAACTGCGCCGGCTGGTGACCGCCCGTTGCCCAGTGCTCAACCTCATCACCGACGCCGGCGTGGAGGTGCGCGAGACCTGGCACGTCCACTGACCAGCGGCTGAGTTGCCAGGGTGTCCGGCACTGCTGGATCAGATGGCTACGCCAGCACCTTCGGCAGCCCGAAACGGGCGAACATCTCCGGTGAGTGTCATGCGGTCACGTGAGTGACGCCGTCGTTCGTCACGCTCAGATGCTGGATCCGGAAGGCGCGGTGTACGTCGTCGTCGGCCCGCATGTACAACGCCGCGCGGGGGTGCCCGTTCACCGCGATGGACACCATCCGCATGCCTCCCCGGCTGCGTCGCCGGCCACCAGGTGCCGATGAGTCGACCGACCTGCGCTGGACCTTGGTACCACCCCGGGGACGGAGTGGAGGTGATGTTGATGCGATGGTTGAGGTTCACTCGACCCGTCAACGCTGATGCACGTCGTGCGTACGAACGGGCGCTGCGACGTCGCGCGCAGCACCAGGAGGCCGCCCAACTCATGCTGCGCTGAACTTCACAACACGGTGCTGAACGTGACAACACATTGACCGGGCTCAGTGGCGTGGGTCGATCTCCTCTGGGTCGTGCCCGGTCAGGTGGGCGATCTGCTCCACGAGCACTTGTCGCAGCAGAACGACCAACTCGGCCTGGCCGCGGCAGCGGGACTCGATCGGGCGGCGGTAGAGCACGATCCGGTCGGGCAGCCCGGCCACCGAATCGGCCGGGAAATACCGTCCCAGCGACACCGCCCCGGCTTCCCAGGGCGCAGGTGCCGAGGGCGGCACATCCTCCACCGCAAACTCCACGCCGTCCAGCGCCGCCCCCGGCGTGGGGTGACCGGCCCCCAAGTGCTGTTCGATCCACGCGACCGTGCGCAGCATCAGATAGTCGAACCGCTCCGACCCGGTGCGGGCACCCGGCACGTTCGGCGGCAGAACCGGGCCGCGTGGTCCGCGTCCACGTCGGTCCCTGCGCTTGCCACCGCGCCGGGACGGGATGGGCGTCGACCGCAACGGGTTCGCGGCTCCAACCCGGAAGGCACGGGGCAGTGGGGGAACGGTCATGCGGTCAGCCTGCCAGAGCACCTGACTGTGACCGGACAGCACACCGCGCGGCGCACACAATGTCACGCGCATACTGATGCCACCACCGGCGCGCTGGGAGCACCATCAATTGACGGTGCAACATGCCCACGGCGTGGCCGGCCGACCACACGGGCGAGGCAAGGTACGGTGAGGATTTGTGAGAGTCAGACGCCAGTGTTCCCGATCCACCTGCTCAGGTGCGGCCGTGGCCACGCTGACCTATGTCTATGCGGACTCCACGGCGGTCCTGGGCCCGTTGGCCACCCATGCCGAACCCCACTCCTACGACCTTTGCCTCACCCACGCCGAACGGTTGACCGTGCCGCAAGGCTGGGACGTGGTGCAACTGGCGACGGAGTTCGAACCGGCCCCGCCCAGCGACGACGATTTGTTGGCCCTGGCCAACGCGGTGCGGGAGGCTTCTCGCGCGCAACCTCCGCCCACCGCCCCTGCGGCTCGGACAGCCGCCGCACCGGCCCCGATCACCCAGCCCCGGCCGCCGGCCGAGAGCGGGCGGCGCGGCCATCTGCGCGTGATTCGTGGTGCGCGGGAGGACTGAGGAACAACCCGCGAACACCCATGCCCGGTAGGCTCGGGAAGGTGAGTGACCTGAGCCGCATCGTCAAGGCGAACGACATCCGTGGGATCGTGCCCGAGGAGTTGGACGCCGACGTCGCCCGTGCCCTGGGCGCGGCCCTGGCGGACCACCTGCTCGACCCGCAGAGCACCGGCGAACCCCACCCTGATGGCGCGGCCACGCCGGCCGTGGCGATCGGCCAGGACATGCGCGACAGTTCGGCCGAGTTGGCCGAGGCCTTCGCCGACGGCGTCACTTGGCGTGGCGCCGACGCCGTGCACATCGGACTGTGCTCCACCGACACCCTCTACTACGTCTCAGGACACGACCAGATCGCCGGAGCGATGTTCACCGCTAGTCACAATCCCGCCCACTACAACGGGATCAAGTTCTGCCATCCAGGTGCCCGGCCGATGGGATCGGAAACCGGACTGGCCCACGTACGTCACCTGGCTGAGCAGTACCTGGAGCAGGGGATCCCCGCGGCAGCCGAACGCGGCGGGGTCACTCACAAGGACGTCCTGACCGAATACGCCGCCTACCTGCGCTCCCTGGTCGACCTGCGGGGCGGGCGACCGTTGAAGGTGGTGGTGGACGCAGGTAACGGGATGGCCGGGTTGACCGCCCCGGCGGTGCTGGGCACCGAGGCCGGGCTACCCGACCTGGGGCTGGACCTGGTGATGGTGTTCCCCGAACTGGACGGCACCTTCCCGAACCACGAGCCGAACCCGCTGGTGCCGGAGAATCTGGTGGACCTGCAAGCGGCGGTGGTGGCCGAGCAAGCCGACATCGGGTTGGCGTTCGACGGCGACGCCGACCGCTGCTTCGTGATCGATGAACGCGGCGGGGTGGTCACCCCGTCAGCGGTCACCGTGATCGTGGCCCTACAGGAGTTGGCCGCCGAGCAAGCCGCCGGCCGGCAGGGCACCGTGATCCACAACCTCATCACCTCCCGAGCCGTACCCGAATACGTCCAGGCCGCCGGCGGCAACGCCGTCCGCACCCGAGTGGGGCATTCCTTCATCAAGGAGGAGATGGCCGCCCACAACGCCGTGTTCGGCGGTGAGCACAGCGCCCACTATTACTTCCGGGACTTCTTCTACGCCGACACCGGGATGCTCGCCGCCCTGCACATGCTCGGAGTGCTCGGCGACCCGGAACAAAAGATGACGCTGTCGGAACTGGCCGAGGTGCACACCCCCTACGTGGCCTCTGGTGAGATCAACTCCACCGTGGCCGACGTCGAGGAGGCCTTGGACACCGCCCGGCGGCTCTTCGCCGAGGACATCGACGCCGGCACGGTGCAGGTGGACACCCTGGACGGGCTATTGATCAGCCACTGGCAACGTAGCCCCCGGTGGTGGCTCAATCTGCGCCCGTCCAACACCGAACCGTTGCTCCGACTGAACGTGGAAGCCGAGGACGAGGACATCATGATCAAGATCCGCGACGGTGTGCTCAGCGCGCTGCGCGAGCCCCAGCCCTTCGATGGCGGGGAGGAAGGACACTGATGCCCCAGTCACCGCAGGTGGAACCCTGGCTGCTGGACCTGCTGCGCTGCCCGGTCACCGGAGCGACGTTGAAGATCCACGAAGACGGCGATCAAACCCGCCTGGTCAGTACCGACGCGGACCAGCCCCTGGCCTACCCGGTGCGCGACGGCGTCCCGGTGCTGCTGGCCGACCACGCCACCCCCGTGGAGTGACACGAGCCTGGCTGTGACGACGCCGCGGGCGGCCGCGAGATGACGCTCCTCAGGTGCGGCGGCCCGTCAGTTGCGGCAGTCATGCCTTGAGTAGTGCGACTCGAGTTCTTCGTGGTGTGACTGGAGTCCTTCGTGGTGGGACCGGAGTACTTAGGGCATGACTGGAGCCCTTCGTGGTGGGACTCCCTTAGTGATGGGATAGCGCCCCTCAGTCGCCTCCGGGCTCGTGGGCGCCGTGTTCGCGGACCGCTCGGCCCAGCCTGGAGATGCCCTCGATGAGCAGCGGCCGCGGTGTGGCGAAGTTGTATCGGATGAATCCTTTCCCGGCGGCGCCGCACTGATTACCGTCGGTCACCATCACCTTGGCGTGCCGGCGGAAGAAACTGCCCGCGGGCTGACCGATCGGAACCCGGTGCAGGTCCACCCAACCCAGATAGGTGCCTTCCGGGGCGGCGTACCGAGCCTCGGGCAGGTGTTCGGCGAGCAACTCACCGAGCAGGTGCCGGTTGCCCTCCAGGTACTCCAACACCTCCTGCAACCAATCGGTGCCCTCGGTGTAGGCGGCGGTAGCGGCGATCACCCCCAGGTTCGCGGTGCCCGAACCGGCGATCGGGCCGGCGGTGCGCCACGTTTCCCGGTCGGCGTCGTTGGACAGGATCAGTTGGGCGGCCTTCAACCCCGGCAGGTTCCACGCCTTGGACGTGGAAGTGGCGGTGATCGCGTGGGCGGCGGTGGCCTCGTTCAATGACGCGTAGGGGATGTGCCGATGCGGTGCGAACACCAGCGGGGCGTGGATCTCATCGGCGAACACCCGGCCGCCGTGGCGCTCGACCACCTCTGCCACCGCGAGCATCTCGGACTCCGTGAGAACCCGGCCTATCGGATTGTGCGGGTTGCACAGCACCAGCAGGTGACCACCCGCGGCGAAAGCCGCATCCAAGGCTTCCAGGTCGTAGGTGTAATGCCCGTCCTGTTCGTGCATCGGGACCTCGATGATCGAGCGGTCATACACCTGCGGAATCGTCAGGAACGGCATGTAGGCCGGGGTGGGGATGATGATGGGGGAGTCCGGGCGAGACAGGAACCGGATCGCTGCGCCCAGCCCGGTCAGCACGTCCGGCAGCGGGTGCACGTCCTCAGGATCGAGTTGCCAGCCATACCGCTGGAGCGCGAACTGTGCATACGCCGTCGCCATCTGCTCCACCGGCCCGGGCGCCAGGTACCCGAACGCGCCGAGGTCCACGGCCTCGTGTAGTGCGCGAGTGATCGGCTCGGCGATTCCGAAATCCATCTCGGCGATGAATGCACCGATCGTGTCGGGGTACCGGGCCCATTTCGTGCCGCCCACCTTGCGCAGGTGCTCCACGGTGATCGCATCGAAGTCGGACATGGCCTCACCGTACTGGCCTCGGGCCCAGCGCCTGCGGCTTGTGGTGACGCCGCGCGCCTGTGGTTCTCGGATTCGCCGGCGCGCGGACGGCGCCCGTGCCCGGATAGGCTCGCGGTATGAGTTTCGATCACAAGCCCGGGCAGTACAAAGTGCGTGACCTCAGTCTTGCCGAATCCGGCCGGCACCAGATCCGTCTGGCCGAGCACGAGATGCCCGGCCTGATGGCGCTGCGCGAAGAATTCGGCCCCAGCCAGCCCCTGGCCGGGCAGCGGATCACGGGTTCGTTGCACATGACGGTACAAACCGCGGTGCTGATCGAGACCCTCACCGCGTTGGGAGCCGAGGTGCGGTGGGCCTCCTGCAACATCTTCTCCACCCAGGATGAAGCGGCCGCCGCCGTCGTCGTCGGCCCCCACGGCACCCCGGATGAACCCGCCGGCGTGCCCGTCTTCGCCTGGAAGGGGGAGACGCTGCCGGAGTACTGGCAGGCCCTCGATGAAACGTTCACCTGGCCCGGGCACGAGGGGCCCACCTTGATCCTCGACGACGGCGGGGACGCGACCCTGCTGCTGCACGAGGGGGTCAAGGCCGAACGCGCCGGGGCAGTGCCGGCCGACCCACAGCCCGGCGACCACGGGTACTCCGAGGAGAAGCTCGCCTTCCTGGCACAATTGCGCGCCACGTTCGCGGCCGATCCGACCCGGTGGACCCGGGCCGCCGAGCACATCCGCGGCGTCAGCGAGGAGACCACTACCGGGGTCACCCGGCTCGTGCAGTTGCACAACGCCGGCGAATTGTTGTTCCCTGCGATCAACGTCAACGACGCAGTCACCAAGTCCAAGTTCGACAACCGCTACGGCATCCGCCACTCCCTGCCCGACGGACTGAACCGGGCCACCGACATCCTCATCGGCGGCAAGGTCGCCGTGGTGTGCGGCTACGGCGATGTGGGCAAGGGCGCGGCCGAGGCGCTGCGCGGCCAGGGCGCACGAGTGCTGGTGACCGAGGTGGACCCGATCTGCGCGATGCAGGCTGCCATGGACGGCTACCAGGTAGTGCGGATTGAGGACGTCGTGGACCAGGCGGACTTCTTCATCACCGCCACCGGCAACTTCAACGTCATCACCGCCGAACACCTGAGCCAGATGAAGGACAAGGCTGTGGTGGGCAACGTGGGCCACTTCGACAACGAGATCGACGTGGCCGGGCTCGCCGCGCTGCCGGGGGTCGAACGCACCGAGATCAAACCTCAGGTGCACGAATACACCTTCACCGAGGACGCCGAAAATCCCGGTAAGTCGGTGATCGTGCTTTCCGAGGGCCGGCTCCTCAACCTCGGCAACGCCACCGGCCACCCCTCATTCGTGATGAGCGCCTCCTTCACCAACCAGGTGATGGCCCAGATGGACCTGGCTGACCCTGCTACTGAGTACGAGTTGGGCGTGCACGTGCTGCCCAAGGAACTCGACGAGAAGGTCGCCCGGCTGCACCTGGATGCACTCGGGGCCGAACTGACCGAGTTGACCAAGGAGCAGGCCGAGTACATCGACGTGGACGTGGCCGGTCCATACAAGCCGGACCACTACCGGTACTGACAACGCTGCGGCAGTAGAAGGCGCCCGACCCTGGGCCGGCAACGGGCAACCCTTCGGGGCCGGGCACGGGCAACCCGCGGCGCGGCGCGTGTCCTGGGGAGCCGGCAAACAGGACATCGGCGCGCCGGTGGCGTCTACCCCCGGGGGGCACGCTAGTTGCTGGGCCCAGGGATGACGCGGCAACTGCGGGTGTGGTGCCCGCGCATGGCCGGTGGCGAGGCCGGAGGCGCCGGGGACCGATCAGGAATGCTCGGGGATCTGGAACGGTAGGGCGCGCACCCGTTGGGCTTCGGCGTGCTCGCGCTGGGCGGCGGCCACACCGGAGAGGTATGCCCGGTCCCGGCGGGCCACGAGCACGGCGGCGACGAACCGTTCCGGGTCGGTGCCCCACGGGGGCGGCGGGGAAACATGAGGCTCCAACGCGGCGGCGAATCTGCGGCCCACGTCGGCGCGGACCAGGGGGTGCAGGTCCCCTGTGCGGGAAAGGTACACCCGCGCCTGCAGGGCCAGGCCGTCGGGGATGCGGCCCAGGTCAACGATCTCGGCCCACGGGCGAAGTTCCGGTGGCATGAGCAACGGTGCTCGGGCGGTCTCGCTCTCCCGCACCCGCAAGGAGTAGGTGCCGGCAACCAGGTCACCCAGGCGTTTACCCCGCGGGTGGATGATCGAGGTGATCAACGCCACCGCCCCTAGGGACAACCAGATTTCCCCGATCCCGGCCAGCGCCCGAACCAACGCCTGCCGGAACTGGACCGGCCCGCCGTCGTCACGGACGATGCGCAACCCCACTGCCAAGCGTCCGGCGGACAGTCCGCGCGTGAGTGTTTCCACCGTGGTGGGCAGCACCACCATCGCCAGTGCGAACGCGACGATCGTCATGGTCCCCAACTGGGCGTCGTTGACGGCGAAGCCGGTGGCCAGCACCAGGACGGCGGCGGCGGCGCTGGCGTAAACGATCAGGTCGATCACCCCGGACATCAGCCGGCTCAGGGCGGACGCCGGCGCCAGGTCCAACGCAACCGCCTCGCCGGTGATCACCTGGTTGTCGGTTCCGGTTCCCGGCACGTGAGCGGCTGAACTCTGGGCCGTGCTTCGGGACGGCGCCGGTGGCGCGGCGGGGGAGGAAGTGCCAGGGGCGTAGGGGTTGGCCGGGGTCACATATGGCAGGGTAGCCGGTGTGGATCTGGACGCCTTCGTCGCGCTGAACGCACCCCGCTGGAGTCGCTTACGGGAGTTGCTGCGTCGTCGTCGGCTCAACGGTGCCGAAGTGGACGAACTGGTCGGTCATTACCAGACCACCGCTACCCACCTGTCCCAGATGCGCACCGCGGCGCCGGACCCGGCGTTGATCTCCCGGCTCTCGGCGCTGCTGGCCCGGGCACGGGGCGCGATCACCGGCGGGCACGAACTCTCCTTGGACGATGTGGTGCGGTTCGTGGCGATCTCGCTGCCCGCAGCCTTCTACCGGGTGCGGCGGTGGACGATCGGCGCCGGCGCGGTATTCGTGGTGCTCGGTGTGCTGCAGGCGTGGTGGCTGCTCTCGGTGCCCGAAGCGATGGCCGAGGCGGGGTCGCCGGCGATGCGCGAACAGTACGCCGAGGAGGCCTTCGCCGCCTACTACTCCAACTTCCCGGCACCAGACTTCGCCGCCCAGGTGTGGACGAACAACGCCTGGATCGCGGCACAGGCCATCGGGCTGGGCATCACCGGGATATTCCCCGTCTACGTGCTGGTGCTGAACGCGCTCAACGTCGGGGTGGCCGGGGCGATCATGGCCGAACACGATGGACTGGCCGAGTTCTTCGGGCTCATCCTGCCGCACGGGCTGATGGAACTGACCGCGGTGTTCATCGCGGTGGGAACAGGGCTGAAACTCTTCTGGAGTTGGATAGATCCCGGTCCGCGGACCCGTGCCCGGGCGCTCGCCGAAGAGGGGCGGGCATTGATCACGGTGGCCATCGGGCTGGTGGTGGTGCTGGGGGTCAGCGGTGTGGTCGAAGGCTTCGTCACCCCGTCCGGGCTGCCCACCGGGGTGAAGATCGCCATCGGCGCAACCGTGCTGGCCGGTTACTGGGTCTACACCGTGGCACTGGGCCGCCGGGCGGTCCGCGACGGCGAGACCGGGGACCTACGCGCCGAACTCATCGACGACACCGTCGCCACCGCGGCCTGAGACCGGCTCCCGGGGCAACGCGGCCTCGGTCGGGCGCGCTCCAGGCGTGACGCGGTCGGCCACCGGCTCCAGGCGTGACGCGCTCTGCCGCAGGCTCCGGGCCAACGCGGCCTCAGGCTGCTCCCGCAACAGCGGCAGGCCTCAGAGCAGGCCCGCTGACTTCAGGGCAAGGTAGGAATCCGCCACGCCCGGTGCCAGATCCTCCGGCCCGCGGCGCACCACCCGCGCACCGGTCCGGGTGAGCCGCTGCGCCAGTGCCGCGCGTTCCAGTTCGGCACGTTCGGCCGCGGCCGCGTCGAACAGTTCCGCGGTGGACGTGCGCTGCAGCCGCATCCGGTCGGCGTCGGGGTCCTCTGCGGAGGCAAGCAGCACCTGGTGATCACGCCCGATGGCGGCCGCCACGGAGATCAGCCCGGACTCCACCGCACCCGGCTCCAGCGCCGTGAGGATCACCACCAGCGACCGCTGACTGAGCCGCTCCCGCACCTCCCGGGCCACCAGCGGCCAATCCGGTTCCACCAGATCTGGCTCCACCTGCGCCAAGCCCTCAGCCAGATTCGACATCAGCGCCGCCCCCTGAGCACCGCGAACCCGGGTGTGCACCGCGTGATCCACAGCGACCAACTCCACCCGGTCCCCGGCTCTGGTGGCCAGCGCCGAGAGCAGCAGTGCCGCTTCGATCCCGGCGTCCAGGCGAGGCGCATGGCCCAACCTGGCCGCGGACAACCGGGAGGTGTCCAGCACGATGAAGACCCGCCGGTCCCGCTCCGGACGCCACGTGCGCACCACCACGTCGGCCCGCCGCGCACTGGCTCGCCAGTCGATCGCGCGCACGTCGTCACCGATCACGTACTCCCGTAGGGAGTCGAACTCAGTGCCCTGTCCGCGCACGTGCACCGCGGTGCGACCGTCCATCTCTCGCAACCGGGCCAGCCGCGAGGGCAGATGCCGCCGGGAGGAAAACTCCGGCAGCACCCGGGCCAGGCCCGGAACGTGCGCGGTGCGTTGCCGGGCCAGCAAACCCAACGGACCGAACGAACGTACCGTCACGCCCGCGGCGCGGATGTCCCCCCGCCGCCAGGGCCGCAGCCCGGTGCTGACCCGACGCAGTTCACCCGGGGGCACCACCAAGCGATGCCGAGTCACCCCCGCACCGGCGCTGGGCTGCCAGGCATCGCGCACGACGGCGCGCAGCACCCGGGGTGCGGTGTTGAGGACCTGTAGTTGGCTCACCGCCTCCTGGCCGTGCCGCAAAGCCGGGATTGTGGAACGGCGCAATCGAACGTCGCTCACCGGTGCCGCCCGGGCGGCATCCACTCCCAAAAGGCCCGCCCACAAGGCCAGCCACGTCACCAGCGTGACCCATTGCGGCACCAGCAACACCGGAACAATGCCCAGGGCGAGCAGCACCATCGCCCGGCCCGTCAGTGCCATCAGCGCGGAACCGGCACCGAGGCCAATACCCCGTCCAGGACGGACTCGGCGCTGACGCCCTCCAACTCCGCCTCAGCCCGCAACTGCACCCGGTGGCGCAACGTCGAATGGGCCAGGGCCTTGACGTCGTCGGGGGAGATGTAGGAACGGCCCGACAGCCACGCCCACGCCCGGGAGGTCGCCAACAGCGCGGTAGCGCCCCGGGGGGAGACGCCGAGGGCCAACGACGGCGAGGTCCGAGTTGCCCGGCACAGGTCCACGATGTAACCGAGCACCTCCGGTCCCACCTGGACCTGCTTGACCTCCGCCCGTGCGCGGGCCAGCGCCTCGGCGTCGGCCACCGCTCGGACACCGGCGGCGGCCAGATCCCGGGGGTCGAAGTCGTGCGCGTGCCGGTAGAGGACCTCCACCTCCTCGGCACGCTCCGGTAGGGGCAGCAGCAGTTTCAGCAGGAACCGGTCCAGTTGGGCCTCGGGCAACGGGTAGGTGCCCTCGTACTCCACCGGGTTCTGGGTGGCGATCACCATGAACGGATCCGGTAGGCGGCGGGCGTCCCCGTCCACTGTGACCTGACGTTCCTCCATCGCCTCCAGCAGCGCCGCCTGGGTCTTGGGCGGGGTGCGGTTGATCTCATCGGCCAGCAGCAAGTTGGTGAACACCGGTCCCTCGCGGAAGGAGAACTCCGCGGTACGCGCGTCATACACCAGGGATCCGGTGATGTCCCCGGGCATCAGGTCCGGGGTGAACTGCACCCGCTTCATGTCCAGGTCCAGACCGGCGCCGAGGGTACGCACCAGCAGCGTCTTGGCCACACCGGGTACGCCTTCGAGCAGCACGTGGCCCTGGCATAGCAACCCGATCACCAGGCCGGTGATGGTGGCGTGCTGACCTACGACCGCCTTGCCGACCTCCTCACGCAGGGACACCAGGGCGTCCCGGGTGGGGGAGGGCTGCTCCTGGGCGGGCAATCCCTCACCCGCGGGCGCCTGTGGTGCGGGGGCCGGACCGGGCGCACCGGGAGGCTGCGCCGGACCGGGCGTAGCGGGGCCCGGTGCCGGACCGGGTGAATCAGGGGCCTGTGCCCGCTCGGAGGGCCCCGGGGCCTGCGCCGGGCCGGTCGGCCCTGCGGCTTGGCCCAGGCCGGTGTGCCCGGCGGACTCAGGGACGCCCGGCTGGCCGGGGGGATGTGCCGGTGGGGGCACCGGGTGGTTGGTCATCGGGGGTGAACCTCGCTCTCCATCATGTGCAGTGCCTGCGCCAGGGCGGTCAAGGATGCGTCGTCGTGCGGGGAGGGACCGTAGAGCACCGAGTCGATCTGCTCCGGCGGCCGGCCGGTGGCCCCGGAGATGGCTTGTACCACATCGTCTCGTCCGGACCACCTGGCCAGACCCAACCGCCCGCTCATACGGGCAACGGTTCCGGCGCGTAACGCGGCGCCGGCGTGGGCGTGAGTACGGTGCCGACGGTACAACCGCCCGCGGCCGCGGGTGGTCTCAGTGGCTCGCACCACCACGGGTAGCGGTTCCTTGACCACGGGCCCCAACCGCCGCCCGCGCCAGAACATCACGGCCGTCGCGAGCACCGCCAAGAAGGTGAGTACCGGCCCGCGCAACAGGGGCATGGTGGTCGCGGCGTCCTCAACGATCCCGTAGTCGTCCGCCGGGTCGGGCACGTACCAGGTCAAGTGCGGTTGTTGGCCCAGCGACCGCAGCACCAATGCGGCGTTCCCCGCTTCGGCCAAGGTCTGATTCGTCAGCAACTCCGGGGTGCTCAACACCCTCCACGGCACCCCGTCCTGTGTCCAACTGGCGTACCGGCCGGTGCCGGTCTCATCGCCGAAACACACTTGCGCGCCGGAATCCTCTGCGCGCAACTGGGGTGCGCCGGCGACGATCTCCCCGGCCGCCCGCGCGTGCGGGTCGGTGCAGCCGGCCGCATGCGTCCCGCGGGCACCACCCGGCTCGAACCCGACCCGGTCGGTCAGGTCGTCCAAGTCCCTGCCCACCCCGGCCAACACGACCTCACCAGGGGCGTCGGCGAGCGCCTCTTGCTGCTCCGGTCGCAGTTCCTGCGGGTTGACGATCAGCAGCGTGCCCTCCTCCCGGGCGCTGGCCAGCGCCGCTGACGTGGTGCGCACATAGGAGACCTGCACCCCTTGCTCCTGCAGGATCTGCGCAGCCGCCCGCGCACCCCGATCCTCGGGATTGTCCGGAGCGAAGGGCTCCTGTGAGGGGGCGGACGGGCCGAACCACGCCAGCAGCACGATGATGACCAACGCGCACGCGACCCCCAGCACCCACAGCAGCGTGGCCCGTGTGCGCCCGGTGGGGGTTCCGTCTGCAGGGGTCTCGATGGCCGTGGCGGTCACTGCAGCACCGACCAGCCTTCGGCAATATGGGTGCCATCGTGGGAGGTGGGTCGAGCGGTGCTGACTCGCTGTTCCAGGTCCCGTAACCACTGGTGCGCTGCTGCGTCTGGCACCACGTCGCCGTAACACACCGCGTCGAATAACTCTCCGGCCGGGGCCAACTCGCCGGCGTACTCCGGGAAGGCCGCGCCGGCACTTGCGGCGGCCTCCCGAGCGGTGCGTCCGCGGCGGTCGGCGAGTATCCCGCGCTCATCGAGCCCGCGCACCAGGGCGCGAAACCGGTCCAGCACCGCCCGCGCGTAGTCCCCGGCGTCGGCGGCCGCGTCGGCGGCGGAGCGCAACGCCTGGGCGCCCCGGTCATCGTCGTCGAGCACCTGCATACTCGCCGAAGCCCTTCCTACCCGCCTGCGCCGCACCGGCCCGCCGAGTATCAGCACAGCCGCGATGATCAACGCGGCAACGCCCAGCACCACCACCGGAAGCAGGACAGCACCGGCGCCGTCGATGCCCATGAGTTGATCCCAGATCCGGCCGAGCCAGGCCAAGAACCTTTCCAACAGGCTAGGGCCCTGGTTGTAGATCGCCTTGGCCAGTTCCTCCTGCGCCCACCGGCGGGCCTCCTCCGCCGACGGGTCCAGGGGAGGGCCCAGCGGCCGGGGCCCTGGCATCACGATTCCTGGGCCGCTCGGGCCAATTCGGCATCCAACCCCTCGGTGCGGATGCGGATGTCGATATACAGCAGGGCGACAACCGCCGCCAGGATCGGGATGGTGATCCAATTGGCCACCACACCGCCCAGCAGGGAGAGCACGAATGCCCCCGGCCCGGTCTCGAAAATCATCGAGACCTGCCCGAACGGCCAGGTGATCGCGGTGCTGACGATGCCGACGAGCACGACGGTGAGCAGGTAGATCCCGAGCACCCGCCAGAAGGACCGCTTGGCGAGGGTGAAGCCCCGGCTGAGTGCGGCACCGATGGTGGCCCGCTCCAGGATCAGCGCCGGAGTGGCCAGCACGGTGAAGGTCAGCACCACCGGCATACCGATCACCACCACGAGGAAGGCGGCCAGAACCCCCAGGAGTACGAGGCCCGCCGATCCGGAGACCACTGAGAAGGTAAGGATCAATACCGCCACAATCCCGACGGCTGTGAGTAACAGGCCGATGATGATGGTCAACAGCAGCAACCGCAGGATCTGCGGGCGCACCTCGGCCCACACCTGGCCGATGGTGGTCTTGCGACCGATCACCGCTTGGCTGACCGCGTGGATGAGCAAACCGGTCAGGATCGTGGTGCCCAGGAACGAGATCAGTAGGGAGATGCCGCTACTGAGCAGGAATGAGGTACCGGAGGTGGTGAAAGCGTCGATGAACGCCTCCGGGTCCTCGGCGGGATCCAGTCGCCCGAGCAGGCGGTTGAACTCCTCGAACGCGCCGTAGGTCGTCAGGCCCTCCAAGATCCCGAGCACGAGCACCACGATCGCGGAGAGACCGAGCATCACCGGCAGGTTCGCCCGGATCGACCGGAAGGCACCGTCGTAGATCTCTCCCAGGCTCAGCGCGCGCAGCGGGATTGTGCCCGGTTGGGCAACGGGGGTGGCGGGGTAGGAGGACCATGGGTCGCCCGGGCCGTACTGGCCGTAGCCGGTTCCTGGCTGGCCGAGTGGCTGGCCATAGCCCTGGCCCGGTGGCGGGGGTCCGGGTTGTTGGGGGTCAGGCTGTTGGCCGTAGCCCTGCCCGGGTAGCGGGGGAGCGGGTGGCTGGCCGTAGCCCTGCCCGGGTGGCGGAGGAGGGGGTGGCTGGCCGTAGCCCTGGCCGGGTGATGGGTCGTAGCCCTGGCCGGGTGGCGGTTGGTAGCCGGGGGGCTGACCGTAACCGGATTCGGATGCGGGGGGCTCACCTTCGTTCTCCTGCCCACCGGGCTGCGAGTGGTGGTCGTCGTGCTCACTCATCGCCCCTACCTCCCTGACGCTGCCTGACGATTTTCCTGCCTGCCATCTTCGCACGACCGGTCCTTGGCCCATTCCCCCGGGACAATGGGACAATAGCCAGATGGAAGCGCGTGTTCTGGTTGTAGACGATGATGCCGCTCTGGCGGAAATGATCGGTATCGTCCTGCACTCCGAGGGGTTCGTCACCGAAACGGTGGGCGACGGTGCGGCAGCACTGGAGACGTTCCGCTCCACCAACCCGGACCTGGTGTTGCTGGATCTGATGTTGCCGGGCGTGGACGGTATCGAGATATGCCGGCGCATCCGGGAGGAATCCGGAGTCCCGATCGTGATGTTGACCGCCAAGAGCGATACCGCCGATGTGGTCCAAGGATTGGAAGCCGGCGCTGACGACTACATCCCAAAACCCTTCAAACCCAAGGAACTCGTGGCCCGTGTCAGAGCCCGGTTGCGCCGCCAGGACAGTAACGGTTCCGAACGCCTGCAGATCGGGGACCTGGTCATCGACGTGCCCGGGCACCGGGTGCTGCGCGGTGACGAGGTGATCAACCTGACGCCGTTGGAGTTCGACCTGCTCGTCGCGCTCGCGCGCAAACCGTGGCAGGTGTTCTCCCGGGAGGTGTTGCTGGAACAGGTTTGGGGCTACCGCCACCAGGCCGACACTCGGCTGGTGAACGTCCACGTGCAGCGGTTGCGCGCCAAGGTGGAGAAGGATCCGGAGCACCCCGAAGTCGTGGTGACCGTCCGGGGGGTGGGCTACCGGGCGGGGTCCCCGTCCTGAGCAGACCGTGGCCGGACAACCCGGAGTGAGGCAACGGATGGACGAAGCGACCACGCCCAGCAGTCGCCCGGGCACCGCTCGTCTGTTGCGACCCCTCAGCGCGCTGTTCCACCTGTGGCGCAGTTCCCTGCGGGTGCGCGTGATGACTACCACGGTCGTCGTCGGCGTGCTCGCTGTGGGATTGCTCGGCGCATTGCTATCGGGGCAGGTGCGTGACGGGTTGTTCGAGGACCGCCGCGACCAGGTCCTGGCCGACGCCGCCGCGCGCACCGAGGAGGCCCAGGAGCGGTTCGACTCCCAGATCGCCTCCAACGTCCAGGACGTGCAGGATGTGGCGAACGACGTCGTGCGGTCGCTGCAGGAGGGTGCGGTCGGCAATGTCGGGGTCCTGATCATGCGATCACCCGACGCCCAGGCACCCTCGGATCTCTTGTTGCCCGCCACCGACGGGGCGCTCGCGGACCTGATCGAGCCCGAACTTCGCCAGCAGGTCCGCGCTGAGTCCTTCCAACAGTGGCAGTCGGTCTCGCTTCCCTCCACGTCCGCGGAGGCGTCCGTGCCGGGGATCGCCGCCGGCTCCACGGTCACCCTCCCGATCGTGGGAGAGCACGAGATCTACTTCATCTACTCCCTTGCCACCGAAGCCCAGACCTTGGACGTTCTCCAACAGGTTTTGGTGATCGGCGCGGTGGGCCTGCTGGTGATGCTGGTGGTGATGGCCTGGTATCTGGCCCGGCAGGTGCTGGACCCGGTGCAGTCGGCGGCCCGCACGGCCAGCCGGCTGGCCGAGGGGCACCTGACCGAGCGGATGCAGGTGCGCGGTCATGACGAACTGGCGGTGCTCGGGTCGGCGTTCAACGATATGGCCCACAGCCTGCAGGACCAGATCGAGCGACTGGCGGAGTTGTCCAGGATGCAGCAGCGGTTCGTCTCCGACGTCTCCCACGAACTACGCACCCCGCTGACCACGATCCGGATGGCCGCCGAGGTGCTGCATGCGGAACGGGACGAGTTCGACGCTTCCCACCGTCGTTCGGTGGAACTTCTCAAGACCCAGGTGGACCGGTTCGAGGCGCTGTTGGCGGACCTGTTGGAGATTTCACGGTTCGACGCCGGTTCGGCGGTACTGGACGTGGAAGACATCGACATCCGGCACGTGGTGCAGGACGTGGTCGACGCCGTCGAACCGCTGGCGCAGGAGACCAGGACCGAACTGCGCGTCGACCTGCCGGAGCAGGAGTGCAGCGCCTCCCTGGACCGGCGTCGGATCGAACGGATCGTGCGCAACTTGCTGATCAACGCCATCGAACACGGGGAGAACGAGCCGATCGATGTGCGGGTCGGAGTCGACAAGGTGGCCGTCTCCGTCGTCGTGCGCGACCGCGGCGTCGGGATGACCGCACCGCAGGCCGAACGCCTCTTCGACCGGTTCTGGCGAGCGGACCCCTCCCGCACCCGCACTCTGGGCGGCACAGGCCTGGGACTGGCGATCTCCCTGGAGGATGCCCGACTGCACGGCGGGAGCCTGGAAGCTTGGGGCACCCCCGGCGGCGGGGCGAGTTTCCGGCTGACCATTCCCCGTCGCGCCGGCCTGACGGTGATCGAACACCCGCTGCCCCTGGCGCCGGGGCGTGAACTACCTGTATCTGCTCCCCAGGAGGGCGAGCAGGACCCGGCGGGACCGGCGACCGTGCCGGATCTGGCAGGCCCGGATGTGGAGGTGACCCGTTGAGGCGTGTGCTGATTCTGCTCCTGGCGGCCGCGGTCCTCACCGGGTGCGTGTCGTTCCCCGAGTCCGGGCCGGTGCACCGAGGGATCGAGGGCGCCCCCGAGCCGGAGGCGATCTCCCTGGTCGCCGAGGAGCCCCAGCCGGGCGACTCGCCGGAGCAGATCGTCCGCGGGTTCCTCAACGGCGCCGCCGCCGGCACCACCGATGACTTCGGCGTCGCCCGTAGTTACCTCACCGACGAGAGCGCCGAGGTGTGGAACCCGGGCGCGCAGGTGACGATCTACGCCGGCGGGGACCCGTTGGTGGTGGAGGAGACCCAGCAGGGCACCGTTCAGGTGAGCGTCACGATTTCGGGCACGGTTGATGAGACCGGCGTTTACACCCCCGCGCCCGCCGAGGCCAGCAGCACCTTCGACTTCGGCCTGACCGAGGACGCCCAGGAGCAGTGGCGGATCTCGGAGTTGGACGACGGAGTCCTGGTCTCCGAGGTCATCTTCGGCTCCCAGTACCGGCAGGTCCCGTTGTACTTCCTCACCCCCGACGCCACCATGTTGGTGCCCGACACCCGCTGGTACCCGCAGCGCAACGCGTCCACCGCCGCGATGCGCGGGCTACTCGCGGGACCGGCGCCGTGGCTGGACGGTGCCGTCTTCAGCGCGATGCCGGCCGACACCTCCCTGAGTTTCGGCGCCGTCACAGTTTCCGGAGGGACCGCGCAGGTGGACCTGAGCGCCGAGGCACTGCAGGCCGACGCGACCACCCGCCAACTCATCCGCGCCCAGATCGAACAGACCCTGCTCGGGCTGCCCCAGGTGCAGCGGGTGGAGATCACCGTGGACGGGGTGGACTGGGACGCGCCCGTGCCCGGGTTGGAAGTCAGTTCCGACCCGCCGGTGGGACGCACCCCGCTGGTGCTGGAGACCGTGGAGTACACCCTGGGAACCTTCACCAGCGTGGCCAACGAACCGGTGACCCGCCTGGATAACGCTGTGCCCCTGGGGGACCTGGATCCCCGGGCGCTGGCTCTCGGCTACGGCGATGAGCCGGTGGTCATGCTCTCCGGGACAGATCACCTCATGGCCGTCCCAAGTACTGACGAGCCGGACCCGGAAGTGCTCGCACAGGCGCCGGACCTGGCTGCCCCGAGTTATGACCGGCACGGATGGATCTGGACCGGCACCGAGAACAACGCCGGGGAGTTGTTGGCCGTGCGCTCCACCGGCGAGATGCAACCCGTGGATGCCGAGATGCTCGACGGCGGTGACCTCCTCGCGTTGCGAGTCAGCCGGGAAGGTGCACGAGTCGCGGTGGTGGTGGAGATCGACGGTGTGATCTCAGTGGAAGTGCACGCCGTGGTCCGCGACGAGGCCGGCGTGCCTCAGCGCCTGGAGCAAGGCGTGCAGGTGCAACCGCAACTGGTGGCTGCTTCCGCCGTGGTGTGGGTCGATGAGCAACATCTTGCGGTCCTGGGCATGTCGGGGAGTACGACCACCGTGCACCTGAGCCCGGTGGGCGGGCGCACGCAGCAACTCCCCACCGTCCCGGACGTCGTGCATATCGCCTCCGCCCGGGGCGACCGGGAACTTTACGCCGCGACCACCGACGGCGACCTGTATGCCCGCAGCGGGTTGGGGTGGCGCCGGGTGGCATCGGATGTAGCGCTGCCGACGTTCCCCGGCTGAGCCAGGTAGTTATGGGCGTCGTCGCCGACGCCGAATCCCGGACGGCTCCTTTGTCCTGTGCACCGTGCGTGCCCGCTTGGCCGCGGCACGGGCGCCGGGGCGTTCTTGGTGGTCTGGCTGGCGCCGTCCACAAAGGCCCGGTCGGCACCCGTCATCCCCACCTGTGTGCCACGTTCGCACGACGCACGCGCCCTTCCACCACGCTGGCACGATGGACTTCTCCTTCCGGCGGCTCCGCCCAGGCCTCACATCGGTACGGCGAATCGGTACCGACCTCACCTCGCTGCTATTACCCGTGGACTGCGCAGGGTGCGGACGATGGGATGTGCCGATCTGCGCGGGGTGCCGCGCCATGTGGCGCGGTCCGCTACGTCGTTGTGAAGAGGAGACCGTCTCGCTGTGCGCGCAGGAGTACCCGCCCAGGGCCGGGCTCCCGGTGTGGGCGCTCACGCCCTACCTCGGTGGCCCGCGGCGGATGGTGCTGCAGTGGAAGAACCACGTGCGGGCTGATCTGCGTCCGTTCTTCGGGGCCGTCGGCAGGCTGGGCGCAGCGCAGTTGGCGCCGATGCTCGCCGGGCCCGATGGCGGCGGGTACGACGGCGACGGGATTGGCGGTGACTGGGTTGGCGGTGATGGGGTGGGCGGCGACGGGTTGGACGGCGGTGAGGAGTTGGTCGTGGTGCCGGCACCGTCCGGTTGGCGGCGCCGCTTGCGGAGACAGTTGGTGGTCGCTGACCTGGCACGAGCCGTGACTGAGGGCTTGCAGCAGAAGTTCCAGCCCGGGGCGCAGCAGTGTGGATGGAGGGGACCTAACGTCCGCGTGCGGACCGCCGATGTGTTGCGGACACCGGATGCCTCGCTGCATCGGCTCGGAGCTAGCCAGCGCGCGGCGAGTCGCCGAGTGCGGCTACGCCCCGGTGAACCGCCGGCGGGGCCGGTGTTGCTGGTGGACGATGTGGTCACCACGGGGTCGACACTTGCCGCTTGTCGGCGCGCGCTCGCGGCCAACGGCATCCACGTGCTCGGAGCCCTGGTGCTGGCCGCGACGCCTCCGCCAGGCAGCACAACCTGGCAGTAGCGGCGCACCGGTCGGCGCACCGTGCGGCGCCGGTGGCGCCCGGATCCGCCGTCCCGAACGGTGCATGCTGACGTGTCGCGGGCTCCGCGACGGATCGACCGCTTCAGTGCCGTGTTCCGGTAGGCAAAGCAGTCCCGGCACAGTAGCGTCGAGGTATGGAACATCGATCGCAGGAGCGGCCGAAGGGGGTGATGAAGTTCCATCAACGCTGCTGGACCCGAGCGGGCGGCAGCACAGTACACCGTTGCGGATCGGAGCCCGCTTCGATCCTGAATGTTTCTTGACACCGGAGGTCGTCATGGAAATCGTCGTCGTCAGTCGCCACACAGAGGTGCAGGACCGCTTCCGCAAGCATGCGGCGGAGAAGTTGAGCAAGGTCGCCCAACTCTCGCCCTACGCCCAACGGATCGATGTGGAGGTGACGCGCGAACGTAACCCACGGCTTGCCGATAACGCCGAACGGGTGGAGTTGACGGTCAAAGCGAAAGGGCCGGTCGTGCGGGCAGAAGCCAGCGCTCAGGATCGGTACGCCGCCTTGGACCTGGCGACCGGCAAGTTGCTCGAGCGGCTCCGCCGCGCCCGCGACCGGCGAAAGAACCACAAGGGCCGCACCAGCGTGCGTGACCTTCCCGAAATGGTGCCCCCGGAACTGCTGGAAAAGACCGCACCCGACGTCGAACAAACCGAGGACGGGGACGGCGTCTCGTCGCGACCGAAGCCTCCCTCCGAGCCGGGCGTCGCCGTCGAGGACCAACTCGGTGATTCCCCGGTGATCATCCGGCAGAAGGTTCACGACACCGAACCTATGAGCGTGGATCAGGCGCTGACGGAGATGGAACTGGTCGGCCACCCCTTCTACCTGTTCATCGACGAAGAGACCCACCAACCTTGTGTGGTGTACCACCGGCACGGCTGGACGTACGGCGTCATCCGCCTGAACTACACCGCCCACCCGATGGAATCGACCGTCACGGTCTGACCGCCCTGCCCAAGAGCGCCCTTCGGAATGGATCCAGGTCTGAGCACACGTAATCCCGTGGTGCCCGCCGCGCTGCGCGAAGGTGCCACCCGTCGGCTCAGCCTGGCCCGGGCACGCAGGGTCGCGATCTCCGCCCAGGGCCTGGCCGGTGCACCGGCACAGGCCAGGCCCTCCGGCGCGGCGACCATGCGGCACGTGCAAGGCGTGATCGACCGCATCGGGCTCCTGCAGATCGACTCGGTGAATGTGCTCGCCCGCGCCCACCTGCTGCCGCTGCAGGCCCGGCTCGGTTCCTATGATCCGGCGCTGCTGGAGCGTGCTACTCGAGGCACAGCGGCCCGTCCCCGGCGACTGGTGGAGTGTTGGGCCCACGAGGCGTCGTTGGTCCCGCCCTCGACGTACCGCCTGCTGCGATGGCGGATGGCCCAACCACGGCGGCAACAGCGCTTGGCCAGGCTGCGGGCCCAGCACCCGCACCTGTTCGAGTGGGTGCTGGCGTTGATCACCGAGCGCGGTCCGCTGACCGGCGCCCAGGTCCATGCCGAACTAGGCCATGAGCGTCCCCCGAAGGAGCACTGGGGGTGGAACTGGACGGTGGCGAAGCAGTTGCTGGAAGCCTCGTTCGGAGCCGGCGAACTCGCGGTCGCTCACCGCACCGCGCAGTTCGAACGTGCCTACGATCTGCCCCGGCGGGTGCTGCCGGAGGAGGTGTGGGCCTCCGGCTTGCCCTCGGAGCAGGACGCTGTGGCCGGACTGGTGGAGATCGCATCCCGCGCCCATGGCATCGGCAGCATCACCTGCTTGGCCGACTACTTCCGCTTACCGGTGGCGGCCACACGGATGGCGGCCGAGCACTTGGTGTGCACCGGAGTGTTGGAACGGGTCGAGGTCAGCGAATGGCCGGTGCCGCTGTACAAGCACAGCGAGGTGCCCGTGCCCCGCGCTGTGCACGGACGGGCCCTGCTGGCGCCATTTGATCCGCTGGTGTTCGAACGCCGCCGGCTCGAGGCGCTGTTCGGGATGCATTACCGGATCGAGATCTACACCCCGGCCCACCGGCGCACCTACGGCTACTACGTGCTGCCGTTCCTCCTCGGGCAGGACATCGTGGGCAGGGTGGACCTGAAGGCCGATCGCGGCCGGTCCAGGCTGCTGGTACGCGGAGCCTTCACCGAGCCGCATCCCCCGGAGCCACGCGCCTCGAAGCCGCACGCTCCGGAGACGACGGCGAGGGAACTGGCCGCAGAACTGCACGTGATGGCAGGCTGGCTGGGCCTGGAGAAAATCACGATCGTCGACGGGGCCGCCGGAGACCTGCCCGCCCGGCTCGCGCCGCACTTGTGAGCCGGCAGCACGGCTGAGCCAGCCGCACCGGTCAGCCGGCCTTGCCGCTGAGTTAACCGCACGAGTCAGCCTGGCGCTCAGCCTGGCGCGCGGGATGAGTCAGGCCTACCGCGGAGCCGGCTGTGCTGGTGAGCCGGCTGGGCCGGTGCGAGAGCGGCTATCGCCTACTGGACCCCGATGCCCAAGTCGTTCGAATTGCAGCCCCCGACTCGCCTACGATGGAAGGTGGCCGGGAACCGCCGGCTGATTTGTCACACACCTGGAGACCTGCGTGGCTTCGATCCTGCACAAGATCCTGCGGATGGGCGAGGGGAAAGTACTCAAGACCCTGCGCGCCCTGACCGACCAGGTCAACGCCCTGGAGGACTCGGTCACCGACATGACCGACGCCGAACTGCGCGCTGAGACCGACCGGTTCAAGGAGCAGGTCGCCGACGGGGAGAGTCTGGACGCCCTCCTCCCGGAAGCCTTCGCCGTCGTTCGCGAAGCGGCGGTGCGCACGCTGGGTCAGCGTGCCTACGACGTCCAGATCATGGGTGGCGCCGCGCTGCACATGGGCAACATCGCCGAGATGAAGACCGGTGAGGGTAAGACCCTGGTCGCTACATTGCCGGCGTACCTGAACGCCCTGACCGGCAAGGGCGTGCACGTGGTCACCGTGAACGATTACCTGGCCCGCTACCAGGGCGAGTTGATGGGGCGGGTGTACCGGTTCCTGGGGCTGGAGACCGGCCTCATCGTGGCCGGGCAGAAACCGGATGAGCGCCGGAAGATGTACGCCGCGGACATCACCTACGGCACGAACAACGAACTGGGTTTCGACTACCTGCGTGACAACATGGCCTGGACCAAGGACGAACTGGTCCAGCGCGGCCACCACATGGCCATCGTCGACGAGGTGGACTCCATCCTCATCGATGAGGCACGCACCCCGCTGATCATCTCCGGGCCCGCCGCCGGGGAAGCGAACAAGTGGTACACCGAGTTCGCCCGCATGATCCGCCGCCTGGAACGGGAGGTGGACTATGAGGTGGACGAGAAGAAGAAGAACGTGGGCATCCTCGAACCCGGGATCGAGAAGGTCGAGGACTACCTGGGCATCGACAACCTGTACGAGTCCCTCAACACCCCGCTGATCGGGTTCCTCAACAACGCGATCAAGGCCAAGGAACTGTTCACCCGAGACAAGGACTACGTGGTCCTGGGTGGTGAGGTGCAGATCGTCGACCAGCACACCGGGCGCATCCTGGCCGGCCGCCGGTACAACGAAGGCATGCACCAGGCGATCGAGGCCAAGGAAGGCGTGCCGATCAAGGCCGAGAACCAGACCCTGGCGACGATCACGCTGCAGAACTACTTCCGGCTGTACGACAAACTCGCCGGAATGACTGGTACGGCGATGACCGAGGCCGCGGAGTTCCAGAACACCTACGAGGTGGGCGTGGTGGAGATCCCGCCGAACCGCCCGCTGGCGCGGATCGACCAGCCGGACCTGGTGTACAAGAACGAAGAAGCCAAGTTCAACGCCGTCGTGGAGGACATCGTCGAGCGGCACTCCAAGGGCCAGCCCGTGCTGGTGGGCACCACCAGTGTGGAGAAGTCCGAGCGCCTGTCGAAGATGCTGAAGAAACGCCGTGTGCCGCATGAAGTGCTCAACGCCAAGCAGCACGAGCGCGAGGGCGCGATCGTGGCGATGGCCGGGCGCAAGGGTGCGGTCACCGTGGCCACCAACATGGCCGGGCGCGGCACCGACATCATGCTCGGCGGTAACGCTGAACACATCGCGATCGCGGAGATGAACAAGCGCGGCCTGGACCCGGTGGAAACGCCGGAGGAGTACGAGGAGGCCTGGCCGCAGGTGCTGGAGCAAGCGCAGAAGTCGGTGGCCGCCGAGCACGACGAGGTCGCCGAACTGGGCGGGCTGTACGTGATCGGCACCGAACGCCACGAGGCCCGCCGCATCGACAACCAGTTGCGCGGCCGCTCCGGACGGCAGGGAGACCCGGGGGAGTCCCGGTTCTACCTGTCCATGGGCGATGACCTGATGCGGTTGTTCAATGCCGGGCTGGCCGAGCGGTTCATGAACTCCGCCGCCTACCCCGAGGACATGCCGCTGGAGTCCAAGATGGTCACCCGCGGCATCGCCAACGCCCAGGCGGAGGTGGAGAGCCGCAACTTCGAGATCCGCAAGAACGTCCTGAAGTACGACGACGTGCTCAACCGACAGCGCGAAGTGGTCTACGAGGAACGACGGCGGGTGCTTGAGGGGGAGGATCTCGCCGAGCAGGTGCAGGGCTTCATCGACGAGGTCATCACCGGCATGGTCACCGCCGCCACCGCCTCCGGGGTGCCCGAGGACTGGGACCTGGAGCAACTGTGGACGGATTTGAAGACCGTCTACCCGGTGTCCATCACTATCGAGGACGTCGAGGACGAGGCCGGTAACCGCACCCGGGTCACCGCCGAGCAGTTGATCACCGAGCTGACCTCCGACGCCAAACTCGCCTACGCCCAGCGCGAAGCGGACCTGGGCGAGCAGGTGATGCGGGATGTGGAACGTCGCGTGGTGCTCTCGGTGCTGGACCGCAAGTGGCGCGAGCACCTGTACGAGATGGACTACCTCAAGGAAGGCATCGGCCTGCGGGCGATGGCCCAGCGCGATCCGCTCATCGAGTACCAGCGTGAGGGCTATGACCTGTTCCAAGCGATGAACGAAGCCATCAAGGAAGAGGTAGTGGGCTTCTTGTTCCACGTCGAGGTGAAGCACCCCGAGGAGCAGCAAGAGGTCGACGGCGTGACCGTGGTGACCGAGGACAGTGCGGCGGCCGCGGCGTCCGCGGGGCAGCGACTCAATGCCCAGCAGGGTAAGGCCGGGGGGCGGGGGGCCAAGAAGGGCCGGCCCGCCCAGGCTCCGGCGGCGCAGAGTGCCTCCGATCCGCTCGGGCTCGGTGCCCCGCAACGGCCCACGCAGTTGCGTTACAGCGCCCCGAGCGTGGACGGGGATGGCACCACGCAGGTCACCACACCGGGGCGTACCGACCGCGGCGTTCAGGGCGTGCCCGCAGGGGGCGGCAACCGGGAGCAGCGCCGTCGAGCGGCCAAGGCCGCCCGCAAGCGTCGCTGATCAGCAGCCCATCGAGGCCCGCCGCGGGCATCGCCGGGCGGCGGGCGCTGCCATTGCCGGGCGTCGGGCGTGCCCGGTCGAGAAGCCCGGTGCGATAGGAACCAAGGGCGAACGGCCGGGATCATCCGATAGTCAGGGCGGTGGCACACCACCGGCCCCGCAGTACCTCTAGTCGCAGCGCGACCGCCCGGGTGCGCTCGCCGTCATTGATGATGACCGCACCCTCCCAGACCGCGTCGGTGATCGGGCAGCCGTGTACCCGGCGCACGCGTACCGGCGCGGGCCGTGCGGTGCCCGGGCTGTTCTGCACGCCAATCTGCGCCCGGCTAGCCAGCGCCGACCACAGGTCCGCCTCCAGCCACCGGATCAACTGAGCCGCGGGCCGGCGTCCCTTCAGCACCTCGACCGTGGCTCGCACCAGGGTGGCGGCCCACGTCGTCGGGTTCGGCAGGTGGCTGTTGTCCGCGCGGTGGCGCGCGGAAGGGTTGTTTCCGTCGGCAAGCGCGTTGCGGCCGGCAGCGTCTTCATCGGCGCTGGAGTTGCCGGATGCATCCGGGCCGGTGAACCGCACCGGATCCCAAGTGTTGCCGTCGCCGGTAGGCTGGATTCGAAGCGGGGGCGTGGGGATGGGCGCCAACCCGGCCACCGACTCCGCTGCGCTGCTGCGCTCGCCGGGGTCGGTGCGAAGGCGGGTCCGGGTGCGGGTGTACCCGGTGGTCGGGACGGTAGTCATCGGGAACCTCCGGGTACGTGTAACGCTTGGTCGGGATGAATCAGGTCTGGGTCCGGGCCGATCACGTCGGCGTTCTCCTGGTGCCATCTGGGCCATGCGGCCGCGATCTGTGCATCGGTGGCTCCCGCCCCCAACTGTTCGGCAGCCAAGGACCACAACGTGTCTCCCGGCTGCACCACGCGAATCTCGGAGCCGGCGGTTGAGGGCTGCTCAGCCACGCCGAGGCCCGTGCTGGGCGGGGTGGTAGCGGTGTGGGCGGCGGGCCGATTCGTCTCATGCTCCGCGGATGGAGTTGCTTCGTGTTCTCCGGCGGGCGGGCTCGGGTCGTCCTCCGTGCCGGGTGGCCTCTGATCGTCTTCTGTGGCGGGCGGGGCGGTCTCACCGTCCGTAGTCGGAGTGGTCGCTTCGCTTTCCGCGGTCGATGGGGCCGGATCGGCTTCCGGGGCGGATGCTTCTTGGTCGTGATCGGTCGCGGTTGGGCCTGGTTCATGTTCCGTGAGTGGCCCGTCCGGCCGGTATTCGTGCGCGCGCACATCCGGTCCATTGCCCGGCCCGGAGCCGGGGGTATCGCCGTCGTCGTCGGCGCCGTCGCCGGTCGACGTGTTGTCGGTAGGTGTCCAGGTCACCGGAGGTGGTTCGGCTTGCTCCGCCGCGTCAGCGTACGCCGGCATCGTCAAGACCCCCGCCACCAGCGCAGCCCCGCCGACGCCGCTGACGAAGCGTCGCACCAACGGAGCACCTTGATGGTGCAGCCACGCTTCCCCGCCGGCCCACACCAACCCGCTAAGCCGAGCCAGCAGGCAGAGGGCGGCCAAGGCTGTGCTGAGCGTGTACCAGGTAGCCAGCGCGGTACCGAGAGCCACGACTGCGGCGGTGGTCAACGTATCGATCCGCAGCGGGGAGTTCAGTAACACCATGAGATAGTTCGCTGCGCCCCACAGCGCTGCGACGCCGGCGGCCGTGGCGCACGCAGCCCCAAGTAGCCGCGCGCCGGTGACCGTGGCGGAGGTAGCGCCGGACGTCGTCGTCCTCTTCATTGGTCCCGTCCCCTCACCGACCTCATTGGTAGATGCCGGTTCGTGTCAGTTCATGCTTATTAGTGCTGTTATGTGTACACGGGTTGCAGAGGGTTGTCTACCGGGACCGTGCGCCCTGTGTGCGAGCGATCCCGTACGGTGACTAAATGCGCTGGGACGACTTGTTCACTGATCTGCAGGCGCAATTGCAGGCGGCGGCCGACGTGGAGGCGCACCTGGAAGTGGTGGAACTTGCCGAGGCCGAAATCGCCCGCACCACGATGGCCGACCGGTGGCGGGCTCGGCGCGGGCAGACCCTCCACGTGCGGTTACGTGACGGCAGTGATCGCGATGGGACGGTCGTCGATGCCGCGCAGGAATGGTTCGTCCTGGCGCGCGGGTCGAGACGCGTCCTCGTTCCCGCCGCTGCAGTGGTGCTCGCTCGTCCGCTCGGCCCCAGCGCACCGCCGCCCACTCGGGTGGAACGTTCGCTGCGCCTGGGGCATGTGTTGCGCGCGATGGCCCATGAGCACCTGGACGTGCTGGTCGCGACGCTCGCCGGAACCTATCGCGGGCGGCTGGTCCGGGTCGGCGCCGACCATCTGGACCTGGCCACCGAGGGCGGTGTGGTGACTCTGGCGTGGGGCGGGCTGGTCAGTGTGGAGTCCGGAACTTAGTCCATGTGGTCGCTGCGTTGCAGGCGCTCCTCGGTCTGGGCGTACATCCGGTCGATGTAGTCCTGCAATTGGGTATCCTCCACCCGCCAGGTGCCCTTCCCACCGATCTGGATGCCCTTCAGTTCCCCGCTGCGCACCAGCGCCCGCACCTGTGACATCGAGATCGCCAAGATCTCGGCCACATCGGCCAGGGACAGGAAGCGCTGCTGCATGACCATATTGTGGCACCTGCTGCGAGCCGAAGTTGTGGACAACGGCCCGCCTGTGCATAACCGGACACACGAAGCCGGAGTTCTTGGCACGATAGGGGGCTACGTCGTCGCCCAGCAGGGCCGCCACACAATGAGGAAGGGGCACGATGGCCGAGACACCTGGAGTGTTGCGCATACGCCGACCCAGTTGGCGTGACCCCCGGCTCGGGGTGGGAATCGTGCTCGTAGCCGCCTCGGTGGCGTTGGGCTCGTGGCTGTTCACGCGCGCCGACCAGACCGTGGAGGTCTACGCTGCCCGCGACGTGCTCGTACCGGGCCAGCAGGTCTCCGCCGCCGACCTGGACGTGATCCCGGTGCACCTGCAGGAGGTGCACGATACCTATCTCACTGCCGAACAAGAGGTGGCCGAGGATGCGATCGTGCTGCGCACGGTGGGCGGCGGTGAACTGATACCGGCTGCCGCGATCGGTTCCGGTGCGCAGGTGGAGTTGCGGCCGGTGACGATCCCGGCCTCGGCCGCCACCGCATCCTCGGTGCGGCGTGGTGATCAGGTCGATGTGTGGGTCGCCCGCCCCGATCCGGAGAGCACCGGTCAGGACCGCCTCGAGCCGGAACTGCTGTTGCCCCACGCCCACGTCGCCGAGGTCCGGGAGGATACTTCGCTGTTCGCCGGCACCGACCAGATGCATGTGGAGATCCTGGTTCGCGCTGACGACTTGGCACCGGTGCTGTCTGCCCTGTCCTCCGGGGCGGAGGTCTACCTGGTTCGCGGCGCCGGTGGGTGAGCGATGAGTTTGGCAGTGCTGGTAGCGCTCACCGGGGGCGCCGAGGAACGCTTGGTGCGCGAAATCGCCGGCGCGTCCGACCTGACCGTCACGCGACGATGCGCGGACCTACAGGAACTGCTCGCCGCGGCGATCGCACAGGTGGGCACCATCGCCGTCACCGACACCGAATCCGGCCTGGACCGGGTGATGGTGGACCGGCTGGGCAGGGCCGGGGTGCGCACGCTGGTCGTGGCCGCCCCGACCGAGCACGTGCGCATCACGGAAATCGGCGCCCGCCCGGCTGACCCCGACGCGGACCTGCTCGAGGCGATCCGCGAACTGGCCACGGACGCCGCCCCGCTGCCCGCGCCGCCCGGGAACGGCACGCCCGCCGATGGGCCCGCCGACGACGGGGTATCTGCTCACGATGCCGGCCCAGCGGGGCAGGTGGTGACCGTCTGCGGCCCCAGCGGCGCCCCCGGTAGATCCACGATCGCGCTGAACCTCGCCCACGAGATCGCCCTGGCCGGACATGAGGTCGTGCTGATCGACGCCGACATCTGGTCCTCCTCCCTGGCGCAGATGCTCGGCGTGCTCACCGACTCGGCGGGTCTCGCGGCAGCGGTGCGGGCCGCGGACCAGGGCACCTTGGACAGCACCAACTTGGGACGCATCACCCCGCAAGTGGACGGCCGGCTACGCTTGCTCACCGGGTTGCCCCGATCCTCCCGTTGGCGGGAGATCTCAGCGACGAGCATGCGTACCGTGCTCGAAGTGGCCCGGTTGTTGGGCCGCTGGGTGGTGGTGGACGCACCGGTGCGGGTTCCCGATGGCGACGGCGAGTACGAACCGATGGTCGGCGCGGGCCGCAACGGGGTACTCACCGCGGCACAGGAGGTAGCCGACCGGATAGTCGTGGTGGGCGCGGCCGAGCCGCTGGGCATCGAACGCCTGGTTCACGTGCTGCTCGACGACGACACAGCAGCCGGGGGTACCGTGGTGGTCAACCGGGTGCGAACCTCGGCGGCCGGACCGCGTCCGCAGGAATCGGTACGGGAGGCCCTGGCACGGTTCGCCGGCAACAATGATCCGGTGCTGGTTCCGGACGATCGCCCCACCGCCGACCGCGCATTGCTGCGCGGAACCGCCTGGGCCGAGGTTGCCCCCAAATCCCCAGCACGAGTGGCGGTGCAGCGACTGGCACACGATCTGACCGGCACCGCCGTCGCACCCGTCGGCGCGCTGGCGCGGCTGCGCCGGGGCCGGTAGGCCACACTGGGCCTATGCGGATCTACCTTCCGGCCACCATCGGCGACCTGCGCAGCGCGGAGGGCCTGAGCCCGCGCGGGGCCCACGCCCTGACCGGCGCCCTGCGGGAAGTGCTGGGCGGCGCTGACGATGAGGCCGGCGAGTTCCAGGCGATGCTCACCGCGGCCGATGCGTGTGTCGACCTATTGAGGGAGCGGCCCGCAGAGCCGCCGGTGCGGGTGGTGGTCGCCGCGGACATCGACGGGGCGGCACATGACCGGGCGGGAGGGCCATCGGCCGTTCACGCTCCGGCGGTGCCCTGGGCGAAGGTGGTCTCCTTCCACGTTGACGACCCGGACGATGCGGCGGCACATGGTCTGGTGCGCCGCGCCGCCGACGGAGACGCTGAAGCCCGGGCAGGCGTCGAGGAGTTGGACCTGCTCTGGTTCGATGTGACCGAACGAGACCTGCTCACCAACCGTTGGTGAGGCGAGGCTGAGCAGGACGGGTATTGCGCTGGCAGGGCGGGGTTACTTTGCTGCCAGGGCGGGGCTACTTCGCTGACAGGGCGGGGTTACTGCGTTACTGCGTTACTGCGTTACTGCGCGGGCAGGGTGAGGTTACTGCCGGGACGGGCGGCCTACTGCGCGGGCAGGGCGAGGTAACCCATCACCGCATCGTGCAGGTGGGAGTTCGTGGCCACTGCGTTCCCGCCGTAGGGCCCGTCGGCACCGGCCAGGGAGGTGAACCGGCCTCCGGCCTCAGTGACGATCGGCACCAACGCAGCCATGTCGTAGAGCGCCAACTCCGGTTCGCAGGCGATGTCCACTGCCCCTTCGGCGACCATCATGTAGGACCAGAAGTCCCCGTAGGCGCGAGTGCGCCACACCGCTCTGGTCATGTCGAGGAACGGGTCGAAGAGGTCGATCTCCTCCCACCCACTGAGGCTGGAATAGGACAGCGAGGCGTCCTGGAGTTGCTGCACCCCGGAGACGGAGATCCGGTGTGCCGCCGAGATCGATCGACCGGTCCACGCGCCTGAACCGTTTGCCGCCCACCACCGGCGCTGCAGAGCCGGAGCGGACACCAGCCCGAGGACCGGTTCGCCGTCGTCGATGAGCGCGATGAGGGTGGCCCACACCGGCACGCCGCGGATGAAGTTCTTGGTGCCATCGATCGGGTCGATCACCCACTGCCGGCTGCCGTGACCGGTGGAACCGAACTCCTCGCCCAGCACGGCATCCCGTGGCCGAGCGCGGCCCAACTGGGCTCGCACGATCTCCTCTGCGCTGCGGTCGGCGTCGCTGACCGGCGTGGTGTCGGGTTTGGTTTCCACGTGCAGGTCCAAGGCCTTGAACCGGGCCATGGTCTGGGCATCGACTTGGTCGGCGATCACGTGCGCCAGGCGCAGGTCGTCGTCGTACCGGGGACGTTGCGGGTCAGTATCGGTGCTCACCCGATCAACCTATCCCGGCGGCGCCCGTGAGCCGCCGCAGACGCACACCGATCGGCCGCACACGGATCTGCCGCACACCGAACGGCCCGGGCGTCATATTCGGCTCGCGCCACTCGAGTCCGTAGCGTCGAACTATCCAAGCCGCACCGACTGAAGGTATTGGGCGTGGTGATCTGGCTGCCGGAGCCGAGTCGATCTTCTAAGACCGGGTGCTGGCCTCCTGGCCGGTGCGTAGAGTACCCCCTACTAGTGATTCGCGCCACATCGGATGGCCTCTGAAGTGATGGAAATGTGACGGGGCACTCCCTCGAAGAGAGTACGGTGGAGACGTGGCTATTCCAACGACGAACACCAGGCCACCGATTCCCAGGTGGCGCTCGAGCATCGTGCTCAAATCCGTTATGGCGGTCACCGGCGTCATCCTGGTGCTGTTCCTGATCGCGCACATGTACGGGAACCTGAAGATCTTCTCCGGTCAACAGGCTTTCGACGACTACTCTGCCTACCTGCGTGACCTAGGCGAGCCGCTGCTGCCCTACTCCGGTGCGCTGTGGCTGATGCGGCTCGTCCTGCTCGCCTCGATCCTGCTGCACATCTACGCTGCCGTCACGTTGTGGCACCGGGCTCGGGCCGTGACCAGCGGTCGAGGTGCTGCGCGGTACGTGAGCACCAAGGCCCGGCGGGGACATCAGCGTTCCTATGCCTCCTTCACCCTGCGTTGGGGCGGGGTTGTCATCGGGCTGTTCGTGATCTACCACATCCTGCACCTGACCACGAACACCATCGCTCCCGGCGGCGCCTCGGCCAGTCCGTACGAACGGATGATCAACGGGTTCCAACTCTGGCCGGTGGTGCTGTCCTACAGCATCGCCCTGATCGCGCTCGCGTTCCACTTGCGGCACGGGCTTTGGGCGGCCTTCGCCAGCCTGGGGTGGAACCGCTCGCAGCGCGTGCGGCGCAATCTCAACATCATGGCCACCGTGGTAACCGCCGTGATCATCCTCGGCTTCTTCATCCCACCATTCGCCATCCTCTTCGGAGTCGTGCAGTGAGCATCACCGAGTCCACCAAGTCGGAGTACTACACCCTCGGCGCCCCGATCGCCGACGATAAGGCTCCACCGGGACCGATCAACGAGCGTTGGGACACTCGCAAGTTCGAGGCACAACTGGTCAACCCAGCCAACCGGCGCAAGATGTCCGTGATCATGGTGGGCACCGGGCTGGCCGGTGCCTCCGCAGCCGCCACCCTGGGCGAGGCCGGCTACCACGTGAAGACGTTCTGCTATCAGGACAGCCCCCGCCGGGCGCACTCCATCGCCGCGCAGGGCGGAATCAACGCCGCCAAGAACTACCGCAACGACGGTGACTCCATCGAGCGGTTGTTCTTCGACACGGTCAAGGGCGGGGACTACCGCGCCCGGGAGTCCAACGTCTACCGGCTCTCCCAGGTGAGCGTGGAGATCATCGATCAGTGCGTGGCCCAGGGTGTGCCGTTCGCCCGTGAGTACGGCGGCCTGCTGGACAACCGGTCCTTCGGCGGGGTGCAGGTCTCCCGCACCTTCTACGCCCGGGGCCAGACCGGTCAGCAACTGCTACTCGGCGCCTACCAGGCGATGGAGCGGCAGATCGACGCCGGCACGGTGGAGATGTTCTCCCGGCACGAGATGCTCGACCTGATCGTCATCGATGGCCGCGCCCGGGGCATCGTCGCCCGGGACCTGATCACCGGGGAGATCCAGACCCACATGGCCGACGCGGTGGTGCTCGCCAGCGGGGGATACGGCAACGTGTTCTTTCTGTCCACCAACGCGATGGGCTCCAACGTCACCGCCACGTGGAAGGCTCACCGCAAGGGCGCCTATTTCGGCAACCCCTGCTACACCCAGATCCACCCCACCTGCATCCCGGTCTCCGGGGCCAACCAATCCAAACTCACCCTGATGAGTGAGTCGCTGCGCAACGACGGCCGGATTTGGGTGCCGAAGGAGCCCGGGGACGAACGCCGCCCCCAGGACATCCCCGAGGACGAACGGGATTACTACCTGGAGCGGCGTTACCCCGCCTTCGGCAACCTGGTGCCCCGCGACGTAGCCTCTCGGGCAGCCAAGGCGGTGTGCGACGAGGGCCGCGGCGTGGGACCGAAGGTCGACGGGGTGGCGCGCGGGGTCTACCTGGACTTCGCCGACGCGATCGCCCGGCTCGGCCGGGACGCGGTGGAGGCCAAGTACGGCAACCTGTTCGACATGTACGAGCAGATCACCGGCGAGAACCCCTACGAGATGCCCATGCGCATCTACCCGGCGGTGCACTACACGATGGGCGGGTTGTGGGTGGACTACGACCTGCAGTCCACCATCCCGGGCCTGTTCGTAACCGGCGAGGCAAACTTCTCCGACCACGGCGCCAACCGCCTCGGCGCCAGCGCCTTGATGCAGGGCCTGGCAGACGGTTACTTCGTGCTGCCACCGACCTTGGCGAACTACCTGGCCGAAAATTCCCTGGACCCGGTGGACGCCGACCATCCCGAGGCACGCGCCACCAAGGAGGCAGTGGTCGACCAGATCGACACCCTGCTCAGCATCAACGGCGAACGCACCGTGGACTCCTTCCACCGCGAACTGGGGGAGATCATGTGGGAGTACTGCGGGATGGAACGTACCGCCGAGGGGCTCACCAAGGCGATCGGACAGATCCGTGCGCTGCGCGAGGAGTTCTGGCGAAACGTCAAGGTGCCCGGCACCAATAACGAGTTCAACCAGTCCCTGGAGCGGGCCGGCCGCGTGGCCGATTTCCTCGAGTTGGGTGAGTTGATGTGCATCGACGCGCTGCACCGGGAGGAGTCCTGCGGTGGCCACTTCCGCGCCGAATACCAAACCGAGGATGGCGAGGCGCTGCGGGACGATGAGAACTTCGCGTACGTCGCTGCGTGGGAGTACACCGAACAGGACGCCAAACCGGTCCTGCACAAGGAAGAGTTGCAATACGAGTACGTCGAGATGAAGCAGCGGAGTTACAAGTGAACGTCACTCTTCGAGTCTGGCGGCAGCGCAATGCCGCAGACAAAGGACGCATGGTCACCTACCACGTGGAGGGCATTTCGCCGGACATGTCCTTCCTGGAGGTGCTCGACATGCTCAACGAGCAACTCACCATGGAAGGTGAGGACCCGATCGCGTTCGACTCCGACTGTCGGGAAGGCATCTGCGGGGCGTGCGGCCTCGTCATTAACGGGCTGGCCCACGGTCCCAAGCAGATGGTCACCACCTGCCAGTTGCACATGCGCAGCTTCAACGACGGTGACGTCATCGACGTGGAACCGTTCCGGGCCGAGCCGTTCACGGTGATTCGAGACCTGGTGGTCGACCGTTCCTCCTTCGACCGGATCATCCAGGCCGGCGGGTATATCTCGGTGAACACCGGGTCGGCCCCGGACGCGCACGCCATCCCGGTACCGCGGGATGATGCCCAGGACGCGTTCGACGCCGCTGCGTGCATCAGTTGCGGCGCGTGTGTGGCGGCCTGTCCGAACGGTTCGGCCTCGTTGTTCCTCGGCGCCAAGATTGCTCACCTGGGCAAACTGCCCCAAGGCCAGCCGGAACGGCATAGCCGCGCGCTGTCGATGACCGCCCAACACGATCACGAGGGCTTCGGCGGATGCACCCAGATCGGCGAGTGTGAGGCGGTGTGCCCCAAGGGGATCCCGCTGTCGGTGATCTCCCAGACCAACGCCGACGTGCTCGGCGCACTGTCGCACGGTCGCGGGAAATAGTCCGCTCCACGAGACGTAGTCCGCTTCGCGGAAGTAGACGGCTCAGTCGTGCTCCGGTGCACGGCTCGCCAATAGCCGGCGGAACGACTGCAATCGCGCCCGCCCTGAGGGGCCGGCGGCGCCGGAGGCGACCCACTCATCCAGGGCACAGTCGGGGGCATCCTCGGTGTGGGTGCAGCCGCGGGGGCAGTCGCGTGCCGCCGAACTCAGGTCCTCGAAGGCATGGACCAGCGTCTCCGGCTGCACGTGTGCCAGGCCGAAGGACCGCACCCCCGGGGTGTCGATGATCCAGCCACCCTCGGGTAACGGCAGGGCAACGGCGGAGG
Source organism: Beutenbergiaceae bacterium (assembly GCA_035302405.1). GTDB lineage: Bacteria > Actinomycetota > Actinomycetes > Actinomycetales > Beutenbergiaceae > CALKWS01. The sequence continues at coordinate 47,331 of DATGSR010000060.1, forward strand.
TGGAGGTGTGCCGTCCGCGGCCGGTGGTGATGTTCACCTCGCCCACTGCACGGTCGGCGTCGGGCACCAAGGCATTGACCAGCGTGGACTTACCCACCCCGGAGTGGCCCACGAGTACCGACACTCGGTCGGTCAGAGCCGCGCGCAGGTCCGCCAGGCCGTGAATGCTCGACGGCGTTTGCTCCCCGAACTGCTGTGGCTCGGCCGCAGCGGTAACGACCGCCGGCACCCCGAGTGAGGAGTAGGCGGCCAGGAAACGGTCGGGGTTGGCCAGGTCGGCTTTGGTTAGGCACAGCAAAGCGTCCATTCCGGCATCGAACGCGGCCACCAGGCACCGGTCCACCATCCGGGGCCGCGGCTCGGGGTCGGCCAGAGCGGTGACGATCACCATTTGGTCGGCGTTGGCCACGATGATCCGCTCCGTGCCCTCGACCTCTTCCGCGGAGCGCCGCAGTACGGTGCGCCGCTCGTGCACCCGGACCACCCGGGCCAGCGTGCCTGGGGTTCCGGAGGTGTCTCCGACCACATCGACGCGGTCGCCGACCACGACCGCACCTCGGCCGAGTTCGCGGGCCATCATCGCCACCAGGGCAACGCCCTGGTCGGTGAGTAACCGGGCCCGTCCGCGATCCATCCCCGTCACGAGCGCCGGTATCGCGTCGGCGTGCTCGGGGCGTCGCTTACTGCGGGGGCGACTGCCGCGCCGGCTGGGCCGCACCCGTACATCCTCTTCGGTGTATCGGTGCGCGGCCCTCATGTGCCCTCGCGCAGCATCCTCTGCCACATCGTCGCGAACCCGGGCAGGGTCTTGGCCGTGGTGCCCACGTCCACCACCTGCACCCCCTCGACCACCAACCCGATGATGGCGGCAAACGTGGCCATGCGGTGGTCGTGGTAGGTCTGCAGCACCGCGGGGCGAAGACCGCCGCCGTCGATGATCAACCCGTCCTCGGTCTCCTGCGCCCCGCCGCCGAGGCGTTGAATCTCGGTGGTCAACGCGGCCAGCCGGTCGGTCTCGTGCCCCCGCAGGTGGGCGATACCGCGCAGATGTGACCGGCCCGGGGCAAGTGCGGCCAGCGCAGCCATGGTGGGGGCGAGTTCTCCCGCTGCACTCAGGTCCATGTCCACCGGGGTGAGGTCGCCGGTGCCTCGGGCATGCAGCACGTCACCTTCCTGGCCGACCGCGCCGCCGAAGGCGGTGAGGAACTGCGGCAGGAGAGCCCCGGGCTGAGTGGTGTGTGTCGGCCAGTTCGGCACTCGCACCGTGCCGCCGGCGACCAGTGCCGCGGCCAGGAACGGTGCTGCGTTGGATAGGTCCGGTTCGACGACCACGGTGCCCGCCTTGATCGGTCCCGGCTCCACCCGCCAGAGGTTGGGCTCGGAGTCGTTCACCTGCACGCCGCGGTCGCGCAACACGTCCACGGTCATGTCGATATGCGGTTTGCTGGGCAATACCTCGCCCACATGCCGCAGGGTCAAGCCAGTGGTGAAGCGAGGCGCGGCGAGAAGCAATGCGGAGATGAACTGCGAGGAGGCGCCGGCGTCCACCTGGAGTTCGCCGCCGTGCACCTGACCGGAACCGTGGACGGTCGCCGGCAGGTGTTCAGGGTCAGCGGCAGTCACCTGCACGCCCAGGTCGCGCAGGGCGGTCAGCACGGGGCCCATCGGGCGGCTACGCGCACCGATGTCGCCGTCCAAATGCACCGGCCCATCGGCCAGTGCCGCGATCGGGGGGATGAAGCGCATCACGGTGCCGGCGAGACCGCAATCGATGGTGACATCGCCCCGCAACGGTCCGGGTTCGATAGTCAAGGTGGTGGGATCGGCCGAGGTGACGACCGTGGCACCCAGCGCCTGGAGCGCAGCGATCATCAAGTCGGCGTCCCTGGAGCGCAGCGCTCCGGTGATGCGGGTGGTGCCGTCGGCCAGTGCAGCCAGTGGTAGGTAGCGGTTCGTGAGGGATTTCGAGCCGGGCACCACCACTGTGGCGTCCAGCGGCTCGGTGGCCAGCGGGGCCGGCCACAGGTCAGCAGCGTTCATCGAGGTTTAGTCACGCAGCCTTGGCGGCTTTGACCTCGGACTTCAGGTCCGACTTCAACTCCGAGAGTTCGGCGCGATGAGTCTTGGCGTTCTGCCGCTTCCAACGCAGCGAGGGTTCGCCCCGGCGATCCCCGGCGGCGAAGATCAACCCGCCTACCAGCCCGACCTTGCGCAGGAACGTACTCAGGTCCTCCCGCCGTTCTTCCGCGGACTGGCCTTGCGGACGGTTGGCGAGCGCAACCGGCACGGCAGCCACCGCCAGCGCGGCCGCGGCCAGGCGAGGCATGCGTCCCGTGGCCAGCATCCCGCCTGCCACCACGCATATCGCACCGCCGGCGCGAGCAAGGCTCACGGTGTCCTTCGGCATACCTGGAACGTTCTCGGCGACCGATGTGAGCGGCTTGGCGATCGGTTCGAGGTTCTTGGCGTGCCGCTCGGGATGGCGCATCGCATCCCAACCGTCCACGATGAACACAGCAGCGAGCAGGGGCCGGGCTAGGGTGCGCAGCAAACTCATACCCCATTGCTACCGCACAATGCCCGCTGATGCGAGCCCGTGGCGGCAAATTGCGCGTGTTCACAGGGCGTGAACGAGGCGCGATGACAGCGCGTGTCAACCCGCGACCGTCCTTCCGCGAACCCGCCGTCCCTTGTGTGCTCCGATCATCTGGAGCGCTTGGGGGTCGGCGCGTCCTGGCTCGGTGGCATGGGCGTCCTACCGGGCGGGAATGCTTCCGCCCCCCGCATCGTTGTCATTGATGTGCAGGTGATGAGTGAAAAGCCCAGAATCTACCCACCCGGACCCTCGCTCACGCTCGGTCGGGGAGGTGCCCCGGTACCGTCCGCAGCCTCGGGTCTGGCCACGGTGCCGGACGACTCCCTCGCCGGGCTGCGGACGCCCGCGATGGGGCTAGGCTTGCGGGCAATGGACAATCACGGTAAAGGCGAGCAGCGGCACCCGGTCCAGTCGCAAGGGCGGGACGCGCAGGCCGAGGAGGACGAGCGCGGTCAGGTTCGTGCGCCGGAGGAGGAGACGCCGGAGGAGCGCGACGCGCGGTTCGAGCGGGACGCGCTGCCGTTCCTGGACCAGTTGTACGGTGCGGCGCTGCGGATGACGCGGAACCCCGACGATGCCCAGGACCTGGTTCAGGAGACGTTCTCAAAGGCCTACGCCGCCTTCGCCCAATACCGGCCGGGAACGAACCTGAAAGCCTGGCTGTACCGCATCCTGACGAATACCTACATCAACTCCTACCGCAAGAAGCAGCGTGAGCCACAACAATCCGACGCGGACACGGTAGAGGACTGGCAGATCCATCGAGCCGCGTCCCATACCTCCACCGGGCTGCGTTCAGCCGAGGCAGAAGCCATCGATGCCCTCGGTGATGACGTCATCAAGGACGCCTTGGCTTCACTGCCCGAGGAGCGACGGCTGGCGGTGTACCTGGCCGACGTCGAAGGGTTCGCCTACAAGGAAATTGCCGAGATCATGGAGACTCCGATCGGGACGGTGATGTCCCGCCTGCACCGTGGTCGGGCCCAGTTGCGCAACCTGTTGGCCGACCACGCCCGTTCGTTGGGAATCAAGGTGGAGAAGGCATGAACGAGGAGTTGCGTCGCGCAGCGGAACTTTGCGACTGCACGGAAGCGCTGGAGTACTTGTGCGAGTATCTGGACGCGGAGATGCCGGAAGGGGATCTCGCGCGGCTACGGGCCCACATCGAAGGTTGTGAACAGTGCCTGGAGGCGCTGGCCTCAGAGAAGTCCCTGCGGGTGGTGTTACGGCGTTCGTGTGCCGAGGTGGCGCCGGAGTCGCTGCGGCTGCGGGTCATCTCCCAACTGACAACGCTGCGTCGTTCGCAGTAGCCGCTTCCGTCGAGCACCGAGTATCGGCGCGCGCCGGTCGATGCAGATCCGCGCGCAGCGGGTGCCACGATCCTTCACCGTGGCCGCGACCGACGGTCGTGGTGACCTGCCGCGACTGACGGCCGCTGAAACACGAACGCCGAGCCGGATCGAATCCGGCTCGGCGTCGGCTGAAGCGAGCGTTGCCCGCTATCAGTGAGGTGGTATCAACTGTTTGGCCGCTTACCGCGGTTCGCGGGGCTCTTGCGGCGGGCTTTGCGCTTACGTCCGCGCTTGCTCATAGGGCACACCTTCCGGGTCGGAGAAATCGAACCGTGTCCTATGATCGCACATTCCCGCGCGCTGGTTCCGAGGAGAATCAAGCGCCTTCCTGCGGCGATGCATCACCTCTGGAAGGCATGGTCGGGGACCGATACGGGTCGGCGTGCCCCGGGTTCCGCACAGGCTGTCATCAGCAGGATCGCTTAGTTCTGCTCGGGCAGCCCCAACCAGGAATGCCATCCGTTATGCAGCACGAGCCAAGCCAGCAGGCCATAGCCGGCTTGTCCGGGATGGCTGCCGTCACCGGCGGCCACGTCCGCCTGCCATTGTTCGTGGGTGTGCAGCGGAGCGAACGTTTCCACGTAGGGCACCCGTCGGCGGCCGCACACGTCGGCGAACGCCTCCGACAACGCGGCCAACGCCGATTCCTCCATGCCCGGGCGGGGCGGGGGCCCCAGCACGAAGGTGGGGATCGCCCGCGAAGCGGCGTCGTCGAGGATGTTGGCGAGGTTCAGCCGGCTGCGTGCCAGCGATATTCCGGCCTCCAGGTCGGCGGCCCCTGGTGCGATAACCAGGTGGCCGCCGTCCTTGCCGAACCTGCGGTTGCATTCGCTTTCCCACCGCCCGGACAGCGCAGTGGTGGTCTCCTGCGGCACGGCAAGGGTGAAGAACGCCGGCGGCTCCTCCGCCCGGGTACGGGCAGCCACGCGGCCAACCCATCCCATGCCACGCGCATCTCCGACGCCGGCGACTAGTTCGTCCCCGACCACGCAGATCCGGGTGCTCACCGGGCGAAAGCTTCTTCCAGCAGCGTCTCCTGCTCGTAAGCGTGCACCTTGCCCGAACCGGTGGACGGTGCAGCCGACTCCGGCCGGGTAACACCGCGGATACCGCGCTGGGCCACCGCCGGAACCGCCTCGGGCAGGTTCACGTACAGGTAGTCCCAAGCGCCCTGGTTGCGCGGTTCGTCCTGCACCCAGATCAACTCGGCGTCACCGTAGCGATCCAGTTCCGCGGCGATCTCCTCGGCCGGCAGCGGGTAGAACTGTTCGATCCGCACCAACGCGGTGCGGTCGTCACCATTCTTGACCCGGCGGGCCAGCAGGTCGTAATAGACCCGCCCGCTGCACAGCATCACCCGGTCCACGTTCGCGGGATCGATGTGCTTATCACCGATCACCGGCTGGAACGTGCCGGAGGTGAAGTCCTCCACCTCGGAGGTCGCAGCGCGCAACCGCAGCAGTTGCTTCGGCGTGAATACCACCAACGGCTTACGCGGGCGCTGGTAGGCCTGTCTGCGTAGGAGGTGGAAGTGGTTCGCCGGCGTCGAGGGCTGGGCGACGATCATGTTGTCCTCGGCGCTCAGTTGCAGGAACCGCTCCGGGCGGGCCGAGGAGTGGTCCGGGCCCTGGCCCTCATAACCGTGCGGCAACAGCAGCACCACGGACGAGTTCTGCCCCCACTTTTGCTCCGCGGAGGAGATGAACTCATCGATCACCGTCTGGGCGCCGTTGACGAAGTCGCCGAACTGGGCTTCCCACAGCACCAGCGCATCCGGGCGCTCCACCGAGTAGCCGTACTCGAACGCCAGCGCCGCGTACTCGCTCAGGGAGGAGTCGTACACCCAGAACTTGGCCTGGTCGGCCGCCAGGTACATCAGCGGCGTCCACTCCGCGCCGGTGTGGTAGTCGTGCAGTACTGCGTGGCGCTGCACGAACGTACCGCGGCGGGAGTCCTGACCGGCCAGCCGGACCGGCGTGCCCTCCAGCAGCAGGGTGCCGAAGGCCATCAGTTCCCCGAAGGCCCAATCCACGTTGCCCTCCACCGCCATCTTCGAGCGGCGCTCGAGGAGTTTCTCGAGTTTGGGGTGGACGGTGAAACCCTCCGGCGGCCGGGTGTGGGCCTCGCCGACGCGGGCGAGCATGCTCGCCGGTGCGGCGGTCTCCCAACCGACCATGACGCCGGCGTCCTCGTGCTGGGACTCCGGCCGTTCCAGCCCGGCGACCTGCTCCCGGTTATCGGAACGTTCACTGCGTCGGGATTCGGTGAAGACCCGCTCCAGTTCCTTGCGGTATTCGCCGAGGAACTCATCGGCTTCTTCCTGTGTCAGGTCTCCGCGGCCGACGAGGGCCTCGCTGAACAGGGTGCGGACCGACTTCTTGTTCTCGATCAGGTCGTACATCACCGGCTGGGTCATCGAGGGGTCGTCGCCCTCGTTGTGCCCGCGACGGCGGTAGCAGACCATGTCGATGATGACGTCCTTGTTGAACTCCTGGCGGTAGTCGAACGCCAGGGCGGCCACGTGCGCGACCGCCTCCGGGTCATCACCGTTGACGTGGAAGATCGGGATCTGCAGCCCCTTCGCCACGTCGGTGGCGTACAGCGTGGACCGGGAGGAGGAGGCGCCGGTGGTGAAGCCCACCTGGTTGTTCACGATGATGTGCACGGTGCCCCCGGTGCGGTAGCCGCGCAGTTGGGAGAGTTGCAGCGTTTCGGTCACCACACCTTGGCCGGCGAAGGCGGCATCACCGTGGATCAACACCGGCAGCACCGAGAAGCCCGAGGAACCCAGGTCGATGCGGTCCTGCTTGGCGCGCACCACACCTTCCAGCACACCGTTGACCGCCTCCAGGTGGGAGGGGTTGGCGGCCAGGTACACCTTGGTGGTCTCGCCGTCGGGGGAGGTGTAGGTGCCTTCGGTGCCCAGGTGGTACTTCACGTCCCCGCTGCCCTGCACGGTGCGTGGATCCTCGTTGCCCTCGAACTCGGCGAAGATCTGCCCGTAGGACTTGCCCGCGATGTTGGCCAACACGTTCAGCCGGCCGCGGTGGGCCATGCCGATGGCCACCTCGTCCAGGCCGTCCTGTGCGGCGCGCTGCAACATCCGGTCCAGCATGGGGATCAGCGCCTCGCCGCCTTCGAGGCTGAAGCGCTTCTGGCCCACGTACTTAGTCTGTAGGAACGTCTCGAACGCTTCGGCGGCGTTGAGGGTGCGCAGGATCTGGCGCTGTTCTGCGCCCACCGGCTTGGTCCACCCCGACTCCAGCCGCTCCTGCATCCAGCGACGCTGGGCGCCGTCGTGCAGGTGCATGTACTCCACGCCGATCGTGCGGCAGTAGGAGTTGCGCAGCAGCCCGAGGATGTCCCGCAACGGCATCCGGGGCTGGCCGCCCAAGCCTCCGGTGGGGAAGGACCTGTCCAGGTCCCACAAGGTGAGCCCGTGGTTCTGCACGTCCAGGTCGGGGTGCTTGCGCTGGCGGTACCCCAGCGGATCGACGTCGGCGATCAGGTGCCCGCGGGAACGGAAGGCGTGGATGAGCGCGGCCACCCGGGCCGGCTTGGTGAGCTCGTCCTCTTCGGTGCCGGAGATGTCGGTGGTCCACCGCACCGGCTCGTAGGGCACGCGCAACGCGGCGAAGATTCGGTCGTAGAAGCCGTCCTGGCCGAGCAACTTCTGGTGCACGATGCGCAGGAACTCACCGGACTGGGCGCCCTGGATGATGCGGTGGTCGTAGGTGGATGTGAGCGTCATCGTCTTGGACACGCCCATCCTGGCCAGGGTCTCGGGGGAGGCGCCCTGGAACTCCGCCGGGTAGTCCATCGTGCCCACGCCGATGATCGTGCCCTGACCCTGCATCAGCCGCGGCACGGAGTGCCGGGTGCCGATGGTGCCCGGGTTGGTGAGGGTGATGGTGGTGCCGGTGAAGTCCTCCACGCCCAACTTCCCGTCACGGGCCTTGCGTACCAAATCCTCATACGCTTGCCAGAACTCCGCGAAGTTCATCTGCTCGGCCTTCTTGATCGAGGGCACGAGCAGTTGGCGGGTCCCGTCCGGGCGGGCCAAGTCGATCGCCAGCCCGAAATTGACGTGGGCGGGGTGGACGATCCCGGCCTTGCCATCCACCTCGCGGTAGCCGGCATTCATCTCCGGCATATCCGCCAGGGCTTCCACGATGGCGAAGCCGATCAAGTGAGTGAAGGACACCTTGCCACCGCGGCCACGGGCGAGGTGGTTGTTGAGCACGATGCGGTTGTCCACCAACAGTTTGGCCGGAACGTCCCGCGCACTGGTGGCGGTGGGCACCTCCAGGCTGGACTCCATGTTGGTGACCACGCGCGCAGCGGCGCCGCGTAGGCGCGAGACCTCGTCGTCGCCGCCGGTCGTGCGAGGTCCGCCGGCCGACGGGGCCTTGGTGTAGGGCGCGGTCGGTGCCTCGGCGGTGGCCTCCGGGGCATCCGGGGGCAAGTCGGCGCGCACCTGCTCCTGGTCCCCAGTCCTCGTCTTCCGGGCGTCCACCGAGTCCGGGGAGTGGGACTCGGAGTCCTCCGGCGCCGGATCGGGTGCGGGTTCGGGGGCCGGCGCTTCGGACCGGTTCGTGGCGCCGTCGCCGGAACTCCCGGACGGAGCACGCTTGGCTGGGGCGCTCTTGGCTGGTGCCTCGGCGGCGGCCGGCTGGGTGTTGCCGGAACGCTTGGCAGCGGTCGCGGACGTGGGTGCATCGCCGGCGCCGTTGTCGGCGCTTTGGCCACCGGGGCGGTAGTGAGCGAAGAACTCTCGCCACTCCGGATCGACCAGTGACTCGTCTTTCTGATACTTAGCGAACTGCTCTTCGATGAGCCATTCGTTGCCGCCGAAGGAGTCTGCGCTCAGCGCGGAACTTGTTGGGGCCTGGTCGGACACGCGGGAATCGCCCTCTTCCACAATGATGGGGTGAAGTCTGGATGCACCTTCAAGCCTAGGTGACAAACGTCGCAGAAGCCGTCTCAAAGCGCCGTGGATCACACCGAACAGGGCTTGTGATCCCGCTGTCGACGCAAGTCTTCAAGAGCCGGTCAACATCAGGTCAGCGGCGGTGTTTCCGGGGGTAGACGGCGGGTGTGCCGGATGGGCCCGGCGCCTCGGCCCGGGGTTCGGTCATGCGAGGCGGTCTCGTGAGGTCGTATCGGGGCCGGCCATGTAAGGCGGTCACGGGATGGCCGGTCGTGGAAGGCGGTCACGGGAAAGTCGGCCATGCGGGGTTGTACCGCCAGAGGGGCGCGCACCCGCGAAGGTTGTTCACGGGGAAGGGACCGGGGGACCGGCGGCGGGCAAGCGTACCCGCACGGTGGTGCCCCGGTCGGCGGCGGAGTCGGCGATGTTGATCGTTCCGGCGTGCAGCCCCACGGCCCAGCGGGCAATGGCCAGGCCCAGCCCGGTGCCGCCCGTGGGGGCCCCTCCATGTTGGCCGGGGATGTTGCCCTGCTCGAAGCGTTCGAAAACCTTGGCCCGGTCCGCCTCCGGAATCCCCTCGCCTTCATCCACCACGTCGATGACCACCTCGTCGCTGGCGGCTTCGTAGCGGGCCAGCAACTTCACCGTGCCGCCCTCGGGAGAGTGCCGGGAGGCGTTGCCCAGCAAGTTTGAGAGCACTTGTCGCAACCGTTCGGCATCGGCGTGCAGGCGCAGGTCCGGCGGTGTGGCCACGACCGTCCAGCGCAGCGCGCGGTCGTGATACTCCGCGGCGTGCCGAGCCTGATCGGCGGCTTCCTGCAGCAAGTCCTGCACGACGACGTCGGTCAGGTCCAGGTCGGCGGCGCCGGCTTCCAGCCGGGAGAGGTCCAGCAGGTAGGAGATCAGCCGAGACAGCCGCTCCAACTGCGTCAAGGTCGCGGCCAGCGTCGCACCATCGGCGGGCACCACGCCGTCGGCCATGTTCTCCAGTTGGGCCCGCAATGCGGCGACCGGGGTCCGCAATTCGTGAGAGACGTTGGCGACCATCTCCCGGCGCTGAGTGTCCAGCGTGTGTAGTTCCTGGGCCATGGAGTTGAAGGCCTCGGCGAGTTGCCCCACCTCGTCCTGGCTGTGGGTGTGCACCCGGGTGGTGTAGTCGCCGCGGGCCATCGATCTGGCCGCAGCGGTCATCTCGCGCAGCGGGCGGGTCATGCCGCGGGCGAGGAACTGGGTGATCAGTAACGAGCACACCAGGGCAACCGGGAAGGTGCGCAACACCCCGAAGTCGAACCGGATGCCCACCCATGTGACGAGCGTAAACATCGCAACGGTGGCGGCGATGATCACGATGAGTTTCATCTTGATCGACCGCACCGGATCCAGCGGGCGCAACTCCCCCAGGGCGGTGGTGAACCGTTGCCGCCAGCCCACTTCGGTGGAGCGGGCGTGGCGCAGGTTTGAACTCATGGCCTCAACTGGCGCTCGGTTCGAAGGCGTATCCCACCCCGTGAACGGTGCGGATCAGGTCTGCCCCCAGTTTTCGCCGCAACGCCTTGACGTGGGAGTCAACGGTTCGAGTCCCCGAGGCATCCGCCCAGTCCCACACCTCCGCGAGCAGCCGCTCGCGGGACAGTACCGTGCCGGGCTGCTGCGCCAGGCACACCAGCAGATCGAATTCGGTGGGTGTGAGGTGGGCCGGTTGGCCCGCCCTGCTCACGCGTCTGGAGCCTCGGTCGATGCGCACGTCCCCAAGTTCGATCGGCGGTTCGGAGACGTTTGCTACCGACGTCGCCCGCGCTCGTTCCACGCGGCGGAGCAGCACCTTGAGCCGGGCAAGCAGTTCGCGCATGGAGAACGGTTTGGTCATGTAGTCATCCGCGCCCACGCCCAGGCCGATAATCATGTCGGTTTCGTCGTCGCGGGCGGTGAGCATGAGTATCGGTGTGGCGGGGGCGCCGCTGGCGTGCTGGTTGGCCTGGATCCGCCGGCAGACCTCCAGGCCGTCCAGCCCGGGGAGCATCACGTCCAACACGATGATGTCGGGATTGAGTTCCTGCGCCTGCTCGACCCCGGCGTGCCCGTCGTGGACCACATGGACCTGCCACCCCTCGGCCCCGAGCCTGTGGGCGACCTGCGCGGCGATCTCTCTTTCGTCCTCAATGATCAGCGCCACGGTCTCCGTCGTCGAAGATGACATGCACAAACCATATGGGTCAGGGTCCAGCACGGGGCGGACATGGTGCGATGCGGGTCACGTGATCACAGGTTTCGGCCGCGCGTGCGCACAAGTCCGCCCGTGCGCAGGAGTCCGCCCGTGAGTGTGTGCGCGGGCACCTGCGCGCCTGCACAGCGTCGCGCGGCTTCACAGAGGGTCGTCCTTGCGTTCACAGCGGGTCGTCCTTGCGGTGGTCGTCCACACGTGTGTGCGCACCCACAGCGCATTTCCGTGACATTCCCGAAACGTGTCCCTACGGTGTTGCGGGACCGTTATAGTGGCTCGCGGTGCTCATCGGGACTGGAGCACCGTTTCTATTTGTCGATTATCCCTGCGGAGGCTGTGTGACCGATCAGCGCGTGTCCAGCGACACCCCGCTGACCCGTCGGCAACTCCGCCAGGCAGAACGTGCCCGAACCACTGGCAAACCTCGTCCGGCGTCCCCGGGCCGGTGGTTGGGCCGCATGTCGATCGTGGCCGCGCTGGCCGCGGCGACGTGGGTCGTCCCGGCCACCGGAGTGGTCTTCCCGCAGGTGGAAGAAGAACAGGATCGCCCCCCGATCCTGGCTGACGCGAGCGCCCTGGACGTGCTCCTCGACGGTCCCCCGGAGGAGACCGAAGCGGCCAATGGGCTGCTCGCCGATCCGGGAGCGACAAGTCGCGCGTTGGTCGCAGCCAGCCGGAGTCTGGCCGAACGCGGCGCTCCGAGTTGTGGGATGGCGGCGGTGGAGGCCAACGGCCCACTGGCAGCCGAGTCCTCCTCGTCCGATGTGGACCTGGTGATGCCCCTTTCCCAGGGGAGTTACCGGCTGACCTCTCATTACGGGTACCGGATCCACCCGGTGTTCGGAAGTTATGCGCAGCACACCGGCCTGGACTTCGCGGCCCCCACGGGCACCCCGATCCATGCGATTGCCGACGGGGTGGTCACCCACGCCGGACAGGGACGTGACGGCCGCAGCGGCATGTTGGTCATCATTGAGCATGACGTCAACGGGGCCCCGGTCTGGAGTTGGTACGTGCATATGTATCCCAACGGCGTGTACGTGGACGTGGGCCAGCAGGTCGCAGCAGGCGAGGTCATCGGCGCGGTGGGCTCTTACGGTAATTCCACCGGTCCGCACCTGCACCTGGAAATTCACACCGACGAGAACCTGACCACGGTGGACCCCAATTCTTGGCTCTCCCAACAAGGTGCATTGCCGCTCAACGCCGAAACCATGGCGTGCGCCCAGGACTAATCCGCAGCGCCGAAGCCGACTTCTGAGCGCCCACAGCGGGGCGTGCCTGAGGGGCACGGCGGGACGTGCCTGTCTGCCGGCGCTGCGGGCTCGTCTATTCGGCCCGTGGTCGGGTCGCAGGGTGCGGGTCGCAGGGGTGCAGGTCCAGGTCGCGGCGCTCTCGGAGCAGACCGTCCCAGTGCAACCAATACGGTTCCCCGGCCCCAGAGCAGGCACAGAGGGGCCTGTCGCTTCGCGGTCAGGCACTCACTCGGCAGGCTGCGCCGGTGCTGCCCTCTCGCCTACCAGGGGCTGTCGTCCCGGTTGGCTCAGCCGATTATGAGGTGAACTAGTCCATCGGTGGACCAACTCATGGGGTGAAGGTAGATCGTTGGCTACTAGGGGCGCCCCCGACAGGACTCGAACCTGTGGCCTTCTGCTCCGGAGGCAGACGCTCTATCCGCTGAGCTACGGGGGCCGATGCACCGAGAGCCGAGGTTATCAGCAGTCGGGGGTTGAAAAGAAACCGAGGTGACCAGCGCCACGCGGCAGATCGGGACGTTTTCGCGGTTCTGCCCGCCGCTGGAGTGGTTCATGCCACGCTCCACCAGCGCTGATGGTGGGCAATACCACCGCCAGGCTC
>DATGSR010000061.1:0-3316 GCA_035302405.1 Beutenbergiaceae bacterium
GCCGCCCGTCTTGACGCTGTCAGTCCCCGTTGCGTACGCTCATCGCGGAAAGCGCATTCCGCTACTCGTGACGGCTGCGAGCGGGGCGCGCGCTGTCGACCTGGGAGAGAAAACCTGATGAGCACTCGTACGTTGCGTATCGCTATGAACGGCATCACCGGCCGTATGGGGTACCGCCAGCACCTGGTCCGCTCGATCCTGCCGATCCGGGACGCCGGCGGGGTCGAACTTCCCGATGGCACCAAGGTGCAGGTCGAACCGATCCTGGTGGGCCGCCGGGAGAACGCCCTGGCCGAGATTGCCCGGGACCACAACGTGGAGCACTACACCACCGACGTGGACGCCGTCATCAACGACCCCAGCATCGACATTTACTTCGACGCCCAGGTCACCTCCCGCCGCTACGCCGCCCTGACCGCTGCGATGAAGGCCGGCAAGCACATCTTCACCGAGAAACCCACCGCCGAGACCCTTGATGAGGCCGTGGAACTGGCCCGGGTGCGCAATAACACCGGTGTCACCGCCGGCGTGGTGCACGACAAGCTCTACCTGCCGGGATTGGTGAAACTGCGCCGTCTGGTCGAGGAGGGGTTCTTCGGCCGCATCCTGTCCATGCGCGGGGAGTTCGGCTACTGGGTGTTCGAGGGCGACCATCAGCCGGCCCAGCGACCGAGTTGGAACTACCGCAGCGAGGACGGCGGCGGCATCACCGTGGACATGTTCTGCCACTGGAATTACGTCCTGGAGGGCATCCTCGGCAACGTGGACGCCGTGACCGCCAAGACGATCACCCACATTCCCACGCGGTGGGATGAGCAGGGCGAGCCGTACCCGGCCACGGCCGACGACGCTGCTTACGGGATCTTCGAGGTCACCTCCCCTCAGGGCGACCCGATCGTGGCTCAGATCAACTCCTCCTGGGCGGTGCGGGTGTATCGCGATGAACTGGTGGAGTTCCAGGTCGACGGCACCCACGGTTCGGCCGTGGCGGGGCTGCGCAACTGCGTGGCCCAGCAGCGTGCCCACACTCCCAAGCCGGTGTGGAACCCGGACCTGCCGGTGACCGAACCGTTCCGTGACCAGTGGTTGCCGGTGCCCGCCAACGACGACCTGGACAACGGTTTCAAGGTGCAGTGGGAGGAATTCCTGCGCGACGTCGTCGCCGGCCGCGAACACCGCTACGACCTGCTGTCGGCCGCCCGGGGTGTGCAACTGGCCGAGGCGGGCCTGCGCTCCAGCGCCGAGGGTAAACGGGTGGAGTTGGACCAGATCACTCTCTGAGCCCGGGAAGATCCACCGCCGCCCATCCGAACCGCCGCCGACCACCGCCACCGATCCGAACGAGGAGCACCCATGGCCGACCTGTCCCGGTTGTCGCTGAACACCGCGACCACGAAAGCCCTCACTCTGCCCGAGGCGGTGGACGTGGCTGCGGCGGCGGGTCTGGGGGCGGTAGGCCTGTGGCGGGACCGCGTCGCCGAGACCGGCCTGGACGAATCGGCCCGGATCGTGCGCGAGGCAGGCCTGCGCGTGTCCTCGCTGTGCCGGGGCGGTTTCCTCACTGCGGCCGACCCCGAGGGCATCAACCGCGCCATGGCCGACAACCGTGCTGCAATCAAGGAGGCCGCCACCCTGGGCACCCGGGAGCTCATCATGGTGGTCGGGGGCCTGGGTGCGGCCTCCGAACCGGGCGGGCCCGCGACCCCGGACGGCGACAAGGACCTGGTGGCGGCGCGGGCCCGGGTCGCTGACCGGATCGCGGACCTGGTGCCCTTCGCCGAGGAGCACGACGTGCGCCTCGTGTTGGAACCGTTGCACCCGATCTTCGCCGCAGACCGGGCGGTGCTGTCCACTCTGGAGCAGTGCCTGGACATCGCCGAACCCTTTGCTGCGGAGTCCGTCGGGGTGGTGGTGGATACCTACCACGTGTGGTGGGACCCGAACCTGCGCGACCAGATCCAACGGGCGGCCGATGGCGGGCGGTTGGCTTCCTACCAGGTGTGCGACTGGATCCTGCCCCTGGCCTCCGATGCGCTGCTGTCCCGCGGCTTCATGGGCGATGGGTACATCGACTTTCCCACCATCACCTCCTGGGTTGCCGAAGCCGGCTACACCGGGGACGTGGAGGTCGAGATCTTCAACGCCGATGTCTGGGCGGCCCCGGGCGAACAGACCGTGGCGACGATGGCGCAGCGATACACCGAACTCATCGCCCCCTACCTGTAGTGCCGGTAACGGCGCAGGTATCAACGCCGAACTGCAGCACAGGCGCGCCACCTACAACACCTGACGACGACGCAGGCGCCCGTGCGCATGAGGCGATGCGCGACTGCCTCAAGGCCAAGCGCGATCCAACCCCTGGCGGAGAACCGTTTGACACAATCGGGCCATGGACGGCGCCGCCCAGGAGTTCGACGTCGATGCTCCGGTGGCGAAAGCCCCTCCTCGCCGATCGGGGCACCCAGCCCGGTCGGCGACCGGATTCGTTCTCCTCGCCCTCGCGCTGATAGCCGCCGGGGTCGCGATCGTTCCTGACCAGAGGCCGACCGAGCGAAGGATCGTACCGGACCTCGATTCGGCGCCGGTCATATTGTGGCAGACCGCGCTGGACACCTCCCACGCTTCCTACGGCCAGGTGTGGATCGGCGCCGAGGTAATCGTCGCCGCCAGCACCAACAGCGTGCACGGATTGGATCTGGCCACCGACGAGCCGGTGTGGGAGGTACGCGCCCCGCAGTTGCGGTGTGCCCATCAGGACCACGACATCGCCTGCGTGAGCCAGCAGGGAAGACGTGCAGAACTGATCGAGATGACCATGGCCGATGGTGAGGTCAGCCGCACCGTGCAGACCGGAATGGTGGCCGCCCACCCCCACGGCGGTGGCTTGATCACGGCGTTCGAGGAGTCCGGCACCCTCACCGTGATGCGCTGGGGTGGATCGGAGGATCATCTGTGGTCCTACGAAATAGCCGGCGCGGAGGTGGACCTCGAGACGTTCACCCTCGCCGTGGCCGATGATTTGGCGCTCATCCGGGCTCTGTCGGCGGACGGGAAGTCGGAGTTCTCCCTCGCTCTGTCCATGGCGGAGGGCACTCACCAGGAGCAGGTGCAAATAGCGATGACCTACGCCGGTGAGTGGCTGGTGGACCGGGGCGGAGACCGATCCTTGTGGGATCGGGCCGGCCGCGCGACGCCGGTTGAGGGCACCGCCATACCAGTCGACGATGCGCTCGGCTCGAGTGGGGCAGTGTCCGCCGAACCCGGCGAGCTCCAAGCGCGCGACGGTGCCGAGATCTGGACGTTCAACACCGGCGAC
>DATGSR010000062.1:0-20609 GCA_035302405.1 Beutenbergiaceae bacterium
CACCGGCAGGTCCGACGTCGGCGGCAGCGCATCCGCGAAGGCGTTCACGCAGAAGGACTCCACCTCCGTTCCGCTCATCACAGTGTCGCCGGCGTTGAGGATGGCGTCTGCTTCGGACAGTTCGGCCGCCGTGGCGATCACAGGCGCCATGCCCACGTTGCAGTGCAGGTCGGCGATCATCAGGAGTGTGGCGTACTCCGCCTCCGGGTCGCTGAACACCTGCGCTCCGGTGGCGTGCTCGTCGGGGGCGGGATCGCCCCCTTCATGCTCGGCCCCGCTCTGTTCGGCCTCGCTCTGCTCGATACCGTCCTCCCCCGCGCGGTCCTGCCCGGCGTCCCCCTGGTCCGCGCGGTCCTGCCCGGTGCCACCCTGGTCCGCGCCGTCCCGACCGGTGCCACCCTGGTCCGCGCCGTCCTGTGCGGACTCATCCTCACCGCGCTGCGCGGAGTCCACCGCCGAGGCCGGCCCCTCCGGTGGCGCCAACGGTGCGGGGTCTGCGGCGTAGGCCTCCAGCAGGTTGGTATTCACCTCGGCGTAGAAGCGTTCGTTGTCCTCCACCGCACGCACCACCATGCCGCCGTAGTGGTCCACGATCGTAGCCAGGCGGCCGGTGATCCGCGCCTCCGCCAGCGGCGTGCCCGCCAACACCGGTGAACTACGGCCCTCCAACCCGAAGGACCGGGTCAGGTCACTCAGCGGCAGCACCACCAGCATCACCGCCAACGTGGGCGCCAGGAACGGCACGCCCGGCTGGCGCCACGCGCTCTTCAGCGCCTCGCGCAGCACCCCGTGGGCGGCCAGTCGGCCAAGGGCGATACCCATCAGCAACACGCTCAGGGTGACCACGCCGCGCCCGATCGCATCCTGCACCAAGCCGCGCACGGCGTCGTCGATCGTGGCCTGGGGGTTGGTGAGGAACTGCTCGTACGATCGCACATCCGCCATCAGTCCGGCGATCGGATCCGCATCATCGGTGGTGAGTTGGTCGGGGATCTCGTGCACCAGGACGTACACGCCCAGGTTCGCCGGTGCGGGCGAGTCGATCACCAGCGAGCCCAGCGGCCCCATGTCCACCCGCACCTCGCCGTTCAGCCGGGTGGAGTACTCGGCCACGTGCGGCCCCAAGGAACCGGTGTAACTGGCGGTGGCGACGGCGAAGCCCATCGAGACCAGCAACGCGGCGAGGACGGCGGTGCCCACCCGGATCGCGCGACGGGTGAGCGGTTGCAGGCGGTGCCACCACGCGAATCGACGGCGGGGTGCCTCCGGGGGGTCGGTGACTCCTTCAGCGAGGTGCCCGTTCCCGGTGCCCCGCTGCGGGGGTTGGTCGGTCATGGATTACTGGTAACTCACGAATTCCGGTTGTGGCTCCACGTCGTATGTTTCCTCCGGGCTCATCAGGGGATCATCTTCGTCGATGAAATTCTTCCATCCCCACGCCACTGCTTCCGGCGCGTCCCGGCGGATCTGCTCCCAGGTGTCGAACTTGGCGTCCACGGGCCCCTGCCCGTCGGCGTGGATCACCACCGCCACCTCCGGACGGGAGGTGTCCAACTCGTCCCGATCACGGATCATCTGCCGTTGGAACTGGTGCAAGATCAACATCTTTTGCGGTAAGTCGTGTGTGCGTACGAAGTCGGCCAAGTAGTCGACCACGTCGTTCACCTCGTTGATTTGCACGTGACCGATCTGCTCCAGGTGCACCTGGTCCCCGGTAAGGCGCCACTCGGGGTCCAACGCGACGCCCACATGGGGGTAGGCCAGCAGGTCCTCATACATCCGGATCTGGTCCAGGAAACTGTTGCGCCCGGGTTGGAAGTCGAGCACGACGTATTGGCCGGCCTCCTGCGCGGCCTCGATCAACGGCTCGAACGTGCTCGGGGACCAGGCGCTGGAGTAGGTGCCGTCCGATCCGGCGGCCGTGGTGGCCACGGTAACGATGATCTCCAGGGCGGGGACCACCTCATCGTCGGTAAGTTCTCGATAGTCCTCGGCGTATTCCTCGGCACGTTCGATGGTGTCATCGGTCCCCTGCTCCCCGAGCACGCCGAGCCTGGAGGTCCGCGGGTGCCCGTACAGGGCCACATACCGTTTGCCGTCGAAGACCTCTTGGCCTCCGCCGGGCAGTTCCACCCCGCTGGCCGCGGTCAGCGCGCGCCAATTGAACTCGGTATCGTCACCGAAACTGGTCCCCAGGCCCAAGATGGACTGTGCCTGCGCCGAGGCGTCGATCACCTGCGCGTTCGTGCTGATCTCTTCGGTCAACATCACCTGCGCTCCGGCCGCGCGGGCGATGCCCACGGCCGCTGCCTGCTCCGCGGCCCCGTCGGCGAGCACCAACTGGCCCTCGAGCCGTTCGGTGGGCTCGGTCGGCCGGATCTGGCCGACTTCCTCGGGTGTCTCGGTGCCGGCCGGTTCCAGGTCGAGCACCTGGCCAGGTTCCAGACCCGCCAATGCCTCCAAATAGTCGGCCGGGGCCTGCTCCTGGCCGTCCTCGGGCGCCGGCTCGCCGTCGTCGGTACCGTCCTCGGTTTCCGCGTCGCCGTCCTGGGCGGTCTCACCGTTCTCGGCCCCTCCCCCGTGCTCCCCCGGCTCCTCGTTCTGCGTATCGGTCGCCTCGGCGGTCTCGGAGCCGGAATCCTCGGAGGCGTCTTCCTGCACCGCGTCGTCCTGGTCGGCGCCATCCGGGTCAGCGCCATCCTGGTCGGTGCCATCCTGGCCGTTCGCCTCGGGATCCTCGGGAGGATCCTCATCCGCGTCGGAATCCGCATCCTCCGCAGCCTCGGCTTGTGCGTCGCCGGAGTCCTGATCATCGACGGCGCCGGCTGCAGCGTGCGCCACGCTCACCTCGGTCAAGTCCAGGCCGAGGATCTCGCCCAGTTCCTCCGGGTCCTGGGGAGCGGGCACGATATCCAGGCCGGTGACATCGAACTCCAGCACGTCCACCGCCCCCACGGTCAACGCGGAGTGGGTACTCAGGCGCACCAGTTCTGTCTCCACGGCCAGACCGCCCCCCTCGGCTCCGGTCAGCAGCAACGGTGCACCGGCAGCCGTGGCGATCGAAGCCGCCCGGGCCACGGCCTCCTCGTCGTCGTGTGGCGCGAGGATCACCATGTGTGCGGAGGCGAAGTACCGTTCACTTACCTGCAGGGCCATCTCCACCGGATCGTTGGAGGCCAGCAGCGTCGGGGTCTCACCGGGATCGTGGGTGGTGGCGATCTGCGGGGGCGGCGGTGCCGGGGCGGTGGGCTCCGGATCCAGGTCGACCCCGCCGGTGCACCCGGCCAAGAGCAACCCGGCAGCAGCCAGCATCGCAAGGCTCCTGGTCGGGCTCGGCACGCGGGTGCTCCTTCGGTCGGGTTTGCTCACGCCACCTACCGCGTCCACTGTACGTGGCGCGCATGGCCCAGTCCGTACCACTGCCCCGCGCCCGACATCTCAGTCCGGACGGGCCTGCTTGCGCAGTGCAGCCAGTTCCCGGCGCGAGGCCGTCATCCGGTGAAGCAGCAACGCCAGCGCGGTCCCCACCACTAACGTCACCACGGCACCGATCAGGGTGGCCAACCGGAAGTTGGGCGCCTGCACGATCATCAGCGTGCGTGCGGACCGGGTGCGTTCCGAGGCACCGATCGCAACGGCGAGAGTGAGCAGGTTCGGCAGGAGCAGCAGGACCGCGGCCACCCCGATCCCCACCCGCACTTTCCAGGCCCACCGCACACGCAGCGCCACCACCGCCAGGAGCAGCGGGATGAGCGTGAAGGTCACCCCGTAGAACAGACCCCACAACGTACCGGCAGCCGGCACACCGTCCACCTGCCGACCGACCGTCTGGGCCCACCACGTCGGCAACGTGGCGGCTGCGATCACCAACAGCAGCACCAGCAGCAACGCGCTGCCGAGCACGACCGCTGAGGTACGCAGCCACGCCGGCGGCACGTCACTGCGGGGACGTTCCTGGCCATCGCGAGGCTGGACCTGGGCGTCACTGGAGCGGCCCTGGGTTCCCTTGGTGCCCTTGGCGTCCGGTGTGACGGCATCGGCGTGGTGCGCGCCCCGCGGAGGGCGCTCGACTAGCCCCGGGCCGGGGTCCATGGCCTCCGCGTTCGAAGGCGCGGCCCCCGGCGCGTGCTGACCGGGGTGCACCTCACCACCTGCGAGGCGGTCGTCGTCGTCCCTGTTCTTCCGCGATGGCATGGCACCATCCTGGCATCGATCAGACCAGGGAGTCGCGCCACGCGGTGTGCAATTGGGCGAACTGACCCCGCCCGGCGACCAGGTCGTCCGGGCTGCCGTCCTCGATCACCCTGCCGTCGTCCATCACCAATACCCGATCCGCGATCGCCACGGTGGACAGCCGGTGGGCGATGATCAACGACGTGCGATCGGCCAGCAGCGTTTGCAGGCCGCGCTGCACCAGCCGTTCACCCGGGATGTCCAGGGAACTGGTCGCCTCATCCAGGATGAGCACCGCCGGGTCGGCCAGGAACGCCCGGGCGAAGGAGATCAACTGGCGCTGCCCGGCGCTGACCCGGCCACCGCGTTTATTGACGTCGGTGTGGTACCCGTCGGGCAGTTCGGAGATGAACTCATGGGCACCCACCGCGCGCGCAGCGGCCTCGATCTGCTCGTCGGTGGCGTGGGGGTTGCCCAGGGCAATGTTGTCGCGCACCGAGCCGGAGAACAGGTAGGCCTCCTGGGTCACCATCACCACCGCGCGACGCAGATCCGTGGTGGAGACCTTCCGGATATCCACCCCGTCGAGCGTCAGGGTGCCGGAAGTGACGTCGTAGAATCGGGCGATGAGTTTGGCCACCGTGGACTTGCCCGCGCCGGTGTGGCCCACCAGGGCAATCGTCTGCCCGGCCGGGATGTGCAGGTTCAGTTCGGACAGCACCACCGGCCCGTCGCCGTAGGCGAACGTCACCCCGTCGAACCGCAAATCACCCTTGGGGTTGCGAAGCGGCACCGGGTCGGGGTCCTGGCGCACCGTGGGGACCTCCTCCAGTAGCCCGGAGATCTTCTCCAGCGCGGCCGCGGCGGACTGGAAGGAGTTGTAGAACATTGCCATCCGGGTGATGGGCTGGAAGAACCGGTTGGTGTACAGCAGGGTTGCCACCAACACGCCCACCTCCATCGACCCGTCCAACACGCGGAACCCGCCGATGGCCAGCGCGGTGGCCACCGTGAGGTTGCCGATCAGTTTCAGCGCCGGATCGTAGACGCCGGTGAGTCCCATAGTGCGGGCGGTGTTCTCCCGGTATTGCTCGGCAAGATCGCCGTAGGTGCGGTTGTTCGCCCGCTCCCGGCGGAAGGCTTGCACGGCGCGGATCCCGGTCATGTTCTCCACGAAGTTCACGATCAGCCGTGCCGAGGCCGTGCGTTGCTGGCGGTACAGCACTTGGGATCGCAGTTGGAACCAACGGGTGATCGCCCACACTGGCCCGACCGCCACCGCCAGCACCAGTCCGGAGCGCCAGTCCAGTAGGAAGAGCGACACCCCGGTGAACGTCATGAACAGGAAGCCCTGGGCAAGTGACACGATCCCGGAGTCCAGCAGTTGTTTCAGCGCATCCAGGTCGGAGGTCTGGCGGGCGATGATGCGACCGGAGGTGTAGTTCTCGTGGAACTCCAGACTCAAGCGCTGGGTGTGCCGAAACACTCGTTGGCGCAGGTCCAACAGCACCGCCTGGGACACCTTGGCGGCCAGGCGGATGAACGCCGCGGTGCACACGCCGGCCACGATCGCGGTGAGCACGTAGACGCTGCCGATCACGGCGGGAATGAGCCAGTTGCCCTCCTGGGCAGCGGGGATCCCGTGGTCGATGGCCAGCGCAACCAGCGCAGGGCCAGCCACCCGGGCGGCCTGGGCCACGACCACCACCGCAACGGTGAGGGCGAACAACCCCCACATCGGGCGCAACAAATCCTTGAGCAGGCGCAGGGAACGACGGCGTACCGCCTTGGACCGGGCACGGTCCAGGTTGTACTCCTCCTCCCCAGCGGTGCCGATCGGCACGTTCGCCGACGCGCCCCTCATCGGCGCACCTCCTGGTCCCGGCTGTCCCGGACGGGCGCGGCGCGGTCGATTGGCTGATAGTCGCCGTCGGCGTCGAAGCCGTCGTCCTCGGCGGCAGGGCGGGGTGCGCGGTCGAAGGACAGCTGCTGCTGGTCGTACTCCTCCTGCTCGCGCTGGTACTGCTCGTCGGCCACCAAGGAGGAGATCACGAACCGGTAGTGCTCGTTGTCGGCCAGCAACTCCGAGTGGGTACCTACGCCCACGATCTTGCCCTCCTGCAGCACCGCGACCCGGTCCGCCAGCGCCACGGTGGAGGGCCGGTGCGCCACGATCAGCGTGGTGGTCTCCTGTAGTTCGACGCGCAGGTGGGAGGTGACCGCTTCCTCGGTGGACACATCCAGGGCGGACAGCGGGTCATCGAGCACCAACACGGTGGGCCGGGCGGCGACCGCGCGGGCCAGCGCCAAGCGTTGACGCTGCCCACCGGACAGGCTCAGCCCCTCCTCCCCGATAACGGTGTCCACACCCTCGGGCAGGTGGTAGGCGAACTGGGCCTGGGCCACGGTCAGCGCTCGGTCCAGATCGGCGTCGGTGTCCTGGCCCTGGGGGGCGCCCATCAGCACGTTCTCCCGTACCGAGGCGGAGAACAAGGTGGAGTCCTCGAACGCGATCGACACCAAGGTGCGCAGGTGGTGACGGGTCATGTCCCGTACATCCACACCGTCGATCCGCACTGCTCCGCCAGTGACGTCGTACAACCGGGGCACCAGGGACACCATGGTCGTCTTACCGGAGCCGGTCAGGCCCACCAGCGCCATCGTCTCCCCGGCACGGATCTGCAGGTCGATCCCGGCGAGTACCTCCTCCCGAGCAGACTCCACGGGTTGGTCCGGCCGGCCCTGCGGGACCGGCTGCACGAGCGGCGCGTCCGGGAAGTGGAAGCGTACGCCGTCGAACCGCACCTGCCCGCGCGGGTTGCTGATCTTCTTGGGCTTAGCCGGGTCGGTCACGCTGTTGGGGGTGTCCAACACCTCGAAGTACCGGTCCACCGCCGTTTTCGCCGTGAGGCTCATCGCCATCAGTTCGCCCACCTGCTCCACCGGGCCGGCCATGATGGCCGCGGTGGCGAAGAATGCCACCAACGCCCCCACGCTCACGTTGCCGTTGGTGACCAGCCAGATACCGATGAGCACGGTGATGCCCAGCACCACTTCCGGGATGGTGGTGATGGCGAAGGAGAACGCGGACATCGCCCGAGCCTTGCGGATCTCGGTGCGGCGCAGTTCGTCTGCTTCGGCGGAGAAGGAGTGGTAGGCCTCCCGGGCGCGGCCGAAGGCTTTGAGTACCCGGATCCCGTGCACCGACTCCTCCACGGTGGTGGCCAGGTCACCGGCCTGGTCCTGGGAAAGCCGGGCGATGTGGCGGAACTGCCGGGAGAACCGGAAGGACAGGTAGATCACCGGTAGCGCGCCGAGCAGGAAGACCACCCCGAGCACGCCCCCGAGGTTGATCATCAGGTAGGTGCCCACCGCGATCGTGGTGGCGTTCACCACCAGCATGACGACGCCGAAACTCAGGAACCGGCGCAACGTACCCAGGTCGGTCATGGACCGGGACAGCAATTGGCCTCCGGCCCACTGGTCGTGGAAGCCCACCGGAAGGTCCTGCAGGTGGGTGAACAGGCTCATCCGCAGGTCGGCCTCCACCCGGGTACCGGGCACCAGGATGAACCAGCGACGCAGCGCGATCAGCACGGCCTCCAGCACCCCAAGGCCGGCGACCATCGCGACCGCGATCCACACCCCGGAAGTCTCTCCGCTTTCCACCGAGCCCAGCAGCGGTTCGTTGACCGCCCACTCCAGCACCTGGGGCACCATGAGCGCGGCCAGACTGGCGCCCAGCGCGCACAGCATCCCGGCGATCAGGCGAGGCAGTGCGGGCTTGAGGAAGGGAAGCAGGCGCGCCAGCGTGGCCAGCACCGAGGAGTCGGTGGTGGCGCGGGTGCGGGATGATCCGGTGGCCGCGCGGGCTTTGGACCCTCGCTCGGGGGCTGACGGGGTGGTACTGGGGACGGTGCTGGTGGGACGGTGACGTGGTTCGGGTTTGCCGCTCATGGGGCTTCGCACGCGCGCGCAGGCACGGACAACATCACGAAGGAGTCGACCTCCAGGGGACGGAACGGGACCCGCACATGTGGGCGGGCCGCCGACATAGTGTACGCGTTCTTACGCGGTTTCGCTCTTGGCCTCGGAACTCTCGTCCTTGGCGCCGGAGTTCTTGTTCTTGCGGGACTGGGCCACGCTGCGCCGGAGGGCCTCCATCAGATCCACCACCTCGGCGCCCTCTTCTTGTGCGACCTCGGGCGTCTCCACCGCTTCCCCGCGTTCCATCTTGGCCTCGATGAGCGCCCGCAATTCCTTCTGGTACTCGTCGGTGTAGTTCTCCGGTTCGAAGTCCGACTCATAGGAGGAGACGAGTTGGTTGGCCATCTCCATCTCCTTCTTGGACACCTTGACCTCTTCGGTAGTGGCGGCGAAGTCCGGCTCGCGGATCTCATCGGCCCACAACAGGGTCTGGAGCATCAGCACGTTCCCGCGCACGCGCAACGCCGCCAGCCGGGTTTTCTGCCGCAGCGTGAAGGACACGATCGCGGTGCGGTCCGTCTCCTCCAGGGTGCGGCGCAGCAGTGCGTAGGACTTGCTCATCTCCCCCGGCGGCGCGAGGTAGTAGGCGTTGGAGAACATGATCGGGTCCACCTGGGCGGAGGGCACGAACTCCAGGATCTCGATCTCCTTGGTGCGTTCGGCCGGCAGCGAGGCGAAGTCCTCATCGGTGAGGACCACGGTGGTTTCGCCCTCGGTGTATGCCCGGTCGATATTCTCGTACGGCACCACCTGCTCGCAGACCTCACACTTGCGTTGGTAGCGGATGCGCCCGCCGTCGGCGTCGTGGACCTGCCGGAGGCGCACGTCGTGGGATTCGGTGGCGCTGTAGACCGAGACGGGCACATTCACCAGGCCGAACGTCAGCGAGCCTTTCCAGATCGAGCGCATTACCGAGCCTCCTTTCGTTGGTCAGTCAACACCACCAACGGGCCGAAGGCGAGAGATATCGGCCGGTCGGGCTGCGCCGAGCGCCGACGGCGGTGCCCGAGCAGGTGCTGCCATCAGCGCAGACGGCGGTGCTCGCCCGGGCATCGGGCGTCCCAGATGGCAGAGCGACTACGCCGTCGGGCTACCTTGACACGGCGCGCAGAACGCACGGTTCGCCCGCTGGAAAGCCGTGATGATCGCCATGCAGCGTTCGGGCGCGGCAGCAGCCCGGACGGGGTGCTGGCCTGTCGCAGTAGCCCCGGCGCGCCCCAGCCAGCACGATAGGCACCATGGCTCGTGCGGAAACGGTGGTCGACGTCGATGGGCGCCGCCTGCGCATGACCAACCTGGACAAGGTGCTTTATCCCCAGACCGGGACGACCAAGGCCGACGTCGCTCGTTACTACGCGCAGGTAGCCGATGTGATGGTGCCGCATTGCACCGGTCGGCCGGTCACCCGGAAACGGTGGGTCGACGGGGTAGGAACCGCGCGCCGACCCAAGGACGCGTTCTTCAGCAAGGACCTCGATGCCGGCACACCATCGTGGGTGACTCGGGTCGCCGTCCAGCACTCCGACCATGTCAACACCTACCCGGTGGTGGATTCCCGTGCCACGCTCACATGGTTCGCACAGATCGCGGCGTTGGAAGTACACGTGCCGCAATGGAGAGTGGACTCCAGCGGTCAACCGATGAACCCGGACCGGCTGGTCCTGGATTTGGACCCGGGGCCGGGAGTGGAACTGACTACCGTGGCTCACGTCGCGGACTTGGTGCGGGAGATTCTGGCCGGGATGGGCATGGATAGTTATCCGGTGACCAGCGGGTCCAAAGGCATCCACATGTACGCGCCACTGGACGGCTCCATCACCTCCGACCAGGCCAGCGCATTGGCGCGGGAACTGGCTCGGAGCCTGGAGGCAGATCACCCCGACCTGGTGCTGTCGAAGATGGCGCGTGCCGCCCGGGCCGGGAAGGTGTTCCTCGACTGGTCCCAGAACAACGCGAAGAAGACCACCGTTGCGCCCTACTCGTTGCGGGGCACGGCCCTTCCGCGGGTAGCAGCCCCGCGCACCTGGGAGGAACTGCGCGACCCGGCGCTGCGGCAGTTGGCACCCGAGGACGTCCTCGCACTGTTGGAGGAACGCGGAGATCCCATGGCGGCCCTCGGAGTGAAGGACGCCGCGGTGCCGGCTCCGGACCGGCTGGCCAAGTACCGGTCCATGCGTGATGCGTCCCGGACCCCCGAGCCAGTGCCATCCGGTCGGGCGCCGGAGGACCACGAAGGCGGCCGGCCCACGTTCGTGATCCAGGAGCATCACGCTCGCCGACTGCACTGGGATTTCCGGTTGGAGCGCGAAGGGGTGCTGGTGAGTTGGGCGCTACCGAGAGGTGTGCCGACCTCGTCCAAACGCAACCACTTGGCGGTGCCCACAGAGGACCACCCGCTGGAGTACGCCTCCTTCGCCGGCACGATACCCAAGGGCGAGTACGGCGCCGGCGAGGTGACCATCTGGGACCGAGGGACTTACGAGACCGAGAAATGGCGCGAGGGTGAGGAGGTTATCGTCACCCTCACCGGGGCCGAGGACGGCGGCCTCGCCACCTCCGGGCCCGGCCAGGTAAGTCGGTTCGCCCTCGTGCGCACCGGGGGCGAGCGTGACCAGTGGCTCATCATCCTCACCAAGAAGCAGCCGGACCCGGCCGAACCGGACACCCGCGACACCTCCCGCGGACCGAGCCGTTCCCAGCAGGAAGCGGGGCAAGCGGAGGCTCAGCCGGGTGCGAGGCCGCGCACGGCCGACGACGCGCGCCCTCCCGCCGGCGCCGAGCCGGACGCGCCCCCATGGGCCTCGCCGGAGGCGCCCCCTCCGGCCTCCGAGCCTTCCGAGCCGTCTGAGCCGTCCGAGCCGCCCGAGCCATCCGAGCCGTCCGAGCCGTCCGAGCCCTCCCTGCGCGCCGAAGACGCCGCGAGGGTACCTCCGACAACGACGGCGACTCGCGCTCAACCGTTCACCCCGTTCACTCCGATCGCGCCGATGCTGGCGACAGCCGGGACGCTTGCGGACGTGGGCTCTGAGGGGTGGGCCGCCGAGATGAAGTGGGATGGCGTGCGCGCGGTCGTGCACGTCCATGACGGTCTCGTGCGAGTCTTCGGCAGGTCCGGGTTGGAGACCACGGAGCAGTACCCCGAACTAGCCGAGGTCGCAGACCTCGTGCACGCCCGTTCAGCCGTGCTGGATGGCGAGATCGTCGCTCTGGATCCCCAGGGCCGGCCCAACTTCGGCCGATTACAGCCTCGGATGCAAGCAACTGGACGCCAAGTGGCCGCGGCGATGCGTCAGCAACAAGTGCACGTGATGTTCTTCGACGTGCTGGCGATGGACGGTCATGACCTGACGGGATTCCCGTACCACCAACGCCGCACGCTGCTGGAGGAGTTGGTGTCTGCCTCGGCGACCGTGCAGGTGCCGCCGGTATTCGAGTCCGACGTGTCCGCAGCATTACGAACCAGTGCCGACCAGGGCTTGGAGGGGATTGTAGCCAAACGCTTGGACGGCACCTACCGCGCCGGGCAGCGTAGTTCGTCCTGGATCAAGATCCGTCACTCGCGCACCCAGGAAGTGGTGGTGATCGGTTGGCGACCCGGGAGAGGTAGTCGCGCCAACGCCGTGGGGTCGCTATTGCTGGCCGTTCCATCGAAAGAGGAGGGCTGGCGGTACGCGGGGCGAGTAGGTACCGGCTTCAGCCAGCAAGAGGCTCGGCGCATTTTGACCACGCTCCGTGAAGAGGAACGGGACACTTCCTCGGTATCCCAGGTACCGCGCGCCGACGCCCGGGAAGCTCATTGGGTGGAGCCGGCACGGGTGGCAGAGGTGGCCTTCTCCAACTGGACCGCCGACGGCAGGCTGCGCCACCCGGTGTGGCGTGGGTGGCGTCCGGACAAGGAGCCGAAAGACGTGCAACTAGACCCGGTCTAATCGCCCGTTCCGCGCCGAAACGCTCGTGTCGCGGCAGGTCGGGTTTGCATGCGGGCAGATTCACGTGTCCAACAATCACTCTTGATCTGTCGGGGAGTCATTCTTCACACGTTCAAGCGTCACTCACGGTGTTTCCAGGGGGTGCGGCGCCCAGGCCTGGGATTCCTGCCGACGTCGGCAGCCGTCGGCCACGGTTGCGGGTAGTCGGAGGGGAGTTCGGTTCCGTCCCGGCGGTAGAACCGCCAACGTCCCGCCTCACGGGCCATGGCGATCCCGCGAGTTTCGACCAGATCATGATGGTGGAAGCACAACAGGGCTCCGTTGTCCACATCGGTTCGCCCGTCGTCTGCCCAGCGCACGATCGCGTGGTGCGTCTCGCAGAGTATCGGTGGGGCGGTGCAACCGGGGTAGGTGCAGTGCCGGTCGCGGGCGACGATCGCTCGCCGCTGCGCAGCGGTGAATAACCGGTGGGCGCGGCCATGGTTGAGCACCTCACCTTCCGGGGAGAACAGCACGCGGTAGACGTCCGAGCACCGAGCCAACCGCCGCAAGACCTGGGCGGGCACTGGGCCGGTGCCATCGGTCCATCTCGGCGGCGGGTTGCCCAGGATGGCGTCCCAGTCCCATCGCACGAAGGCCGGATGATCGAACGGGTTGAGTTCCGCCTTGCGCGTTGCGACGTTGCGATCCTCGCGTCGCCGATGAGCGGCGTCAGCGCCATTGCGCCGGTTCGCATCACCCCGATGGTCTGTGCCACCGTCGCCGGCGTGGTCGGTCGACGACTGTGCCGCTGCCTGCATCATCTCGTGAAATTGCTCGGGTCCGATCAACACCCCGACATGGGGACGAACCGAAGCGGATGTGCCCGCGAGCCCTTGATCGAGTACAAGCCGGGCCATGTCGGCCAGCCCCTGCGCCCGGCGTTGAGTGGAGCTACGGGTTTCGTCGCGCGCAGGTGGCCCCATGACGGCATCCAACGCGGTGCATACCTGCTGGCCGTGCTCCTCGGTCAGGAACCCGCGTACGTGGTATCCGTCGAGGGTGCGGGAAACGTCGAAGTGCTCGCGCTCTTGGGCCTTGCGGTATCCGCGATCGTCCGCTTCGGGATCGGCCACCGTGGCGAAGTGTCGCACCAACATCCGGAACTCCTCCGGACGCATCTTCTGGGCTTGGCGCAACAAGAGTTGCTCGACAGTGGCATGGTGCTCGGTGTCGTGGTTCATTGCATCGGCACCAGCGTCGGAGCCGCCGCTGTCCTCAACGGTCGCCCCGGCCTCCTCTGTATCGGCATCCGTGGTCGCCGCGTCCTCGGCCTGAGCCTGTTCCTGCAGTGCGGCGATGCGTGCCTGCGATGTCAGGGCGCCCCGGGCGAGGATTCGCACCTGGTCTGCTCCGACACGTCCGTGTCGAAGGGCGAGCCCGAACTCACGGATCTCTTCGCGCAACTGGCGGGCGAGGCGCACGTCCGCTTTCGCGGCGCTTTGCGGAATGTGATGAGTGTGAGCCACATGGGTGGCGTATGTTCTGGCACCACCCAGCGCCCAGCGCCCGTCGGCTTCTTCAGCCGCGAGCCATTGCAGCCGCTTCCCGATGAGTCTCTGGGTCGACTGATGGATACGTACGGCGGCTTCTCCCAGTAGCGGCCCGGAGTGGCTCAGTTGCTCGGTGGCGATGTCCGCCTCGGCAATGCGCGCGACGATCTGTTCGAGCGCTTCAAGGTCGGCAGTAAGCGACGGTGCCACCGGCTGTTGCGTCGTCGACATGCTGCCCCCTCTGCCGCCAGATGCGCTCGTTCGAACGCATGTTCCCATGCTAGAGGGACCCACTGACATTAGGCAGCCGCGGGCAGCAACTGTGGATAACTGTCTCCCTTCAGCGAGGGAGGCCCGCGCGTGCCATGCAGCCGTGCCCGTGGAGCATCCGTGCGCGTGCTTTCATGCCCGCCATGCATTCATGGTGCAGGGCACACGTGCTACCGCAAATTCGCGCGCTCCATGCAGTCGTGCCCGCCATGCTGACCGTGGCTGGGGACCATGGCCCGCGCCCAGACCGCGGCCGCGGTGAGCCCGCGGCCACGGCCCACGGCTGCGGCGAGACGGAAGCAGGCGAGAGTACGCGCGGTGCGCGCCGGGGTTACTCCGCGGCGCCGTTGGAGGACCGCTGTTTGGCGTCCTCACGTGAGGCGATGACCGCCAACACCAGTTCGATCAGCATCCGGCCCAGCACCACGATCACTGCTGCGAGGGCGAAGGCCAGGATCATCTCCACCAGGGCGCCGAAGACCATTGCGCCCCCGCCTCCCCACGGACCCACGCCGACCACGACGGTGGTGATGAAACCGACCAGCCCGGACAACGCCGTCAGTCCGCCGAGTGCCCACAGTGCGATCAGCCCGAGTTTGGCGATGCGGGGGGCGACCGGCGTGGCCAGCGTGAGATCGAATAGTCCCGGTTCCGACGGCGCGCCGGGGCCACCCGGTCCGCCGGACGGAGGGAAGCCCGGGCCGCCGGCCGGACCGCCGTAGTTCGGCTGCGGCGGGCCTTGATAACCCGCCTGCGGCGCGTATCCCGGCTGGGGCGGGCCGCCAGGCTGCGGTTGGCCGCCAGGCTGCCGCTCTCCACCGGATTGGGGCTGCCCAGTGGGCGGCTGGTCGTAGTACCCGCCTTGCGCAGGCTGGCCCGGGGGCGGCATCTGCTGGGTGGCGTCATGGGGCGCCGGTGGAACGTAGCCGCCCTGGGAGGCAGGGGCTTGCCCACCGCCATCTTGCGGCGACCCCGGAGATCCCTGGGGTGCCTGGGAGGAGTGGCCGAACTGGTCCGGTGGTGGTTGCTGTTGTGTCATGTCTTCCCTACTCGCGTGACAGTTGCAGAGCCACCTTACGCGGGGCGTCACTGAGCGCCATACCAGCGCACCGGAAAAGCGCGGCCGTCCCCGGAGCAGTTGACCGCGGCGATGCCCCGGTCGCTACGCCGCGGAAGGCGCTTCGTCCGTGCGCCAGCGGCGTGGGGCCACCGCTCCGAGAACGTTTGAATTCGCGCCTGAGACTCGCGCTTCAAACACTCAAGCCTCAAACACTCAAGCCTCAAGTAGTGCGCACTTGGCCGTCACGGATCTCCACCTCGATCGCCGCGAGCGGTTCCGTGGCGGGACGCGCGGTGGCCTCACCGGTGGTGAGGTCGTAGCGCGAGCCGTGGCAAGGGCACTCGGCCTCCTCGGCCCCCACTTCGACCGTGCAGCCCTGGTGCGTGCACACCGCGCTGAAGGCCACCACCTGCTCCTCATCAAGACGGGTGAGGAGCACCGTCTGGCCGGCCGAGGTCTGCACCGAGAGGGAGGAGCCGACGTCCAACTCGCTCAGATCAGCCAACGTCTCCCCGCCGGCGATCGACGCGTCCTCGGCGGAGTCGTCGTCTGTACCGCAGGCGGCAAGAAGTGCCGCACCGCCGGCCGCCATACCGCCGGCACGCAGCACCGCTCGCCGATTAGGACAACCGCACATGGCAGTAGCGTATCGCCGCTAGCCGCTCTCGCCCCCGCGGGCCCGCCCGTGGGCTGGTCGGCGGGCGGAGGGTCGGCTAGCCACGCACCGTGGGTTGGGGGCGCTCCGGGAACTGGCCTTCAGCCCTGATTCGGGCGTTGAGCTCACGCAGGTATGCCGCTTCGTCGATGTCGGTGGACACTTCTTTTCCGAGCCAGGCGGACAGGTGCGCCGCATTGGCCAGCCGCACTCCGTTGATGCCGTCTGCCCCGGGGGCCAGCAGTTCGGCGCCCTTCAAGACAGCGTCGGCGAAGTTGGCGAGCACTCCGGCGTGCTGGGCGCCCCAGGCCGACTCGGTGGTGATCTCCTCGGTGGTGTAGAACTCCGAGGTCTGCGCCCCGGATGCCAGCGCGAAGCCCTCCTCCACCGACAAGCCGGCGGACAACTCCCGTTCATCGGCCCTGAACCGGGTGAGGGTGGCGGTCTTGGAGTCGGTGACCACGATTTTGCCCCGGTCCCCGAGGATTTCCAGCCGGTCGGTGCCGGCGGGGTCATGGGTTGCGGTGACGAAGACGCCGGTGACGCCGTCGCCGTAGTCGGCCAGGATCGTCACCTCGTCCTCCACAGCGATATCCCGCCGGAACCCGAACGCGGCCTTGGCCACCACGGATTTCGGCATGCCGCAGATCCACTGCCACAGGTCCAATTGGTGGGGCGCCTGGTTCACCAGCACGCCGCCGCCTTCACCACCCCAGGTGGCCCGCCACTCGCTGGCGGCGTAGTAGGCGTCGGGCCGCCACCAGGTGGTGATGACCCAATTGGAACGGCGGATCGGGCCGATCTGCCCGTCATCTACGATCTGTTTGATCTGCTGGTACAGCGGGTTGTTGCGTTGGTTGAACATGATCGCGAAGACGACGTCGGGGTGCGCCGCAGCGACCTCGTTGAGTTCGCGCACCTGGGCGGTGTAGACGCCTGCCGGCTTGTCCACCAGCACGTGCACTCCGGCCTTGATCGCCGCAATCCCGATTTCCGGGTGCAGGTAGTGCGGGGTGGTTGTGACGACGGCATCCACCTCGCCGCTGGCGAGCAGGTCACGGTAGTCGGTGAAGAACGTCGCCCCCGGGCTGACCTCCTGGGCTCGAGCGCGGGCATCCTCATCGACATCGGCTACGGCGGTGACCACCAGGTCGCCGGCCTCACCGGCCGCGATCATGCGGGCATAGACGGCGCCCTGCACCCCCAGCCCGATGATTCCCAGCCGAACCTTGCCATCCATCTTCAGTTCCTCCCCACGCTCACGATTGACCCACCTCGACCTTTGCCGACCCACCTCGATCTTTGCCGACCCACCGGGACAGGGCCACGCTACTGGGAATCCGTTCATTGCCGGGTTGACGCCGCGATGCTTGGTGCAGGGCCGGGCGATGGCTAGCCCCGGCCGGTCGGCGGCAGGAGCCGATTTCGTTGCTGCCCCGGCGCGTTCCGTCAGGAAAGCCGGCGCACTCAGGCGGCGCGCAGCCTTGCGATCAGCCCGTGCCGCGGGCTGAACACGTACACCAGGGCGAACACGGCCCCCTGGGCCAGCACGATCGCACCGCCGGTGGCCACATCGACGTGGAAACTCGCATACACCCCGCCGACTGCGCAGACCACCGCGATGACCGGGGCGATCACCAGCATCACGGGCATCCGATCGGTGAGCAGGTACGCGGTGGCCCCTGGGATGATGAGCATCGCCACCACCAGGATCACCCCGACGGCCTGCAGCGCCACCACCGTGGTGACCGCCATCAGGCCGAGTAACAACGCCCCGAGCACCCGGGGGTTGAGGCCGATCGCGAACGCATAGGTAGCGTCGAAGGCATACAGCGTCAGGTCGCGACGCTTGATCAGCAGCACCAGCAACACCAGCGCACCCAGGAGCACGATCTGCAGCAGATCGCCGCGGGAGACACCCAGCAGGTTGCCGAACACGATGTGGTGCAGATCCACCTGGCTGGGGGTGACGGAGATGAGCACCAGTCCGAGGGCGAACAGGGTGGTGAACACGATGCCGATCGCAGCGTCCTCCTTGATCCGGGACGTCTCCCGCACCGCCCCGATCAGCGCTACGGCGCCGAAGCCGAAGATCAGCGCGCCGACGGCGAAGGGGGCCCCGGCGATGTAGGCCAGCACTACGCCGGGCAGCACCGCGTGGGAGACGGCATCGCCCATCAGCGACCAGCCCACCAGCACCAGCCAGCAGGACAGCAGCGCACACACCACCCCGGCGACCAGTGCGGTGATCAACGCGCGAACCATGAAGGGGTAGGTCAGCGGTTCCAGGAGCGCCTCGATCATGCCGCCGGGCCCTCCAGGCCGAAGGCGCGGGCGAGGTTCTCCGGCCGGATCACTTCCTCCGGCGCGGCATGCATCAGCACGGTGCCGGCCATCAGGATCGCCTCATCGGCCACATCGGGCAGGCCGGCCAGATCATGGGTGGCCAGCACGATGGTGGCGCCTTGCGCGGCCAGTTCCCGGAGCAGCCTGGTGATGGTGCGCTGGGAGGGTTCGTCGACTCCCGCGAAGGGCTCATCCAGTAACAGCACCGGTGCTTGCTGCGCGATCGCGCGAGCCACGAACGCCCGCTTGCGCTGCCCGCCCGAGAGTTGTCCGATCTGCCGGCCCGCCAGTTTCGTCAGTTCCACCCGCTCCAGGGCCTCCGCCACGATCTGCTTGTCCCGGCGGCGCAGCCTGCGAGCGGTACCCAGATAGGGGTACCGACCGGTGTCCACCACATCGCGCACCGAAACCGGAAAGTCCCAGTCCACGTCTTCCCGCTGCGGCACGTAGGCCACCTGCCCGCGGCGGCGGGCCGACGACGGCGGGGCACCGTTGATCAGCACCTGTCCCGGGTCGGGGCGCACCAGACCGAGCATCACCTTCATCAGCGTGGACTTACCCGATCCGTTCATCCCCACCAGCCCGCACACCCGACCCGAGCCCACGGCAGCGGTCGCCTCACGCAACGCGCGCACCGGCCCGTACCGCACGCTCGCTCCCCGCACGTCAATCACCGGCGCAGCGCTACGGTCGCGGGCGCTGCCGCGAGCGGGGCTCTCGCCGTCGCCGGGTTGCATGTGCACCTACGCCGCCCCCGCCCCGGACCCGCTCAGGGCGCCCACGATGGTGTCCACGTCATACCGGATCAGGTCGAGGTAAGTGGGCACCGGGCCGTCGGCGCCGGTGAGGGAGTCCACGTACAGCACGCCGCCGAACTCGGCCTCGGTGGCTTCGACCACCTGCTGCATCGCGGCGTCGGAGACCGTGGACTCACAGAAGACGGCCGGCACCTGGTGCTCCTCGACGAAGGCGATCGTACGGGCGATCCGTTGCGGGGTGGCTTCGGACTCGGCGTTCACCGGCCACAGGTACTGCTCGGTCATACCGGCGTCGCGGGCGAGGTAACTGAAGGCCCCCTCGCAGGTGACCAGGGCGCGCTGCTCTTCGGGAAGTTCGGCAAGGCTGTTCACGAGTTCGGTGTGTACCAGGTCCAGTTCCTCGTTGTACGACTCGGCGTTCTGCGCGAAGGCCTCGGCGTGCTCCGGCGCCAAGTCGCTGAACGCCTCGGCGATGTTGTCGACGTATATCTGCACGTTCGGCGGAGACATCCACGCGTGCGGGTTCGGTCGGCCCGCGTAGGCATCGGAGGCGATATCGATCGGGTCGACGCCTTCGGTGACCATGACGCGCGGGGCTTCCACGTCGGCGACGAACTGCTCGAACCACAGTTCCAGATCCAGGCCGTTGTCCAGCACCAGTTCGGCCTCGGCTGCGGTGCGCAGATCGCCCGGGGTGGGTTCATAGGAGTGCACTTCCGCCCCGACCGGAATGAGCGACTCCACTCGCAAGTGCTCCCCGGCGACGTTCTGGGCGATATCCGCGATAACCGTGAAGGTGGTCAGCACCAACGGACGGTCGTCACCACCGTCGACTTCACGGGCGTTCCCCGAACTGCACCCCGCAAGGACCAACCCGGCGCAGGCGGCTGCCGACAGCAACGCGCGGTGTCGCCCAGAACCCATGCTCACGCTCCTCACTATAAAGTTCGGCACGCCGAACTTTCTACCACAGGCGACGCCTGTGGGACCTGGCCCGCTCGGTCCGCCGCCGCTCTACAAGCCACAAAGGATCCGCAGCCGGTGCCCCACCATTACGATGACCCTCGAGATTCACATCGCCGTCAGAGGGGACACCATGGGCCGTTCGGGTCGCGCCATCGCGGTTTTCCTGGTGCTCGCCTTCGGGTTGTCCTGGTTGGTAGCGCTACCGCTGTGGCTCGGAGACGGCCTTGCCCATCCCCGATTCGGCCTGATCGCGCTTGCGGTCATGTGCACACCGGCGATCGCCGCCGTCGTGGCGGTCTTCTTCGTGGAACGGCCCACGCGACGGTTACAGTCGCTGGGCATCTGGCCCCTGGGGCGGCCGGGCCGGTTCGTTGGTTACCTGGCGCTGGGGCTAGTCGTTCCTACCGCCCTGGTGCTCGTGGCGCTGCCGATCGGCGCCTGGCTCGGGGTCTATCCGGCCGATTTCGCGAACCTATCCGGCTTTGCGGAGTTGCTTCGGACTCAGGGGGCGCCGGATCTGGGCGTGCCCGTGCACGTGCTGGCCGCCCTGCAACTGGTGACCATCCCCATCGGGGCGTTCGTCAACCTGATCCCCGCACTCGGCGAGGAACTGGGCTGGCGCGGATGGCTACTGCCCAAGCTGATGCCGCTGGGCGCGGTGGGCGCGATCGTCGTCTCCGGCGTGATCTGGGGCGTGTGGCATGCTCCGCTGATTCTGCTCGGCTACAACTACCCCACCGCCCCGGGATGGCTCGGGTTGGTGATGATGACCGGCATGTGCATCGTGGTCGGCGGCATCTTCGGCTGGTTGCGACTGCGCAGCGACTCGGTGTGGCCGGCGGCCCTCGCCCACGGTGCGTTCAATGCCGCGGCCGGCTCATACCTGCTGTTCGCCGAGGCGGGACACACTGTGGACACGGTGCACGCGACGGT